>DASXOX010000044.1:0-11746 GCA_036493975.1 Solirubrobacteraceae bacterium
ACGCGCTGAATCTTCGCCGGTGGTTGCGCCGGAGTTGGCGGCTTCGCTTTCGCTCGCAACACCACTGCCTCCTTCTTCTTCCCCTTCTTCCCCTTCGCCGGAGGCTTCGGAGCCGCCGAAGGTTTCCCCGGGAGCGATGCCCGTTTCGACGGTATGCGTCGTCGGCGTCTCAGCGCCTTCGACTTCGACGAGCGCTGTGGCCGGCTGGGCTTCACCGGTAACTGCGACCGCGCCTTGCGAAGCCGCCGGCAGCGCGGCGGCGTTCGCGGCTTCCTCGATGTGCCCCGGTGCGACTTCGCGCGCTTCGCCGGTGAGGCTGCGCAACACGCTCGCGCCCGAAAGTGCAGGGGGGGCGTTGTGCGCCAGCGCGCGTGCCGTCGCCGCGCCGAGCACGCCGTCGATCTTCAGGCCGCGGCTCTCCTGAAAGCGCCGCACTGCGGCTTCGGTTCCAGGGCCGTAGACGCCGTCGACCGGAACGCCAAGTGCCTGCTGGAGCAGGCGCACCTGGCGGCCTTCGGAGCCCGCACGCAGCGTCACGTAGTGCTGGCTGGTCGTCGTTGGCTCGGGTCCCGCCGCGAACGCCGTGCTTGGCGCGCCGGCCGAGTCAAGTAGCGCCGAGGCCGGGGCCGCCGCCACCGCGACAAGCGCGCCGAGCGAGGCGCGCCTGGCGCGAGTGCCGTTGGGGATGAAGCGCAGTTGCGTCGCGCGGCGCCGCGCTCGGGAGCGTCCGAGCGAGAGCTCCCACGTCTCGCTGTCGGAGAGGTCGCGCGCAGCTTCGCGACGTGCATCGATCAGCGCCGCCAGGGATACCGGGGAGACGAGCGTCGCGGCCGTGCGTCCGCGGCCGGCCCCGCTGCGTGCGTCCGCGCGAGCGCGGCGGGCACGTGAGCGTTGCAGGGAGGCTTCCCAGGGGTCTAGGGCAGCAAGATCGCGGGCGTATCCCGACATAGGCGCAGGCACATCCTTTCTGGCTTTACGTGGGCGCCTACGGGGTTAGCTGTCGGGCTCGCGCACAATGCGCTACGCCGCCACATTGGCGGCGATTCGCCCCCGCGTCCCTCTTAGGAAGGGTCGCTTTGGGTCCCCCGCTCCCCCTCCCCGTAAGGAGGAGGACTCGGCACGAACGAGCGGCAACGTACCACGTATCGCTGCAATTTGCATCACATGAGAAGGTCTGCAACGGTTCTTGCCGACGGGGCCGCTTCCGAGAAGACCTGGATGCCTGGGTATCGGCATCGCTGGCGCGGCTCGCGAGTATCGTTTCAGGGGATGGGCACCGCGGACCTCCACGACCCTCCGGCGGCGGACCCTACAGCAGGGCAGCGGCCCGGAGGTGGCAAGCGCTTCGACCCCGCCAGGTTGACGCTGGTGGCGCTCGTGCTGGCTGTGGTCGTCGGTGGTGTCGTGCTGCTGCTCTCGGGTGGTGGCGGCAAAGCCGTGCAGTCCCATCCGCTCCCGTCCACGGCGAAGTCGGCCAGCTTCGCCGGGGGGGTCGTCACGCCCTCCAAACCGGCGCCTGTGCTCGATCTGCGCAACTACACCGGGGGCGCGCGGGTGAACGTCGCGGACTTCCGCGGCAAGTCGCTGCTGGTCACATTCGTCTACGCGCACTGCCCCGACGTTTGCCCGCTGATCATCTCCAACCTCGGGATCGTGCAGCACCTGTTGGGCGCGCGCGCGTCCAAAACGCAGATCGTCGCGGTCTCCGTGGACCCCCGCGGCGACACCCGGCCGGTCGTGGCGCAGTTCCTCAAGGAGCGCGGGATGAGCGGTCGGATGTTGTACCTGACGGGCTCCGCGCACGAACTTGGGCGCGTATGGAGCGCCTGGGGGGTGGGCTCCGAACGCGACGCGAAGGACCCCGAGTTCGTGGACCACTCTGCCGCGGTATATGGCGTCGATGCCTCGGGGCGCTGGCGCACGGTCTACCTCGGCGACACCTGGAAGCCGAGCGAAATCGCGCACGATGCGCCGCTGCTCGCGGCGCAGTAGGCAGCGGGCGGCGCGCGGAGGTCGGGCGATGTGGGCGGCAAGGCGACTGCGGAGCGGTCAGGTCCTGGCGTGGGGGGTCGGACTGGGGGTGCTCGCGGTCCTGCTTGCCGTCGGGCTTTCCGGCAGGGGCGCTACGAAGGTCCGCCTGGCGCCCGCGTTGCCTTCGCGCGCGCTGGCGGGGAGCTCCGTGACGCTCGCGACGTTGCTCGGTGCGCCGCAGCAGGCCGGCGGCGCCCCAGCTGGGAGCTCCGCGAAAGTGGGCCCGCATGGGTCGCACGCCGCGATCGTGCTGTTTTGGGCAAGTTGGTGTACACCCTGCCAGCACGAGGCGCCAGCGGTTGAGCGCTTTGCCCAGAGCGCCGCGGGGCGCGGGCAGATCGTGGGGGTCGACTACGGCGAGAGCGAAACCGGTGGCCCCCGTGCGTTCCTGCGCCGCTACCGCTGGAGCTTTCCCAACCTCACTGACCCCGATGCGCGTGCCGGCGAAGCGTATGGCGTCGTTGGGCTGCCGAGCACGTTCGTCCTCGATGCACGCGGTGACATCCGCACAATGCTGCGCGGACCCCAGACCGAACAGAGCCTCGCACGCGCACTGAGCGCAGTCGAGGGCTAGCGCGGGTAGAGCGTTACGACCGCCGCGCTGCTCGGTGCGAGCTGAAGCGAGAGGGCTCCGGCGCGGTTGTGCAGCGCGGGCAGCGCCGGGGGTGTCGTCCATGAGCCATCGGACGCGACGAGCCGCCCGCCGAGTCTGACGCCACCGGTCGCGGCGGGGGAGGGGGCAGTTAGGCGCAGCACTCCGCCGCGCACGTACGCGCGCGTACGTGCGCGCGCGGCGGGGTCCACGATGGAACCACTCACGGTCGTGCCCGGCGCGGGTCGCAGCCGCACCGCCAGCGGACGCGATCCCGGCGGGTCGAAGTCGACCAGCACGATCGACAAGCGGTCGTCGGAGGCGCGAAAGGCGCTGGCGGAGAGCTCGCCGGGTTTGGCGCCGAAAACACGTGCGGGAAGCGATCGGCTGCCGGGCAGTCCGCGTGCGGCCAACAGGGCATACCACTCCGGCTGTGCATGCCACGCCCCGACCGACGGTGTCGTCGCGGTGGGGGCGAGCAGCGGGCTGTAGGAGCCAGGTTTGGAGGGCAGGTCATGGAAGTTCACGCCCACCGCGCCGGCGCGGATCGCACGCGCGATGTAGTCGAGTGCCCACAGCGTCGAGGCGAATGTGTCGCTGACGCCGCGCCGGCCTTCGCAGGAGATGCTGTTGGTCTCGTCGATCCGCAACGGTGAGTGGACCCGGCGAGCGATTGCGAGCATGCTGGCGAGCATCTGATCGGTCCCCGCGCGCAGGTTGGGGCTCAGCAGTTCGCCGACGGTCGGCTTGTAGCCGCAGCTGCTCAGCGGGTAGTAGTGGTCGGTGAGCAGCGCCGGATGCAGCGTACGGGCGGCGGCGCGCAGCCATAGCAGGCCGTCCGTGCCCGTCGCGGGGTCCGGTCCGGCAATCGGCGTGCCCGGGGCAGCGGCCTCGATCGCGGCGCGGTAGGCGGCGACCTGGCGGCTGTAGGTCGCGAAATCCCAGCCGTCGGGGCGCAAGTGCTTGCCGATGAAGCGGTCGGGCTCGTTGCCGATCTCGATCCCAGCGAGCGCCGGTCCCAGGACGGCGTGCGCCGCGGCGGCCTCCCGGGCAGCGGCATGCGGGTCATAGTGGCCGAGGGTGACCGTCAGCAGCACCCGCCAGCCGGTCTCCCGCGCGAGCGTCGCGATACCGGCGAAGTTGTGGGGCGTGATCGAGGTATTCGCCCACCGTGGCAGTGGCGCGCCGGGCTCGACCCATGCGGCTTGTTCGTCGGCGCTGACACCGCCGAAGCGCAGCACGCCACGGCCGAGCGAGCGCAGCAGGGTCATGAGCTCGTTCTGTGCGTGTCCCGAGACTGGGGTTCGGCCGGGCGTACCGAGTGGCGCGGAGGCGTAGCGCGCGATCGATGGCAGGCTGCGCAGCTCGAAGGAGAGGCCGAGGAAGTCAGTCGGCACGACTCTGCCGAGGGGTCCGGCGGCGATGCTCACCCGCACAGGTATGCCCACCGGCGGTGGGCTTGGGACCAGGGCGGGTCGCGCCCGCCGCGGTGTCCGCGTTGTCGAGGGTTTGTGCGCGCTGGCAGTGTGCGTGCGATGGGGGGCTTGCGACCGGACGCTTTCGCCGGGCCGCCAGGACAGCAACACGGCGACGACGGCCACGGCGGCGAGCGCGAGGAGCGCGATCGGAATGCGGTGCCTGCGAAGGGCTGACATGTGTCTTGGGAGCGCTCTCTCGTTGGGTGGGTAGCGGCAGGCCGTGCTGTTGGGAGGCTGCGCTGTTGGGCTCCGCCGGCGCGGTCCGCCGACGAATTGACCACCATACGGCGCTGTGCGTCGCCATCTCGCACCTCACCTGCTGGTCTTACTGCTCGCCGCAGGGCTCGCGCTCTGCGGCTGCGGTAGCGCGGATGCGCCTCGGCCCGCAGCGGTTACGCTCGCCGCGGCGTGCCCCGGCGCCGTCGGTCCGAAAGGTGCCGCGCTTGCCCACTGCCCCTACACCGGCATCCGCGCGATCGGGCGCCGCGGGGAGGGGGTACTGCGCTGCCCGGAGGCGTTGGCGTTCGCGCCGGACGGCACCCTCTACGTGGCCGATCAGTTCAGCCATATCGTGCAGCGCTTCTCGCCGTCGGGGCGTTTTCTGGGCCAGTGGGGCTCTTACGGCTCCGGGCTCGGGCAGCTCGGTGCGGTCGATGGGCTCGCGGTGAGCGCGCACGGGGAGGTCTACGTCCTGGATGCGAGTCACGACCGCATCGAGCGCTTCAGCGCCACGGGGCGCCTGCTCGGTGAATGGGGGAGTGCCGGGCACGCACTCGGCCAGTTCGACTTCGGCGCGGGACAAGGCCCCGACAAGCCTCCGGGCGGCGCAATCGCGATCGGCGCCGGCCATGTCTATGTGGCGGACTCGGCGAACGATCGGATTGTGCGCTACGACCTCGATGGCTCGCATGCTGTGCTGTGGGCAGGGCCGGGCAGCGGGCCGGGGCAGCTCTCCAGTCCCCGCGGACTTACGGTCGCAAGGGGTGTGGTGTACGTGGCCGACGAGGGCAACCACCGCGTGCAGGCGCTGGACTTGCAGGGCCGCCCGCTGTACGTCGAGGGCACTTTCGGCAAAGGGCCCGGCCAGTTCGTCAACCCGTTCGGCGTCGTCGCGCACGGCGCTCGGGTGTACGTGGTCGACGACAACAACAACCGCATCGCGGTGCTCACGCGCGCACTTCATCCCCTGGGCGAATGGAGCGGGGAGGGTCGCTACCACCTGTCATATATCCGCGCTGCCGCTGTCGATTCCGCCGGGCACGTGTATGTGGCGGACACCGGCAACGAACAGATCGTCGCCTTCGACGGCAGCGGGCGTGGGTTGCGTATGTTCGGCACCCCCGGCATTACCCCCGGTCAGCTGATCGCGCCGCTGGCCGTCGCATCCGATCGCTCCGGAGGGGTACTGGTGGCGGAGACATTCGGCAGTCGCAGCCCGGTTTACCTGTTTGACTCGCAGCTGCGCTACCGCACCGTCTGGGAACGCGGCGGCGGCGCGATCATCGGCAGCCACTGGTTTGGGCCGAGCTCCGCGGCGTTCGCGGCCGATGGCTCGGCTTGGATCGCGGATCCCCGCAACGACACCGTGCGCCACCTCGATGCCGATGGGCACTTTCTCGGCTCGGTTGGGCCGACGGGCCTGCTCGAACCCGAGGGTGTTGCGATCGCACCCTCGGGTGAGCTTGACGTCGCCAACACGGGTCGCGGCGAGGTCGCGCGCTTCTCCCCCGACGGCCATCCATTGGGAGCGCTCGGCGTCGGTCTGCTGCGGCATCCGGTCGCGGTTGCGGTGGCGCGGAGCGGAAACCTCTACGTGGCGGACAGCGATGCTGATCGAGTGCTCGTGCTGAGCTCCTCTGGGGCGCTCCTGGCCTCCTGGGGCGGTCCCGGCAGAGCCCCAGGTCATTTCGGCGAACCCGCTGGGATCGCGGTTGACCGGCTCGACCACGTGTTCGTCGCCGACCGCGACGGGGGGCACATCGAGGAGTTCACCTCCACTGGGCGCCTGCGCGCGGTTTGGGGTGTGGATGGCGGCGCGGCAGGCGAGCTCTCCCGCCCGAGTGGTGTGGCGATCGACTGCCACGGCGACGTGCTAGTGGCGGACACCCAGAACAACCGGGTGCAAATCTTCGAGGGGGCGGCGGCGCCCTCAAGTTGCGGGGGCGTCTGACGGTCGAGCGTGCCGAGGCGCCTGGGAATCGCTCGCCCGTATGGCCGCGGCATTCGAGCAGGCGACCATCAAGCTGGCGTGCTCGCGAGCCGATAGAACAGTGATGTCCACGACCGAGCGCCAGCTCCTCGACGGTCTCAGCGCGGGCGAGGTCGCGCTCTCCGTTCTGCGCACGCTGCCGGCGGCTTCGGCGCTGGTGTTCGACACCGAGCTGCGCTATGTGATCGCCGGTGGCGATGCGCTCGCCCAGGAGGGTCTAAGCGCCAGTGAGTTCGAGGGCCGTCCCGCGGTCGAGGTCCTCGTGGGGGAGCGGTGGAGGACCTACGAGCCGCTGTACCGCGCAGCGCTGAACGGCGAGACCCGCGCGATCGAGATCTGGTCGCTCGGGGAGACGAGCTGCTACCAGGTCGAGGTCGGCCCGCTGCGCTCCGCGGACGGCGCGATCGTCGGCGGGGTCGCGGTGTCGCGCGACATCACCCCGCGCAAGCACGCCGAGGAGGCCCGTCGACATGCTCAGGAGCGCTTTGAGCTCGTCTTCGAGCAGGCGCCGATCGGGATGGCTCTGCTCACGCCAGACGGGCGTTGGGTGCGCGTTAACCAGGCGCTGCTGGCGATCACGGGATACACCTCCGAGCAGCTGCTCGCAAAGACGCTCGAGGAGGTGACCCATCCCGACGACCTTTCCGCGGACATCGAGCAGGTGCGCCGGCTGCTCGCCGGCGAGGTCGGCGAGTTCCAGATCGAGAAGCGCTACTTCCATGCGCGCGGCCATGTGATCTCGACGATGCTCTCGGTGTCGCTCGTGCGCGATCGCCAGGGCCGCCCGCTGCACTTCATCGCCCAGATCCAGGACATCACCGAGCGAAAGCTCATGGAGGAGCGCCTGCGCCACCTCGCCGAGCACGATTCGCTCACGGGATTGCGCAACCGGCGGCTGCTCGAACGTGAACTAGCGATCCAGGTCTCGCGCTGCCAGCGCTATGACGAGACCGCCGCGTTTCTCGCGCTGGATCTCGACGGCTTCAAGCAGGTCAACGACACCTACGGCCACCGCGTTGGTGATGAGCTGCTCAAGGTGCTCGCCAACGAGCTCTCGCGGCGCCTACGCGGCAGCGACCTGATCGCGCGCGTCGGCGGGGACGAGTTCGCGGTGCTGCTGCCCGGCACCGACCGCCAGGCGGCGCGTAGCGTTGCGGCGAACCTCCGCGATATGGTCGTCGACTGCAGCGTCCAGGCCGACGGTCACCGCATTGCCGTGGACGTCAGCATTGGGGTCGCCGCGATCGACCGCCAGACTCCAAGTGCGGAGGCCGTGCTGATCGAGGCCGATCGCGCGATGTACGCCGCCAAGGGCACGCTGCCGCGCTCACCGGTCATCTGAGCGCCACGGTCTGGCGCCCGCAGGCGCGCGCGCCGGCTATCCCCCTTTGCTCGGTTCCTCGGGGTCGAGCTCGCTGCTGCGCTCGCTGTCGGCTTCGCCGTTCTCGCCGTTTGTGCGCTCCTCGGCGCGGCCGCTGTCGTGGAGCACCGCGTGCGCCGATTGCTGGTCGCCGTGCGAGGCGTGCTCGATCAGGAACGCCTCGGATTCCTCGAAGCCCTCGGCCTCGCCGCCGCCACCCTCCTGCACGGGGCGCCGCGCGGGGTCGAGATCCTCGTCGCCGGCAACGCCGCCGATCGCGCCGGCTTCTCGTGCCGCCGCCTGCTCCTCCTCTCGTTCCTCCCGCTCGTGTGCGCGCTTCGAAGGATCGGCTGTCTCGCCCATGGCGCTCATCACTCCAGTCATATCTCGCCCATGTCGCTCTGGGGGCATGGACTCGGTCGTTGAGGTACCCCTCACGTCGTGCTCGAAACGGTATGCGTTCTGCGCCGGTTGCCGCTTGTCGCACGGCCGAGAGGGTACTTTTGCAGTGGCGGCGCACGTTGCTTGTGGCGGGTGGACTGCTTGCGGCGGCGCCGTCGGCCGATAGCTCTCCCAGCCCAGAAGGGACTTCCAGTGCTGCGCGAGTACCGCGCCAAACGCGATTTTCACAGTACGCCAGAGCCCGCCGCGCGTGCGAGCGCGCCCGCGCGCGGCGGGGCGCGGAGAGCGAAGACAAACCAGCACGCCGACGAGCGGATTGCGAGGTTTGTCGTCCACGAGCACCACGCGCGCCGTTTGCACTGGGACTTGCGCCTAGAGCGCGGCGGAGCGCTGATGTCGTGGGCGGTGCCCAACGGCATCCCCAACGATCCCCACGAGAACCGCAAGGCGGTCCACGTCGAGGATCACCCACTGGAGTACCTGGACTTCGAAGGCGATATCCCCGAGGGCAGCTACGGGGCGGGGCACATCGGGATCTGGGACCGCGGTCACTACGAGGCGGAGAAGATCGAACAGGACAAGGTCGTGGTGGTCTTCCACGGCGAGCGTCTGCGGGGGCGCTATGCGCTGTTTCGCGCCGGCGAGGAGGAGCGCGACTGGATGATCCACCGCATGGACCCTCCCGAGAGCCCGCGAGAGCCGATGCCCGACCACATCGCGCCAATGCTCGCGACGGCCGGCGAGCTGCCCGGCAAGGAGGCGGGCTGGGGGTTTGAGATCAAGTGGGATGGGGTGCGTGTGATCGCCCACTGCAAGCCCGGGCGCCTGCACATGGAGAGCCGCAACGGCAACGACGTTACGGCGCGCTACCCGGAGCTGCGCGCGCTCGCACGCCAGCTCGCGGCACGAGAGGCAGTGCTGGACGGCGAGATCGTCGCATTCGATGAGCAGGGCTCGCCGAGCTTCGAGCGTCTGCAGAAGCGCATGCACCAGACCTCCGAGAGCGTCGTGCGGCGCCTCTCACGCGAGATGCCGGTGACTTACATGATCTTCGACTTGCTCTACCTGGAGGGGCGCTCGACGATGGATCTCCCCTATCGCGAGCGTCGCGCGTTGCTGGGAAAGCTCGAACTGGAGGGTCCCTCCTGGCAGACCCCGGCGTATCGCGAGCGTGACGGCCGCGCGCTGCTGGCGGCCAGCGCCGAACACGGCCTGGAGGGGCTGGTGGCCAAGCGGCTTGACTCGCCGTATCGTCCCGGCGAGCGCAGCGTGAGGTGGCTGAAGATCAAGAACACCACCCGCCAAGAGCTCGTGATCGGCGGGTGGTTGCCCGGCAAGGGCAACCGCGAGGGGCGCATCGGCGCGCTGCTGATGGGCTATCGCGAGGGCAAGGGAGTGGAGGCTGGGCGCGCGGAGGCCGAGGGGGCGGCGGTGGGTGAGCGCGCCGAGCGGGTGCTGCGCTACGCCGGGCGCGTCGGCACGGGCTTTGACGAGGCCGAGCTGGAACGCCTCGCGACAGAGTTGAAGCCGCTCGCGCGTCGCTCCAGCCCGTTCGCCAAGCGCGGCGTGCAGCCACCACGGGAGTCGCGCTTCGTGGAGCCCGAGCTGGTCGCCGAGATCCAGTTCTCGCACTGGACCCGCGAACGCATCCTGCGCCACTCGGTGTATCGCGGGCTGCGCCCCGACAAGCCCGCCGCGGAGGTCGAGATCGAGATTCCCCTGTCGGCGACGGCGGTCGAGGCGGCATTAGCGAAAGACTCGCCGTCGAAGGTGGCGAAACGGGCGGGGCAGCGTGCTGCTCGCGGCGAGGGGAGTGCCGTCGGTCGTGGAGCCGGCAGGCACAGGCGTGGCGGTGAGCTTCCCTACACGGTCCTGCACCAGACCGCGCGTCACACCGAGATCGAAGTCGAGGGCGTCACGCTGAGGCTGTCAAATCGCGACAAGGTCCTCTACCCGCAGACGGGCTTCACCAAGGGAGATCTCATCGACTACTACGCCATGATCGCCCCGGCCCTGCTACCGCACCTCGCCGGACGTCCGCTGACGCTCAAGCGCTACCCCGACGGGGTGGAGGGGGAGCATTTCTATGAGAAGCGCTGTCCCAGGCATAGGCCGAACTGGGTCAAGACCGCGCCGATCTGGAGCGAGCGCCAGCGCGAGCCGATCGAGTACTGCGTCGTCGAAGACCTCCCGACGCTGATCTGGATCGCGAACCTCGCCGACATCGAGCTGCACCCGAGCCTTTCGCTGGCGCAGGACATGGGTACGCCGACGGCGATCGTCTTCGACCTTGACCCCGGCGAGCCGGCGGGTTTGCGCGAGTGCTGCCGCGTGGCGCTGCGGATCAGGGAGCTCTTCGAGGGGCTCGATCTGCAGACGCTCGTCAAGACGTCGGGCTCCAAGGGCATGCAGGTCTACGTCCCTCTGGGTACGGCGATCTCCTACGGGCAGACCAAGGACTTCTCCCGCGCCGTCGCGCAGCTGCTCGAGAAGCGCCAGCCCGAGTTGGTCACGACGCGCATGACCAGGAGCTTGCGCCCCGGAAAGGTGCTGGTCGACTGGAGCCAGAATGACCCCCACAAGACGACCGTCTGCGTTTACTCCTTGCGGGCGCTCGCGCAGCCGACGGTCTCGACGCCGCTGCGCTGGGAGGAAGTGGAGCGCGGCTCACGCAGCCGTCGCCGTGAGCTGCAGCTGAGCCTCGATCCCGCGGGGCTCGTGGGGCTGGTTGCGCGTGAGGGCGATCTGCACGCCGAGCTGCTCAACCTCAAGCAGGCACTCCCGGACTTCGCTGCAAGCGGCTCGAAGCCGGTCCACGCAAAAGGGGCGCGACGTCGCTTTTATCCTGCCCCGCCGGAGGGTATGCCGGTAAAGGAGGATCAGGTTTCCACGCACCAGCAAGGAGGTCCAGAGATGCCACCACGCGGTGTCAAAAAGGGCAGCAAGCGCGCGCGCCAGTACGAGCACGTCAAGGACGGCGAGCGCGCCCAGGGCGCATCGGAGCGGCGCGCCGAGGAGATCGCAGCGCGCACGGTCAACAAGGAGCGCGCCCGCACCGGCGAAGCGCGCTCGCGCTCGCGAACCTCCACCCAGGACATCTCCTCCGGGCGCCGTGGCGGCCTGCGCTCCGGCAGGCCCGGCCCGCGCGGGCGCACGCGTGAGCAGCTCTACGAAGAGGCCCGCAAGCTCGGCGTCGAGGGTCGCTCGGGCATGAACAAGGCGGAGCTCCAGCGCGCTGTCGACGCGCACAAGGGATAGAAATCAGGGGCGAACGGGCGGTTCTTGGTAGGGGTCGCGTTCGATGACGCGATCACGCACCACTGCGCCACGGCGGGGGCTCCAGGTGAACATGTAGAGCAGCGACAGGAGTAGGCCGACGATTCCGACGATCATCAGGATCAGGCCGACCGTGGACAGCGAGATACCGGACACCGTCGCCGTGACGGCATAGCGCAGGATCGCGCCCACCGCGATCAGAAATATGGATGTACCAGTTGGCATGCTGATTGCGATACCCGGCTTTGACCACTCTCAACCGCCATAAACCACTACCCGACCACCCACCCCTCCCCCAAAACTCCATTTATCAGGCTTTCGTTTGAGTTCGGCGGCCGTCGGGAATCACATCCGGCATAACTCGAAGAGTGCGGGGAGCCAGGGAGGGGCGGCCCGCT
>DASXOX010000045.1:0-29368 GCA_036493975.1 Solirubrobacteraceae bacterium
GAGCGACCCCCGACGGAGCTGGTCGAGCTCGCGGACATTCGCGGCGACCTGCACTGCCACACCGTCGCCTCCGACGGAAGGGCCACGATCACCGAGATGGCCCAGGCCGCGCGTGAGCGCGGCTACGAATATCTCGCGATCACCGATCACTCCGCATCGCACGGCTTCGGCAACGACGTCTCTCCGAGCGAGCTGTGCGCCCAGATCGAGCGGATCGCAGAGATCGACGCCGGCCTGGAGGGCATCCAGCTACTGGCGGGCAGCGAGGTCAACATCCTGCCGGACGGGTCGCTGGATTACGACGATGAGCTGCTTGCGAGGCTGGACTGGGTCGTGGCCAGCGTGCACACGGCTTTCGGGATGGACGAGCAGCGGATGACAGAGCGGATGATCGCAGCGCTCGAGCACCCGCTCGTAGACGCGATCGGCCATCCGACGGGCCGGCTGATCGAGCGGCGCGAGCCCTATGCCGTGAACCTCGAGGCAGTCTTCGCGGCAGCGGCGCGGACTGGGACGCTGCTGGAGATCAACGGGAACCCGAACCGGCGCGACCTCTCCGACACGCACGCACGCGCGGCGGTCGCGGCGGGAGCGCAGATCGTGATCGACTCCGACGCGCACGGCCCCGAGACGTTGGGCAATATGCGCTGGGGCGTGCTTACGGCACGCCGCGGGTGGCTGGGCGCGGCGAGCGTGGCCAACACGCGTGCGTGGCCCGAGCTGGAGCGGCTGCGCAAACGCACGCATACGGCCGACGGAACCGCGACGGGAACCGCTGGGAACGGAACCCGCTAGGAACGCGCCGCGGCCGGGCGCGCTCTCAGACCTGGCCGATGCCGTAGTACTGCGGACGACGGGTCGGGCAGTAGAACGCGAGCTTGCCTGCGGCGACGTCAAAGCGCACGACCCACACGCCGGTGACGGCCGGCTCATAGCGATTGACCCAGACTTCCGAGATGTCTTTCACGCGAGTGCACGTGGGCGGGGTGCGAGGGGTGATCGGCTGGTGGATGAGCGTCGCGACTTCCGGCGAGCGGCTGAATTCGACCCCCCTGGCGAGCCCGGGCTGCAGACCCGCGATCCGCGCCAACGCCAACAGGCCTTCGAATGAGAAGTCCGCGAGCCGACTCTGTTCAAGACTCCACGTGACCGTTCGAACCCCGTTTCGATGGAGGGCATCGAGGAGCCCCGGCACATCGCCGTTGCGACTCGGCCCGGCGCTGAGAAAGCCCGTGGAGGGGTAGAGAACGATCCGGTCTGGCATCTGCTGGGTGCTCGGCGGCGGGCTGGCGAGCGCGATTGTCTTTTCACGTCCGACCCCGAAGGTGACACCCAGTGTGTTCATGGCCACGCCCACCGCCAACAGCGCGATAACAGCGATACGTGGCGCCCTGGGCAGGAACACGATCCAGCCCGTGGCGAGCACGGCGACATAGGCGAGCAGCGGCAGACCGTAGCGGACGTCGTGATGAGGGGTCAGCGTGATGATCAGCCAAGTCAGGAAGGCGCCGAGCAAGAACTCCAGCCGCAGATGGCGCGTCCTGCGCTCCTGTGGGAGCGGCGCCTGGACCCGGCGTGCGAGCGTCAGCGCCAGCCACACCGTCCCGCCAACCGCAACAAGGAAAAGTGGCGCCAACAGTTGGAGGTTGAGGATGCTCCACAGGTACCAGAGAAGGTTGGTGATCGACAGCGTCGGAGGAATGTTCCCGGGAGGAGGCGGAACGGCGACCGCCGTGTTCGTTGGGTGCGCCTTTGCGACTTCGAGCATCGAGCTGATCAGCGAAGCGTGATCGATGTACCAGGGGAGGCCGACCACGGCCGCGACCACGGCGAACATCGCGAGCCCTCGAAGATTGCGCCATCCCCCAGCCATCAGCATCAACGACACGAGCCCCACGACGTAGAGCGCGAACTGCACCTTGATGAGCATGCCGGCGCCGGCGGCCAGCCCGGCCGCAGCGGACACCCCCACACGGCTGAAGTCCTCGCTCGCGAGCAGCAGCCAGATCGAGACCGCGACGAGCGCCGTCATCGGCGGGTCGAGCATGAAAACGTGGAGCAGCTCGATCAGCAGCGGCGACGCGAGCGCAACGATCACCGCGAGCATCCCCGCCGCCGACCCGAACAGCAGGCGCCCGGTCCGATAGGAGCCAAGCGCAAGCAACGACACGAATACAAGGTTGTTGGCGATGATCGGAGCTGCCAGGTTCACGCCTCCGACGAGCACCCCAAGCGCACCGATCATGTGCGCGAGCGGTGGGTAAACCGAAACGTATTCGAACGGACCGAGCAGGTCGCCGGCTTGGATCATGTCGCGATATTCGAACGCGATTCCAAGGTGATTTCCGGCGTCGTAGATCGGGATACTGTGATCTTGGGTCAACCACCAGCAGGTCATCGCGATGAACGCGATCGTGGCCGCGATCGCGCCCCACGCATACCCCGTCCACCGCGAGAGGCCGATACTCAGCGCGATCGGCCCCCGGACCCGCACCGGCGCCGGAACCCGATCCGCGACAGCAGCCTGGCTCATGGCGCCGCGGCGACAGCGGAGCCCTGGTGCGCACCGACTGCGCTCGACTTGCCCATCACAGTGGCATCCAGCTCCAGGTTCGTCGCGAGAAGGTTCACGACCGGAGTCCGTCCAAGCGCTCGGTTGAGCCACATGATCTCGTCGGTGTGGCGCCAAGCGAACGCGTTGCTGAGCGTCAGGGGCACCATATTCGTGCGCCGAAACGCGTCGATGCGAAAACCGCGGCTCGGGATCAAGCTGTATACGCGGGAGCGATCGTAAACCCGGTCGTATTGCAGCTTGCCGTGGTAGTAGAGGCCCATCGCGCGCGCGATGACCTCCAGATAGGAGAAGCGGTTGGGCAACTTGTAGACGAACAGGCGGCCTCCCGGCCGCAGAATGCGGTGCAATTCCGTCAACGAAGCGCCAGGGTCCTGCACGTGCTCCAGCACACCGCAGGAAAGGACGGCCTCGAAGTGATCGTCTGGGAACGGCAGCGCCACAGGCTCGCCGCTGAGGTGCGCGTGTACGTCGGGAAAGTGCTCGAGCGAAACCGAACGGTGAGTCTCACCCTCGCGATACTCAAATGAAACGACATCCACGCCTCGCTCGAGCAGCAGATGACTGACCTGCCCCCAGCCGCAGCCCCAGTCCAATACCGGGCCGACGCGCTCAGCCGCGATTCGGTCGGCGATCAGTTCGTACTCGCGCATCTGCGGGCCGGAGCGAATGTTGATGTCCCCGCCGCGCGGATTGCAGTTCAGATACGCCGACCACGTCATCGCCCGTCGCTCGGTGCGCTCGGTCGTCATGGCGAGGAACATAGGTCGATCTTCGGCCCAGCTCCAGCATCCGGGATTTGCGGCGCATGAACGCGCGCCGTTGCCTGCCAGGTTTGTCTCTGTCCCGCTAGGAAATTCCCAGCCGCGGCAGCAGTTGCGCGGTGATGCGGCGATCCAATGCAGCGCGCCCAAACGGCTCCACTAGGTCGGCGGCGCGCTCCGCGTAGTCCGCAACAGGCGTATCCAGCGCGACGCGGAGGGCGTGTGCGAGATCCTCCCCCACCAAGCGTGGGTCGAGTTGGCGGGCGATCTCGAGCGCGACATAGGGCCCCGGGGAGGCCGTCGTGACAAGCTGACACCCCTCAGCGAGGGCTTCGAGCTGAATCAGCCCGTAGTCCTCGCGACGAGGCGCGCAGATAAAGACGCGGGCACGCCGCAGCAACCCCCGCAGCTGCGATTGCGGAATCGATCCGCCCAGCTCGATGTCGCGGTCGGGCAGTTCGAACCCGGCTTCATGCAGAAGCTCGCGCGTGACACCGACGACGAGCAGGCGCTCACCCGGCCGTCGGGCCACTCGCCAAGCCGCGAGCACGCGATCGAACCCCTTCTTGCTGGGGTTGCCGGCGTAGGTAATCGCGGCGACGTCGCGTCCGGCAACATCCCCATGCGACTCCGTGAGCTCGATCGGAGCGGGCAGGATCAGCCCGCGCTGAGCGCAGCCCGGTACAGCAGCATCGGCCTCGGCAAGGCCACCCTCGCTCCAGGGCAGCAGCAATGAGGCTTGGAGCAGACGGCGGCGCTCCAGCGGGCGTTGCCACAGCCCGTGACGACCCGGACGATTGGCGCTCGCTGGAGAATCGAAGCGAATCGCGCCGGGCAGTGGCCAGAGCAGCGCGGCGGTCGTACTCGAATAGATCACCGCGCGCGGCTGCCTGGGCCCGAGCTGCGCGAGCCTATGCGCGAGGGCTCGGCGCGCGGCGCGTGCCCAGAACAGATCGGTGAGCATCAGCGTACGCACCTCACGCGGAGCTGGTGTGTCGATTACGGCAACGCGCACGCCGGCGCGCTCCAGTGCGCTCGCGAGCTCGCGATCGGCAACTCGCAGCCCAGGCGTCGAGCCAAGGCTGACGAGCATCACATCGATCGTGCGCGGCGCGGATGCCATTGCTCTGCTCAGGTCGCCGCGCCGCCTGCATGCTGCGGATGCAACGCTTTGAAGCCCGGTGTGCGCTGCAATGCGATCGGACGCAGCGGCGAGGTGCGCATGACGTAGAACCGCACCCCGTCGCGCTCCTCGATCGCCGTGACGGCCGCGTGCTGACGCCGCCACGCGAGCGCCCAGATGATCGCGAACCCAGCTCCGATGCCGGGAATCTGCGGCGCGAGGAACGCCAGACCACCAGCGAGCACGGTGAAGAGCAACAGCGGCCAAAGCCGGTTCAGCATGATCGCGCCAGGACGCTGCTCGGGCAAAGCAGTGCTGGCGCGAGCGGCCGCAAGCAGACGCGCGATCGGAGGGCTGGTGTCGGCGCGCCGGCCGAGCAGGGCCCCGAATACCGCGGCGAGCACCCACCAAGCGGCGCACAACGGGACGAGCCGCGTTTCGGAGTTTGCGGCGGCCGCCAGCGCGGCGACGGCGGCGAGCGCCGTGGCGGCGCCGGCGCTGAGCAGGACGGTGCTCTTGAGAAAGTCGGCGAAGCGCACGGGTGGCTAGAGCAGGGCCTCGAGCAGCTCGCGCACCCCGTCGGGGCCGTCGATCGCGAGGTCGGCCTGCTCGACGAGCTCGCGCGGGGCTTCCTCGGAGCGCACAGCGACGCAGACGGCGCGTGCCAGCATCCGATCGTCGACGAGCGCGCGCAGTCCCCGGAAGGCGTCGAGATCCGTCGTGTCGTCGCCGACATATAGCGCAGCGCCAAACGCCGGAGCACTCCCGCTCAGCAGCGCGCTGACACCAAGGCTCTTGTCGAGCGTCACGGGGGGGCGAACCTCAAGCACCTTGCGGCCCCAGTGCACGGCGAGGCCCTGCTCCTCCGCGCGCTCCGCGATCTCGCGCACCGCGGCCGCAGCGGCGGCCTCGTCGGGGGCGCCGCGCCAGTGGAAGGCGGCGATCGCGTGCTTGTCCTCGACGCGCACGCGCAGGCGCTGGTGCTCGCCGGTGTAGACACGCGCGGCGAACGCGCGTACGCGCTCTGTCCACCTCGCAAGCTCGGGGTCGACCTCGGGTTGCGTCGCACCGGCCCGCAGCAGCTCGCCACCGTGGTTGCCGACGTAGGCGATCGAACCGATTGCAACGACCTGCCGCGCACTGGCGGCGCGGCGGCCGCTGACACAGCCGACGAGGCGGTAGCGCTTGGCGATCTCGATCAGCAGCGTGCGGGTAGCCTCGGGCACGTGCGCGTCGGTCGCGTGGCGGACGATCGGCGCAAGCGTGCCATCGATGTCGAGCAGTACAGCGGAGTTGGAGGGATCGGAACGCAGAGGCTCCAGTGCCTCCACGAGCGTGGCGGCAGGGGACACGGTCCTTAGTATGACCTCAGTGCCGACGGAGCAACGCATGGTGACGCGCAGGTCGCTGAGGCTGATGCTCATCGGCACAGCCGCAGGCGTGTTCAGTGGGATCTTCGGCGTGGGGGGCGGCACGGTGATCGTCCCGCTGCTCGTGCTGTGGCTCGGTTACGGCGAGCGCGAGGCAACCGGAACGTCGCTGGCAGCGATCGTGTTCATCGCGGCCTTCGCCGCGTCGGCGCAGGCCGGCTACGGCAACGTGCGGGTAGCCGACGGCGTGCTCGTCGGCGTCCCCGCGGTTGGCGGGGTGCTGCTGGGAGCATGGCTGCAGCAGCGTCTGCGCACGCGCACGATCGCATTGCTGTTCGCGGGGATCCTCGTGGCCAGCGCCGCGGAGCTGCTTGCTCGATGATCGGCGCGATCGTGATCGGGTTGGCGGCAGGCGTGGTGGCGGGCCTGCTGGGAGTCGGCGGCGGTGTGCTGTTCGTGCCGGGGCTGGTGATCTTCATGAGCCTCACCCAGCATCAGGCCGAGGCGACATCGCTGCTAGCGATCATCCCAGTCGCGCTTGTCGGCGCGTTGCGCCAGGATCGCTACGGCAACGTGCGCCGGCATGACGCCTTGCTGCTGGGCCTGTTCTCAGTCGCGGGAGCCGCGGGTGGAGTCGCGGTGGCGAACGTGCTGTCCGGCAAGGCGCTGCAGGTGGCCTTCGCAATATTCACGCTGATCGTGGCGGAGGAGCTGGTGCGCAAGACGCTGCGCGACCCCGCCGCGCGGGCGCCCGCGCGCACACACGCGCGCGCGGCGGGCCCCCAAACGGCAACCACACCCGCAGACCCTGAAGCCCGAGATCCGGAGTCAAACGCCGAAGGGGTTTAGACTGATGGACATGGGACTAGACAATCCCCTACACATCGCCTTCCTCGTCGTGATCCTGCTGCTCGTGTTCGGCGCCAAACGGCTCCCCGAAATCGGCCGCTCGCTCGGTGGTGGGATGCGGGAGTTCAAGGACTCGATCAGCGGCGAGAGCAAACAACAGCCGGCGTTGACACCGGCTGCCCAGCAGCCGGCGGCCCAGCCTCAAGCACCGGTCGTACAGCCGCCCGTCGCCCAGCCGGTCGGAACCCCCGCGCCCGCACAGCCGGCCGAGCCTGCACAGCAGGACGAAAGCGCCTAGCGCTGACGGATCGGGCCGCTGCGGACGACCTCGAAGGCCCCGCCGGGAACCCGCTTGAGCTGATCGAGATCGGCGTCGCTCCAGTGTGGATCGGGAGCGCCGGTGATGTACCAGCTCGAGCCGTTGTCGGCGACGATCAGGCCGTAGCGCTTCAGCGCCCGCAGGATCACGAGCGCCTGGCCGTGATAGGAGGACAGATCGAAGCCGGCGCTCAGGCGCAACCGCAGGCCCATCGGCGGCAGCGTGGGGTCGGAGTTAGAGGAGGCGTAGTGCGTGGCGGGATGGATGTAGCCGGCCTGGGTACGGGACACGGTCACGCGTAGCGCGTGGTCGATGCGCCCGGTCCGCACCTCGTCGTAGCGCGCGAGCAACGGAAAGATCGGCAGTCCGGCGGCGTCGGCGGATGTCCAGCCTTCGGGGCGCAGGGCGTTGCTGCGCAGATCGAAGACGGCCCCTGAGTCCGCAGCCCAGCCACGGCCGGCGCGACGCGCGTCGTAGAGCTCGTAGAGCCGGCAGACCCCCTTCTGCAGCACGAGGACGTGGCGGTCGCCTTCTTCGCCTGCTCCCTCCACGAGCGCGTTCGGCGGGATCGGGTAGGGACCGGGGTCGGATTCCGGGCCGTAGGCGGTGAAGTCGATCGGGACCTTCGGTTGATGCGGGCCGACGACGGCGTAGGGGATGCCGTAGGTGGGGTTGGTGCCAAAGTCGGCATGCAGGTGCAGGGTGGGGCCGGTAGAAGCGATGTATTGCGCGGAGCGCGGATCGACCGGCGCGCGGGCGATTTCGCGGTTGATGGGGTTGTTCGCGGGAAGGACCGGGCAGGGCCGTTGGCGCGATCGGCCGCGCACAGCAGCCGACAGCGCCACTGCACGCGATGTCGTGCCGGACAGCGACGCAGACAAGATGAGCGCGATTCCCAGCAGGAGCCCAAACGCGACGAGCGCCGATACGAGCGTGAGACGACGCATCGCGGGCCACTGTACAGACCCCGAGCGCCCTCCCGAGCGCCGCGGCTCTAGGAAGCCGGTGCGGCCTCGGTGCCGTCCGAGCCGGCAACGACGTGCAGCGCGGGGCGATCCTCCAGCAGCAGCGGCGAACCGCAACGCCAGCAGTAGGCGGCGCCGCGGCTGTGCACAGCGCCACAGGAGCGGCACGCCCCGTGGACCCCGGCGTGAGCGCCGGCGAGCAGCCGCTCTACCTCGCTCAGCTGGGCATCGGCCTGCTGGAGCTCGGAGGCGCGACGAGCGATGACATCGAGGCGATAGTGGTCGCGAATGGCCATCTCGTACGTGAGCCCGCCGAGGTCCCACGTGAGCGATGCGACGCGCTCGGCGAGCTCGACGCGCAGGCGACGCAACTCGGCAAGCGAGCGGCTGGCGGCCGGTTGGGTGTTGGCGCTCATGGCAGCAGTGGTCTCAGTGGCCGGTTTCGATCGGTTCGTCGCCCTTGATGAGTTCGTCGACTTCCTTGGCATGCTGCTTGCCGGTCGTCTTGTTCAGTTTCTGCAGCGACTGGGAGCTCGTTTTTTTGTGGATTGGGGGTGGCGCTTTGGCGGCTTTGACTTCCTTGACTTCCTTCGCTTCGTCCTTGGCTTCCGTCTGAGCGGATTTCGCTGCGCCGGCGTGCTTCGATGCGCCTCCCGAGAGACTCGCGCCTGGAGCGTTGGCGCCAGAGGACGCGGTGGCGGGGGCAGCGGCCAGGGCACCTCCGAGGCCCTTGACTTCGATCACCTGCTTGCCCGAGCCGGAGCCACCGCTGCCACCGATTGCCCAGTGCCCGACGAGCAGGCCAATCAGCAGGGCTGCGAGCAGGACACCGGTGAGTGCGAGCAGGCCGGAGTAGCGGCGCAGCGCGCCGAGCAGACCGTCGGGCTCGGGCGGTATTGCATATTGGACGGCGGACGGCAGACCCGGCGCAGCGACCCCCTGCCCTCCCAGTGCGCCCGACGGGGGCTCGGCCTGCAGGACGTCCAGAAAGGCGAGGCGTACGGGCGAGGCCGGTTGCCCGCAAGCGAGGCAGTAGCGCTGGTCGGGCGCCAGTGGACCGCCGCAAGCCGAGCATGCGTTGCCGGCGGACGCGTCGCGCGGAACGAGGGGCGCGGGGTCGTTCACCCGAAAGCCCCTCTTACGTAGTCGCGGGTACGAGGCGCGCGGGGCTCCTCGAAGACCTGCCGCGCGGGTCCGTACTCGACGAGGTCGCCGAGATACATGAACGCGACCTTGTCGGCGACACGATGAGCCTGGGCGAGGTTGTGGGTGACGATCACGACGGCCAGCTCGCGGCGCAGCTCGTGAATGAGCTCCTCGATGATGCCGGTGGAGATCGGATCCAAAGCCGAGCAGGGCTCGTCCATCAGGAGAACCTCCGGACGGGGGGCGATGGCGCGAGCGATGCACAGCCTCTGTTGCTGGCCGCCCGACAGCCGCAGGGCGGGGCGGTGAAGGTCATCCTTGACCTCCTCGTACAGGCCGGCGCGCCGCAGGGCGTCAATCACGAGCGGCTCCAGCTCGGCACGACGAGGCCGACGCCGGGACTGCTCGCGCAAGGCGAAGGCGACGTTGTCGAAGATCGACATCGGGAAGGGATTGGGCTGCTGGAAGACCATCGCGACACGCGCGCGCAGGGCAGTGTCTTCGAGCTCGTGGATGTCATGGCCGTCGAGCAGGATGCGCCCGCTGCGCGTGGCGCTGGGGGTCAGCTCGGTGAGACGGTTGAGCGTCCGCAGCAACGTGGTCTTGCCGCATCCGGAGGGCCCGATCAGTGCCAGCACCTCGCCCTGGTGGATCGAGAGCGAGACGGAGCGTACGGCGACCTTGGCGCCATATGCGACGGCGACATCCCGCAAGCGCAGGCGCTCGGGCCCGGCGCCCTCCAGGGCGCGCCTGACGGCCTCGCGCTGCTCGGGCGGGCGCACGGGCTCGGGATCGCGGTCGAGCACGATCGTGCGCACGGGCGGCGCGGGCTGCACGGGCGGCGCGGGCTGCACGGTCGGCGCGGGCTGCACGGTCGGCGCAGGCGGCGCGGGCTGCACGGTCGGCACAGGCGGCGTGGGCTGCCAGTCGCGCGGCGTGTGCGCGATCCCCGGTGTCCGCTCGACGGTCATCTGCGGTGTCCTCACGATGGTCTTCAAGGTCAATTCCTCACGATACAGATTGACACAGTAGAGCTTGTAGCGATTATGGACATCTCTCACACGACGCCCGTGACCGCGACGGACCCGCCGGAGCTGGCGTGAGCGCGGGCGATCCGTTCGACGGCGAGATTGAGGAGCAGGACGAACAGCATCAGGACGAAAGCCGCGGCGTAGGCCTTCTGCGGAGCGTCGCCTTCGCCGGCGGGAGAGTTGTCGAAGACATAGCTGGTGAGCGTGGAGCCGGTGCCGCGCAACAGCCCGAGCCCGGGCGCACCGCCCTGGGGAGCGAGGCGCAGTTCGTCTCCGAGCAGCACGATCACGATCGCGGTGTCTGCGATGATCCGACTCACCCCGAGCGTGACGCCGGTTGCGATATTCGAGCGCACGCTGGGCAGCAGGACGCGCCGGATCGTGGCGATGCGGGTCTTGCCAAGAGCGTAGGCGGCCTCGCGCATGTGAGCCGGCACCGCGAGCAGCCCGTCGCGGGTGGCGACGAACAGCGGCGGCAGAGCGATCAGCGACATCATCGTGCCGGCCGCGAGGAATGAGCGACCGTAGACGCCGCCGCCTTCGCCGACAAATGAGACGAACGAGAGGACGTGCAGTTGGAAGATCGCGAGACCGAACAGCGCGATCACGATGTCGGGCGTGCCGGCGACGATCTCGATGCTCGATTCGACAACACGTGTGAGCGATCGACGAACCCGCCCGCCCTGACCGTACTCGACGATCCACAGGGCGCAGCAGATCGCCAGCGGCGCGGCGATCGGGATGCCGATGACGGTGAGCAGGGCCGTGCCGAGCAAGGGGTCGAGAAAGCCCCCAGAGCCGGCCTGCCCCTGGCTTACCTGCGGGCGGCTGAAGAGCAGCGCGGGACGTAGGTATTGGACGCCGCGGTAGCCCATGTAGAGGACGATCGCGGCGGTGACGGCGCACAGCGTCAGGCCGGCGCCCCAGGCCGCGAGCAGCACGAGCCGATCGCTCCAGCGCCAGGTGCGCACCGAGGAACGCCGGCCACGCTGGGGCGCGGCCGGCAAAGCGACATCGGGGACGAGCGCGCTCACGACTGCACCTCGCCTACGAGATCCCCGCTCATCCGCGCACCTGGTAGCGGCGCAGCGGCAGCTTGATGAAGTAGCCGCCGACCGACAGGACGAAGGCGGAGAGCAACAGCATCAGCGCACAGGCGTAAAGCATGGAACTGAGCGCCGGCGCTCCGAGACCTTCGTGGTAGTCGACGATCGTGGACGCAAATGTGCGCAAGGGCTCGAAGAAGAACGCGACCCCATCGCCGGGCCGTGGTGAGAAGAAGACCGAGCCGGAGACCATCGAGATCATGATCGCCTCGCCCAGCGCCCGCGCTGTCGCGAGTACGGCGGCGGCCACTATCGCGGGGCGCACGGCGTGCAGGGTGACGGCGCGAATGGCGCGCACGCGGTTGACGCCGAGCGCTGCGGCGCCCTCGCGCCAGGCTGCGGGTACGGCGGCGAGCGCGTCGCAGACGAGCGCGACCATGATCGGGGCGATCATCACGGCGAGGACGACAACGGCGACGACGAGACCCGCGCCTGTTAGCTGAACGGTGCTCTGCAGCGAGGTCCGCTCGGAAGCGGTGATGAGATGCCCGCCGACGAAGGGAACCAGCACGAGCACCCCGATCAGTCCGTAGATCACGGAGGGCACCGAGGCGAGCAACCGCACGACGGGCACAAGCGCGCGGCGTAGCGCGGCGGGGGCGAGCTCGACGATGAAGACCGCGGCGAGTACGGCGAGCGGCAGAGCCAGTGCCAGGGCGAGAGCGGTGACCAGCAGCGTGCCGTACAGAATCGGCCATACACGCACGTGAAAGGCCGAGGGGGGCGGATCGGTGGAGGTCGCGAGCGTGTTTTCGACCTGCGTTGTGAGGTTGCCGCTGGGACCGAGCCAGGCGAGGCCGTTGTGCGCGAACGTCGGCCACGCACGCGCGGCAACGAACACGATCATCAGCAGAACGCTCAGACAGGCGAGCAGCGCCACCGCGCCGAGCACGAGCCCGGCGCGGTGGTCCGACCACGGTGCTCGCAACCGCTCCACGACTTGCGGTCGTGCAGGAGGCGGCTTCGAGGACCGTGCGGATGTCGACTGCTCACCCATCTGCGCCTAGTGGCTGGGGATCCACTGGCTGGAGATGATCTTCTTGGCCGCCTTGCTGGTGTCGATCCAGGCGATGAACTTGGCGGCGGCGCCGCTGGCTTTGCCTTTTGTCACCTCATAGAAGCGAGCCGTGGCGGCGTACTGGCCGGAGGTGGCGTTGGCGAGGCTGCAGGCGACGCCGTTGTAGCCGACCGGGTTGACGGTGCCCTTGTCGGCGCGGTAGTTGGACAGGAACCCGATCGCGTGGGGATCGTTTGCGACCTGCTGCTCGAGCAGCCCCTCGGAGGGCTCCTGCGCGGCAGTCGTGGCGACGCTTTTGTTGGCGAGGAACAACGTCTTGAAGTTGGTCAGTACGCCGGCGGTGGAGGTGCGGCTGATGAGGTCGATCGGACCGGAGACGCCGGCGCCGGGAACCTGGCCCCATTCGTGGGTTTTGCCGGTGAAGATCGCCTGGACCTGTGCTTCTGAGAGGTTGGGCAGTGGATTGGACTTGTTGGTGACGACGCAGATCCCGTACTTGGCGATCGGGTAGAAGACGAGCCCGGCGGGATCGGCGGGCAGCGGGTCGCGCGAGACGTCTCCGATCGTGACGCGCCCGGCGGCGACGTCGTTGACGCCGATCTGGGCGCCGCCCTGGGAGATGCGGAAGCTGACCTTGTTGTGCAGGAGCTTGGAGT
Organism: Solirubrobacteraceae bacterium; assembly: GCA_036493975.1. Lineage (GTDB taxonomy): Bacteria > Actinomycetota > Thermoleophilia > Solirubrobacterales > Solirubrobacteraceae > Palsa-744. The sequence goes on from DASXOX010000045.1 coordinate 12,920, forward strand.
ACTTGTGGGCAAGTAGCTGGACGAGCGGATAGGAGGCGGTGGCGCCGCTGATCGTGATCACGCTCGTAGCCGAGGCGATCGCGGGCACCGCGCTCCCTATCAGGGTCACAGCCGCGAGCGAGGCGGCGATACGGCGGATTCGATGCATGTCGGTGGGCCTCCATTTGGGACGAGTTGACATTTTTCAGTCCGGCACCCTACCATATTCCTCATAAACAAGATCGAATTTAGTTATCTTATGCGAAAGCTGATGAAACCTTCTCCCCTCCCCACCACTCCCAAGCTGCCCTCGCGCAGGGCGAGCGCGATCCTCGCGGCGGGCATGCTCGTCGCGGGGATCGCCCTGGGGGCCGCCATAGGACCGGGCCCGGCGGCATCCCTGGCGAGCGGCACCCGCGCCGCAGCGGTAGCGCGAGTGCTGGCGCTGATGGCACTGGACGGAACGGGCGCGGGCGGCCAGATGCTGTTGTCCGCGAGCGCGGGACAGCCTACGAGCACCGGGCCAGCACAGACTCACACCCCGCAACAAACGACGAACGCCGCGACCGCGAGCCCAGTCACAACGCCGGGGACGCATGCCGGTGCAGGGGAACGCGGCGCGGGCAGCAGCTCGTCGGAAACGTCGGCGCAGAGCAACCCATCGGCAAACGCACCGTCTCAAACAGGCGGCGGCCATCCGGGTTCAGGCACGACTCCCAACGGAAGCGAAGGCAACGAAAAACAGGCGCGCCTCGCACCGATCGCGCACGTGTGGCTGATCGTGCTGCCCTACGGGCAGAGCTTCGCGAGCGTCCTGGGTCAGGCCTCGGCGGCGCCGTATCTGACGGGTCAGCTGGTCGGGCAGGGGACGCTGCTGAGCGGCTACTCCTCACTGGCGGCCGGCGAGCTCGCAAGCGCGGCAACGCTGCTCTCGGGCGCGGTGTCCGCGGGCGTGAGCACGATCGCACACACCTGTGCGAGCGCTCCAGGCGGCACGGCCGGCGAGACGCCGTGCCCGGCGTCCGAACTGGCGGGCGCGCAGGCGGCGGATGCCTTCCTGCAGACGGTAGTGCCACAGATCGCGGCCACCGCCGCCTATCGCGAAGGCGGACTGATCGCGATCACGTTTGCGGCGGGAGAAGGTGCGCCTTCCGTCCCGGCAAGCGGCGCGGCGACGGCGATCTCCTACCCGACCGGCACGCAGACGAGCTCGTTGACGGCGAGCGGCACCGCGGGAGCGCTGCTGCTCTCGCCGTTCCTGCGCCGTCCGGGCGCCCGGACGGCAAGCGCATTCGACGCGCTCGCACCCCGAGCCAGCCTTGAAGAACTGCTGAGCAACCCCTCAAAAACCGTCCGTCGGTGAGAACCGCCGACAGGCCCATCACCCCGCCCATCAATGAACGGAGGCCATGTGCACCCAACCGAACTCACCCATCGCTCCCACCGGCCGAATGCGCCGGCGCGAGCCGGCACGCCCGCCCTGAGGAGGCGCCTGCTCACGACGCTTCTCGGCGTCCTGCTGCTGGCGCTCGCGGCACCCGCGTTCGCGCACGCGGAAGCGACGGAGCCGAGCAACCCGAACAGCTATGAATGCTCGGGCAGCATCAGCGCGGGCCAGTCCGAAGCCGGCGGCGAAGAAACGCCGGTCAAGTACCTATTCCTGTGCAACGGCCAGATCACGGGCTACCAGATCCAGACACAGCTGCCGATCGCGGGCATCGAAGGCTCGCCGCTCGTCACCAACCGCGCGGGCACGCCGTTGAACGACACGTTCTCCTGCAGCGGCGCATTCCCGGGCTACGCCGTCAACTGCGTCGGCGCGAGCACGACCGAACCCGAGGAGAAGATCTCGGGTCAATTCGAAATCGGCTGGAAGCTGTGCACGGAACCGCGCGTGGACGCGCTGCTGACGGTCACATACGCGTATCTCGAAAAAGGCGTGATCACGCAGGCGATCTCGGGACCGTTCGAGCTCGGCCGCCCGCTTGGGTGCCCGGCCACAGCGCTGTCCGGCAAAACCCGTCTGACGGCCTACCAGGGAGCCGAACCGAAGCTGTCCAAGGCAAAGGGCAAGCACGGCAAGAAGGACAAGGGAAGTAAAGCGCAGGCTAAACACGGCAAGCACCACCGCAAGGGCGGGACGGCAAAGAGGTAGACGCGCGAAGCCAAGCCAGTCGCCCTGCGAGAACGCCCGCTGGGGGTGTCGCCAGTCCAGAGCTCGACTGGCGGCCCCCCGGGCGCGGCGGGCGGTTAGGCTTGGCGCATATGAGGAGTCGCTCGACGCTGGCCGCACTGGCGCTAGCCTGCCTGTGCGGCGGCTGCGGGTCGAGCGCACCAAGCGGCGGTGACCCAGCGGTGACGTTGACCAACACGGCATCGCGGACACCCGTCGCGCGCGATTGCACAGGTGCGAGCCTGGAAGCTTTAGAGCGCGTGGGCCACAGCCTCTACGAGGAGTCGGCGACCGGCCGCATCGTCGCGCAGGCGAGCTCCCGTCTGGCCGGCTCCCAACCGCTTGCGGCCGCGGTGGCGCGCGGCGATGCGGCCGCGAGCATGCGGGTACTGCGGGGCCTGCTGCGCAACCAGATCGTCAGCGTGCGGGTGCAACGCGCTGGCCGCACGCTCGCGCGAATCGCGCGCGGCGCAGGCATCGCTCCGGCGCAGGGACGGCTGGTACTGGGCAGGCAGACCGTGGGAACGTTCACGGTGTCGGTTCAAGGCGCAAACGGATATGCGCAAACCGCCTCGGGCCTGACTGCGACGCAGGTCGTGATGCGCAGCGGCCGGCGGGTGCTGGCGAGCACGCTGCACGCAGTGCCAGGGGCGCTGCGTGCGAACCAGCATGCAGCGACTATCAGCGGGGTCGGCTACCGCGTGGATACGTTCGCCGGCCGCGCGTTCCCCGATCTGCCGCTAACCGTCTCCCTACTAGTGCCGGAGTCATCGCTCCCCGCAGGCTGCCCGCACGGTGGAGCGGGTGTCAGTACGCCGCAGGCGCGTGCGAATGCGTGGGGACGAGTGGCCGAACGGGTGTATGACGCTGAGCACCTGGGCGGCAAAGCGCAGCGGATCCTCGACATCGTCGAGCGCTCGCCCGCGTTTCGCGCAGCGGTATCGGCGGGTGACGCGCAGGCGACCCGCGCAGCGATCATCGGCTTCTTCCGCGCCCATTTGCACATTGTGCGCGTGCGCGTGGAACGTGCGGGTCGCCTGCTCGTGGATGTCGGCGGCCCTTATGTGCTCGCGCCGATTCCCGGAGTGATTCGGGGGCCGCACGGAGAGGTAGTGGCGCGTTTCGAGCTCGCGATCCAGGACGACCTCGGCTTCACGATCCTCGCGCGTGCGTTTACGGGAGCCCAAACGCTGATGCGCATTGGCCAGCGCCAGGTGATGGGCACGCTGCGGCCCGGCCCGGCGCGGATCCCAGATCGAGGCCCGGTGAGCTACCGCGGCGTGGCCTATCAGGCGTACTCGTTCAACGGCGAAGCATTCCCGTCTGGACCGCTGCGGATCTCGCTGCTGTATCCCGCAAGCTGAGCGCGGGGCAGCTACACCAGGCTCGTCGTCATGCGCTCGATCTCCTCGATCGAGGTGAGACCAGCGCGAACCTTGTCGATGCCATCCTCGTGCAGGCGACGCATCCCCTGACTGGTCGCGGTCGCGGCAATGTCGTCGACCGAGGCGTGCTGGAGGATCTGGGTGCGGATCTCTTCGGTGATGCTCATTACCTCGTAGATCCCGACGCGCCCGCGGTAGCCGGTGTTCGAGCAGCGCGGACAGCCAACGGGCTCGTACGGCTGGATGCCGGTGAGCCCGTACTCGCCGAGCACCGATTCAGGAAGGCTTGCGGGGCGCTTGCAGTGCGCGCAAAGCATCCGCACGAGGCGCTGCGCCACGATGCAGTCGATGGCGGAGGAAACGAGGAATGGCTCAATGCCCATGTCGGTGAGACGCCCGAGCGCGCTGGGCGCGTCGCGGGTGTGCAGCGTGGAGAGCACGAGGTGCCCGGTGAGGGCGGCCTCGACCGCGATGTGCGCGGTCTCGCGATCGCGGATCTCACCGACCATGATCACATCGGGATCGGCGCGCAGCATCGAGCGCAGACCCGTGTCAAATGTGACGCCGGCCTTCGGAGCGACCTGCATCTGCTTGACGCCCGCGATCCGCGACTCCACGGGATCCTCGATCGTCAGGATCGACCGCGCGCCGTCGTTGAGGACGTTCAGCGCGGCGTAGAGCGTGGTGGACTTGCCCGAGCCGGTGGGGCCGGTGACGAGTACCGCGCCGTGTGGGCGATGGATAGCGCTATCGAAATGCTCCTGCTCTTCGGCGCGCATGCCGAGCGACTCGAGATTCTGGACGACGACGCCCTTGTCGAGAACGCGCAGCACCGCGCCCTCGCCGTGTACGAGCGGCAGCGTGACGACGCGGATGTCGATGCGGCGACCCTCGACGCTCAGCGCGAGCCGGCCGTCCTGCGGCGCGCGGCGCTCGGAGATGTCGAGGTCGGCCATGATCTTGATGCGCGAGACCATCCCGGCGGCCATGCGGCGGCGCACAGTGGCGGCGGGGTGCAGGACGCCGTCGACGCGGAACATCACGCGCGTGTCCCCTTCCTCGGGGTTGATGTGGATGTCCGAGGCGCCCTGCTGAACGGCTTGCGCGATGATCGAGTGGACGAGCTTGATGATCGGGGCGTCCTGGTCGGCCTCCTCGGAGAGCGAGGTCTCAAGCGACTCGCGATCCTCGTCGTCGCTGACGTCTTCGATCGTGCTTTCCAGCCGCCCGAGGCGAGCGGCGAGCATGTTGACGTCCTCGGCCGAGGCCGCCGCGACGCGCACGCGGCGGTTGGTGATCATCGCGATGTCATCGATGCTCAGGATGTTGGTGGGATCGGCCATCGCCAGCAGCAGCGCGCCGTCCTCGGTGAAGCTGACCGGCACCGCCTGGTAACGCTTGATGGCCTCGGCGCTGAGCAGGTTCACTGCGCCCATGTCGGGCTCGTATACAGAAAGGTCGACGTAGTCCAGGCCAAACCGTTCGGCGACGACACGCGCGAGCTGGTCCTGACGCAGGACGCCTTGCTCGACGAGCACCTGACCGGTCGGCTTACGCTGCAGTCGAGCGGCTGAGACGGCCTGCTCGACGGCCTGCTCGTCGGCGAAGCCGAGGTCAACGACGACCTCACCGATGCGCCGCCCCGAGCGTCCAGGTCTGGCGGCGGTGTCGAGGCCGCTGGAGCGCTGGGGATCAAGCGTGGACGGAGGGGCGGTGTCGGGTGGATCGAGCAACGCCGTCGCGGTTCGTGGCTCGGGCTCCGCCAGCGCAACAGCCTGAGATTGCATGCCCTCAGTGGGGGCGGCAGGCGACTTAGAGAGGACCGGCCCTGAAACCGCGGCCTCCAGCGCCGAGAGCTCAGATGCTCGGGTGGCGGCGGGAGCGGCGGTCATCACCGGTCCGGGTACCGGGGCGGTAGGCGCAGGAGCCGGGATGGGTGTAGGCGGAGCGGGAGCAACAGCCGGAGCAGATGTGGCAGGCGAAGCAGACGTGGCAGGCGAAGCAGAAGCGACAGACGAAGCGGCATCGGCAACCGGCGCCTCGGGTACAGGCGCGGCATCAGACGGCGCGATCGACTCGTCGCCGGCCGGCGCGGAGCGTCGACGTCGAAACCAACTCATCGCGGGTTTATCGGCATCGCGACCCTGCCGCTTGACCTCTGCGATGCGCGTGTCTAAGTGGCCAGACCGTGCTCGAAGGCGCTCTTGACATGAGCGTCGAGCGCGTTGCAACGATGCAGCGCGATCGCCTCGGCCGAGACAGGACGCTGGCCGGACCCGTCCTGCACATGGTGAGTGAGGATGCAATGCTCGAGCGCCAAGCGTCGCTCGTGCGAGAGCGAAGCAGGGTAGCGAGATGCGAGCAGGCGCAGTGTGAGCTCGACGTGCCCAAGCATCCGACCCTCGTCGCTGCGGGCGATCTCGGCGCCGTAGGTGAACTCGCGGGTGCGACCGAGATCGTGCAAGAGGGCGGCGGCAAGCAGCAGGTCGCGGTCGAGGCGCGGGTGCAATGTGCAGAGCTCCAGCGCGAGCGTGGCGACCGCGACTGTGTGCTCCAGCAATCCGCCGAGGTAGGCGTGGTGAGCGGTGACGCTCGCACGAGCTGGGCCATGCGAGGGGATCGAGCAGGGCGCACGGCGGATCTCGGCACGTAACTCGCGATCTGCGAGCACTCGCTCGAGCAGGGTGCGCAGGCCTGGTTCGTAGAGCTCGCGGGCGAGGTGCTCGAGGAAGCCTTCGAGCTCGTCGAGGTCGCGGCGCGATACCGGTAGGAAATCTGTGGGATCGGCGCCGGCGCCCTCCGCGGCGGCGATCGTCCGTAGCTCAACCTGGAGCTGATCGCGAAAGCGCACCACACGCCCTTGGACACGGACGAGCTGGCCACGCTCGAAGCGGCCGGCGAGCAGGTCGGCGTCCCGGAATGCACGCGCCAGGATCGAGCCGGTGGGGTCGCGCAGCTCGACGGTCAGGTATGGGGTCCCGGCGCGCGAGAGCAAACGCTCCTTGCGGGCGCACGCGAAGACACCGTCGACCTCCTGGCCGTCACGCAGCATCGCGACGGTTTGGTTGGTCTGTGCGGCCGCAGGCGTGGCGCTTTCGTTGGCCCGCGAGCGGTCGGCCGCGGTAGTCAATTCGTCGCTCGTGGGATCGATCATCTCGGCGACCATGCTCGCATGATGTACGGTGGAAAGGATGCAGCCGCTCATCTGGGATCGCCGTCCGGCGGGCCTGCGGGCTCCGGCAATGGTCTGCGCATTCGAGGGCTGGAATGACGCGGGCGACGCGGCCTCGACGGCTGTGACATTCATGAACACGGCACTCACTGCGGAGCGCTTCGCGCACATCGACAGCGAGGAGTTCTACGACTTCCAGGCCAACCGGCCCCGTATCCGTCTCTCTTCGCGTGAGGGGCGCCGGGAGATCGAGTGGCCATGTGTCGAGATGTACGCTGCCCAGGTACCTGGAAGCCGGCGTGATCTGGTGCTTGTGCAGGGCGTGGAGCCCTCGCTGCGCTGGCGTTCGTTCAGCGCGCTGATCGTGGAGCTCGCGGAGGCACTAGGCGTCGAGATGGTCATCACGCTGGGCGCGCTGCTCGCCGACGTACCGCATACGCGTCCGGTGACGATGACCGGCTTCGCATCCGATCAGGCCCTGATGGAGCGCATGGGAGCGTTCCGCCCAAGCGACTACGAGGGACCCACCGGTATCGTCGGCGTGCTGCACAGCGCATGCACTGAGGCGGGCTTGCCGTCGGTGAGCTTGTGGGCAAGCGTGCCGCACTACGTCGCCGCCGCCCCGAGCCCGAAGGCCGCGCTGGCGCTGGTGCGTCGCCTGGAGGGGCTGCTGGGCGTCTCGGTCGACACGGCAGAGCTCGAGGAGGCGACCGTCGGCTATGAGCGCCAGGTTGGTCTCGCGGTGTCAAGCAACCCGGAGGTCCAGGCTTTCGTCGACCGTCTCGAGGAGGACGAGGACGAGTCCGACGACCCTTTGCTGCTACCCGGCGACCTGCCGTCTGGCGATCTGCTGGCGAGCGAGTTCCAGCGGTTCTTGCGCCAGCGTGGCGAGGACGAGCCGCGAGGCGCGTAGCGCGCCCGGAACTCACTCGGTGGGATAACCGAGTGGGGCTGCAGAGCGTCGTCGCACCCACACTGGGCGCATCGCCGCACAGCCGAGAATGATGATGGTCACCAGAAGCGCCAGGGCGCTGATGACACGCCCCGCTTCGATCGGAGCGCCGTGGGCGGTTTCCACGACCACGCGCACAGGGCCGCTGCCGCCGTCGATACGTTTGACGATGGCGAGGTCTTCGCTGTTGCGACCGACCAGCTGCAGGCCTGCGATGTGCACGAGATAGGAGCCGCCGGCAATATTGGTCTGAATCGGCTGGGAGCCCGGGGGCACATTCATCAAGGCATCGAAGCGGTCGCCTTGCACCGCACTCGGTGGCAGGAACAGCGTGCGGTTCGCGGGCACCGCGACCGTCCTCGCCTGCCAGTCGACGTAGTCGCCGACCGTGTACCAGCTAGTCGGCATCGTGGTCGCGCTCGCCAGCGCCGCCGAACGGTTGGCATAGGATCCGCCAGAACGAGTGTGAGGCACCCATAGCTGCCAAAGGCACAGGGCAAGGCTCATTGCGACGGCACCAACCAGTCCGATGCGCAGGCCTCCGAGAACGACCTTCGAGCACCCACAAGCCTCTGCCCGCTGGAGTGCGAGCGCAGCGATGAGCACCAACCCCGCAACGGCATAGAAGAGATAAGTCCCAAGCCGATAGGGGGCCTGAATCTCGTTGAATGGGTAATGCACGAACTGCCAAAACTGCCTTACAAACATCATTCCGAATATCAGAACTATTAGCATACCCACGCATACCCAGACCCGCCGCAGCGCACCGCCGACGGCGGGACGCCACAGCAGCAGTGCCGCGGCAGCAAGGCCCCAGGCCAGGAACCAGTCAGGTGCCTGCACGTAGAGCGCCGGCGTCGTGGATTCACTTGGTACCCGACGAAATGGGTAGAGCACCACATCGGGCAGGTTGAACCCCTTCATCGTCGTCCAGATCGATGTCGAAGTCGGCTGGCTGTGGGCGACTGCCACTTTTGAGGCATAGGCGATATCGGGTATCAGATACCACGCGTTGATCAGCGCGCCGATCAACCCCAGCCCGCCGAGCACCGCCAAGCGTCCGAAGGGAAGGCTCCGTGAAGCGCCCTGGGCAATCCAAACCAAAAGCAGTGTCGCAACGCCGAGCGTTGTGCCCCACAACAGCGTTATGTTGTGCCCCGCCGTCAACAGGACGACCGAGGCGATGAAGATCGCCATCGGCAACGGATGCCACCTGCCGGTGCGAGCGAGATACACGCCGCTAGCCGCGAGCGGAGCAAGCGAGGAGGTAACCATGAATTCGGTCCAGTCACCACGCCCATACAGATTGGTCATGTAGTAAGCGCTTGTGAGCGCCGCCAGCGCCGGCGCGTGGGCCGCCAGCCCACGCAAGCCGAACTCGCGACCCAGCCACAAGATTCCTCCATAGACTCCAAGGATCGCGAGCATCGTCGCGCAGATGAATGCGATCTCCGCATGCCCGCCGAGCAGCTCCGATGCGGCACCTGTATACGCATAGAGCGGTCCCCCGTAGAACGCAAACAGGGGATAGAAGACTCCGAGCGTGGTCGTGTTGACGAAGAAGCCCGGATGGCCGGCTTGGACCAACGCCTTACCTGCGACCCAGGCCATCCACAGCGAGTTCGTGAAGTCCTTGGCAAAACCTGACCGTGTTAGGAGTATGGGCGCACAGACCGTGAACACCGCTGCCACGCCGAGCACCGCGTCGATCCTCGTGACCCTCACCCCACGCATCGCCGCGGATGCTCCCAGGCTCAGCGCGCATATCCACGGAATTCCTTAGACGCCAGGCTCTCAACGCATCGAGCGGCGTGGCTTGTCTCCGATTAAAGGCCGGCGGAGCGGCACAGATGCCGCCCCGCCGGCTGAGGGAGGAGAGGGTCCTTCTTCCACCGGCAAGATGTGGCCGGCAGACCTTCCCGCCCGTGCCTCCCGACCACGAGCGGGGGAAGTGTGTATTTGCTAGACGAGGCTGAGGACGCGCTCCTGAACGCGGTTGGCAAGGTCAGCGCCATCTTCCAGACGAGCTCGTAGAGCGCTCTCGATCTGGCTCTGGGTTTTCTCGATCTGAGCCTGCGTCTGCTCGACCTGGGCCGTGACGCTCTTGGCGATGCCCTCGCGACGCTGGTCGAGCTCACGTCGACGCTCGCGCAGTTCGCGCTCCACGCGGGTACGGGTCTTGCGAACCTCGCGCTCGAGTCGATTGCGAGCAGTGGTGCCGCGGCGCTCGAACTTGCGCAGCTGCGTCTGTGCCTTGGCGGGGGTCGAGTAGCTGGAGATGACCTCGCCGACGCTCGAAACAACGCGGTCCCGCGCAGTGAGGGCTACGCCGACCGGGATCAGCACAGCGCGTTCGGCGTAGTCACCGGCGAGCGCCGTCGTGGAGCGGGCGGCCGGACCGCCGGCGGCCGTGCGCCTTGCGGCGCCTGTGGCTTTGCGCGGCTGGCCTCCCGACCGGGCTTTCGTGGTCTTGGCGCCACGCGCGGCCGGTTTAGCTGCTTTGGTCGCGCGGGTGGGGCGCTTGGTGGAGGTTTCGTCTGCCATCTGGATAAGGCTCCTCTTCTAGATCTTGGCCTCCGAACGAGGCGGGCGGGGTACGTTTGTTCGGGATCGCTCCGGTGGGGCGTATCCTCGAACACATGTTTGTACACGAGGCCACCCAGCTTGTTACACCCAGAACGCTAGCACGATGCTTCCGCCCTATAAATCAGCCCCCGATACCGATAGCTTGTAACAAGAAGAACATGCGTTCGCTACTCTCTCACGCGACCCGCGCGAGCCATAGATCGGGATTGGCGAGCTCAGCAGTGGTGGGTAGATGCTCGGGCGACTCCCAGACGCGCGCGAGCAGCTTGGGGCCGCCGATCCCGTTCCCACCGTCGGCTCCCACCCCGTTGTGACGCTTGGCGCCGGCCGCGACGATGGCGTCGCAGAAGCGCCGACCATCCTCATACTGGCGCAGCTTGAGCTCTAGGCCGAGGAGGCGCTCGAGGATCCTCCACGGAAGCCCGCGACTCTCACGTCGATGGCTCATCGCGGCGCGCAGGCGTGGCAGTGAGGGCAGAACCTCGGCCCCGACCGCGTCCATCACGTGCTCGGCGTGACCCTCGACGAGGGACATCGTTGCCTGCATGCGCGAGACGAGCTGCCAACGTTGCTCGCCGAGGGTCAAGCGCAAGATCTCCCCGCGGCGCAGGCGCTCGGCGAGCGAGCGGAGATCGCGAGGATTGGGGGGACGCAGCAGCGCGCCAAGCGAGACCGTCACCTGCAAACCGGCGATCAGCTCCTGAAGTATGCCGGCGAGGTGCTCACGAAGCCACGGGGCGCCAGAGAACTGGATGGCGTGGGTGAGCTCGTGGATCGTCACCCAGGAGAGCAACTGCTGATCGTCGACCTGCATATTGCGGGCCGCCTGAGCGAGATTGGGAGCGACGAGCAGCAGTCGCGGCGGGATAGTGGGGTCGAGCAGCGCGAGGTCGTACTGGCCAAGCACGCGTTGGGAGAGCATTCCCGCCATGGCCCCAACCTGGGCGCCGAGCAGCAGGCCACCGGCAGCAGCAAGCGTGTCATACAGGGGGGTGAGATCCTGCGCTCCGGCCTTGCGCGGGCGGCGCCTGTTACGAGCGCGCCCGATCGCGCCGGATTGCTGAGCGACGGGCTCGAGGATCGGCCGCATCGAGCTCAGATTGGCGGCGATCCAGGTGGGACGGTCGACGGCCTCAAGGGGAGGCAGCTCAGCTGGCAACGCGAGGCCCGAGTACTCGCTCACACGACCGGCAAAGCGCTCTGCGAGGGGCCGGACGGACTCGCCGGTCATGGCGCCGCTGGAGGGGGATCCCGCTATGAGCTCTCCGACGCGCTGGGCTGTGCTCCAGTCGATTGCGTCCACCATCAGAGAGTAGCCTTGGATCGTGGACGCGCAATTGGACAGCTCCGGCACCCGCGTGGAGTGTGCGCCGTCGCCACGCGCACCGACTGTCCCGGGACCGGTTTTCGAGCGCGCCGAGGTGCGCGACGTGTTGGCGTGGCTGCGGCTGCTGGTCGAACCGCGAGATGCCGCTGCCGCCGTGCGAGCACTGGGGCGCCCGCCGGTGGAGCTGCGCCAGGTCGACCTCGCGCGGGTCGTGCAAATCGCGCGGCGTCGGCGCCTTGACGTTGTCGCGGCGCTGGGCGCGGCGAGCGAGTCTCCGCAGCTCGCGCCGCAGGCTCGCGAGCGAATCGAACGTTTCCAGAATCTGTACGGATGGGCGACCGAGGCGATCGACGCAGAGCGTGGGGAGACGTTTGTCGCCGGCCTGATCGAGCGCCTCGGTCTGCGTCGCCGCCAGCTGTTCGCAGCTGACGAGCAGGACGTGGAGGAGCGCATCGCGGGCCTGGCGAGCCTTTGCGAGCTCGCCGAGGGCTTCGGGCGCGCGACCCCAGGAGCGAGCGCGCGTGAGCTGGCGACCCATCTCACCACGGTGGCCGAGCATCCCAGGCTCGACCAGGGCGAGGAGTCGGTGAAAGAGCAACCCGACTCACGGGCGCTGCGGGAGATGCTCGGCAAGCTGCGCGCCGAGGTGCTCGGCGACGTCACTCGGATCGCGCAACGCCTCGGGGAGCTGCGACTGGACACCGACCTGGACGTCTCCCACGGGGTCGTTCGCTACCTCGAGCTGATCAAGCTCGCGGCGCTTGTGGAGCGCGAACGTAGCGAGAGCGCACAGGACGCCCACACCGATGAGCGCCTAGAAACCGCGTCGGCCGACACGAACTTGGACAGCGCGTTGGCGGATATCAACGCGCGCCTGTTGGCGGCAACAACGCCGCTACAGCGAGAGATCTTCGAAAGCTCTCCGCTCGATGCGCTTCTAGGCGCGGTGGACCGCACCCAGGATACGACGAGGCATGGCGGCAGGACGGCAAGCTGGGCCGGCGCGCTGGGACCGCGCGGAGAGCCGTCACTGGAGGCATTCCTGCCACGGCGCGGCGGAGGCCTGGCGCTGTCGGCCTCGGACGTCGTGACCTACCGCGGCTGCCCACTGCGCTACAAGTTCGCGCGGGTCCTGAGGATTCCAGTCGAGCAGACGCTGAACCAGCGCTTCGGGATCGTGGTGCATCAGGTGCTCGAGCGCTATCACAATGCCGAGGAGCAGACGCTCGGGTTGATGATGGAGCTGCTCGACACGGCGTGGCGGCGGGCGGGCATCGGCGAGGGCGAGCTTGAGCGACGCCTGCGCGTCAAGGCCCGCGCCGCGCTGGTGCGCTATCACGAGCGCCTGCGCGAGGAGACCGCCCAGCCGCTGTGGTTTGAGCGCTCGTTCGCGTTCGATCTCGGTCCCCACCATGTGCGGGGACGCGTGGATCGTGTGGATGCCCTACCCGACGGTAGCTACGAACTGATCGACTACAAGACCGGGCACGCCAAAACCGCGGCGGAGCTGCGCGACGACATCCAGCTCTCGCTATATGCCATTGCGGCGCGAGAGGCTTGGCAGCTGGAGAGCTCGCGTCAGGCCTACTACTACCTGCTGGACGACCGGCGGGTGCCGGTGCCGCGCGGGGAGGACGGCGAGGAGTGGGTGCGCGAGGCGATACTGCGGGTTGGAGAGGGGATCCTGGCGCAGGACTTCGAGCCAACCCCATCGCCTGCGGTATGCGCGCTCTGCGACTACCGCATCGTGTGCCCCGCGGCGGAGCGCTAGGCGCCTTCTGCCAGAATGCGGCATATGCCGACGCGTGAGGAGATCCTGAAGGCCCTGGAGGCAGTGATCGACCCTGAGCTGCGCCGCTCGATCGTCGAGCTCGACATGGTCGGCCCGATCGAGGTCGCAGAAAGCGGCGTGGTGGACGTGACCGTCATGTTGACGACCGCCGGCTGCCCGATCCGGGGGCACTTCCAGACGGCGGTGGCACAGGCGGTCGCAGCACTGGACGGCGTGGCGCATGTGAACGTGTTCTTCGACGTCCTCAGCGACGCGCAGAAGACCGCGCTGCAGCAGAAGCTGGGGCGCGGGAGCCTGCCCGAGGGAGCGTTGGCCGAGGTCGCCAACGTGATCTGCGTGGGCTCGGGCAAGGGCGGCGTGGGCAAGTCGACGCTCACCGCAAACCTCGCGGCGGCACTGAGCGCTGAGGGCCGGCGCGTGGGCATTCTCGACGCGGACGTGTGGGGCTATTCGATCCCGCGTATGTACGGACTGGGAGCGACGCGCCCGCCGGTATCGCCGCAGCGCAAGATCGTCCCGCTCCAGGCGCATGGCGTGAAGGTCATGTCGATCGGGTTCTTCGTGGAGGAGGACGCCGCGGTGGTGTGGCGCGGGCCGATGCTGCACAAGGCTCTGACCCAGTTCCTACAGGACGTGGAATGGGGCGCGCTGGACTACCTGTTCGTCGACCTCCCACCAGGCACCGGAGACGTCTCGATGACGCTCGCACAGCTACTGCCGCAGGCGCGTTTCGTGATCGTGACGACGCCGCAACCAACGGCGCAGAAGGTGGCGCGCCGAGCCGCGCAGATGGCGCACAAGGTATCGCTGGAGATCGTCGGCGTAATCGAGAACATGTCGGGCTTCACCACGCCGGACGGCGAGCGCTACGCGCTCTTCGGAGAGGGCGGCGGACGCGAGCTGGCCGACGAGCTCGACGTGCCGCTCTTCGGGAACGTCCCGCTGACGATGCCGCTGCGCGAGCACGCCGACGGCGGCGTGCCGCTCGTGCTGGAGGATCCCGACGACCCGGCCGCGCAGGCGATCCGCCGCGCGGCCCGCGGCCTGCTGGCCGCGACCCCGTTGGAGCTGCCGGTCTTGACAGCGTCGCCTGGTGCAGCCGCCCCGGCGCCACCTGCCGCGAGCCCAAAGCCCGCGGGCATGTCGCTGCCGATGGCCTAGGGCCAAGGATCTCGCGCGGCCCGGGCCACAGCGGACGCCTTCTAGAGTGCCCTACTTCGCGTTGGCGAAGTAATCGGCGTTGATCTGCGAGTACTTCTGCCACTCCTCGGGGAGCTGGTCCTCGGCGAAGCAGGCATCTACCGGACAGGCCTCGACGCAGGCGTCGCAGTCGATGCACTCCTCAGGATCGATGTAGAGCATCTCCGCGGCGTCGTATCCGGGCTCGTCGGGCGTGGGATGGATGCAGTCGACGGGACACACCTCAACGCAGGAGTTGTCCTTGGTGCCGATGCACGGCTCGGCGATCACGTAGGCCATTCGCTTCCTTCTGTCGGTTTGTGCGAGTTCTCGGAGGGCGCACATTCTAGGCGCTTGCACCGCCACTACGGAGGCCCATGTTAGTGGCGGACAGACCGCCCCTGTACCGGTAGGAAGACCGGCCTCCGCTAGCTTGTGGGCGATGCTATTGCTCACCGGCGCAACCGGCCAGGTCGGCTCGGCGCTTCTAGGGCGCCTGCTCGCGCAGGGCACGCCGGTGCGCTGCCTGGTGCGCGACCCGCGCCGGCTCGGAGCGCGGCGGGTGCGGGTGCAGATCGCGCTGGGCGACCTCACCGATCCCCCGTCGTTTCGCAACGCGATGCGCGGCGTGGACACGGTCGTGCACCTCGCGGCCTCGATTCGCGACCAACGCCGCGGCTCGATCGAGGAGCTGGGCGGGATCGCGACTTGGCGCATGGTCCAGGCCGCCGAGCGAGCCGGCGTGGAGCGCTTCCTGTTCTGCTCGGCGCTCGGTGCCTCGACGCACAGCCGCGCGCGCTTCTTCCGCGCGAAGGCCCTCGCCGAGCAGGCGGTGCGCGCGGCGGAGCTGCAGGCGATCGTGATCTCGCCCTCGATCGTCTACGCGCCGGGCGATCGTTGGTTGACGCTGCTCGAACGCCTCGCGCTGCTCCCGGCGATGCCCGTCTCAGGCAGGGGCCGTGCGCTCTATCAGCCAATCTGGGCGGAGGATGCGGCGGACTGCCTGGTGGGTGCGTTGCGCGATTGCAACGAAAGCGCGGACCTCCAGTTGGCGGGCCCGCAGACACTCAGCCACACCGACATCGTGCGGCTCGTGCTGCACTCGCTGGGGCGTCGCCGACCGCTCGTGCACGTTCCGACGCCCTTGGTCTCGCGTGCGCTCCGTCTCCTGGAGAATGCAGCTGGCGCGAGCTCGTTTGCGACTTGGGACGAGGCGGAGCTGATGGAGGTCTCGATGACCTCGCCGCGTGGCACGGCCGACGCAGAGCGCCTCGGCGTGCGTCCGCAGCCGATGGGCGCGATCCTCGCAACCGCCGCCTAAGTCGCGCGGCCCTACGTGAGCGCCAGCTCGGGTCGGCGCTCGGCCCACGGCCGGGCCGTTTCAAGCTGCGAGGCGAGCGCCAGCAGAGTCGCCTCCTGGGCCGGCTTCCCTACGATCTGCACGGCCAGCGGCAGACCATCGTCCCCCTGAAACAGCGGCACCGAGATCCCCGGCTGGCCGCTCGCGTTGAAGACCGGCGTAAACGGCGTGAAGAGCCCGGAGCGCGTGAACGTCTCCAGCGGGTTGGGAGCAGCCGCATCGAGTGTCCCCAGCGGCAGTGGGCGCTCGGCCAGCGCCGGCGTGAGCAGCGCATCGTAGGGCTCCATGAACTGCACCAGCTGCCGCGTGAAGGCCTGCAGGCGCACGGTTGCGCCGAAGCCTTCCACGGCGTTCAGTTTCCCCACCATCGAGTAGATCGCCCAGCTCATCGGTTCCATGTCGTCGGCCGTCGGCTCGTGCCCGGCGACCATCCCGGAGTAGGCGATCGAGAGGCCGATGTGGGTGCAGAAGACGGCGCCGAACAGCTCTGTCAGCCCCTCGATCTGCCACGGCGGATCGACCTCCTGCACGTCGTGGCCGAGTT
>DASXOX010000046.1:0-7630 GCA_036493975.1 Solirubrobacteraceae bacterium
TGCGCGCGACGATCCGCGTCGCGTGACCCGCTTGTGCGACGGCGCGCGCGATTTGCAGGTCGCGCGTGCCTTCGCCGATGATCAGCAGCCTTGCCACGGCGGGCAGCGTATCCGCCGCGAACGGGCCGCGACCGGCGAGGCGCGAAGCGAGCCTGCTCGATCGGCCGCTCGAGCACCCGCGAGCCGCGCGAGCCGTGCCCTCGAAGGAGAACGGTAGGGGCCGGGCTCACCCCGGCCCCTACCAAACCACCGACACGCGGATCCCTTCTCGTGTCGAGGCTTCCTCGAGCGCCACCGGAGAGGTATGGGTAGCGGCGCTCGAACAAGCTCCGGCACGCCCAAGCGCCGGCGGCTCCTCTTGCTGGCGGTGTCCGTTCCGCCCCTGCTCACTGCCATCCACCAGCATGTAAACACAGTCATTGACAGTTGTCAAGCAAGATATGTCAAGCTCAGTTTTTTTGGGGGCGAACCCACCGCCTCGCGAGGCTCGAATAGCATCCAGCCGCGATGAGCGAGCGCCCCCCACAGGCCACGGACGTCGTGACGATGGACAAGGTCGTCGCGCTGTGCAAGCGCCGCGGCTTCATCTTCCCCTCCTCCGAGATCTACGGCGGCGTCGGGTCCACCTACGACTTCGGCCACTACGGCGTACTGCTCAAGGGCAACGTCAAGAACGAATGGTGGCGCGCGATGCTCTCCGAGCGCGACGACATCGTCGCGCTGGACTCCGCGATCCTCCAGCACCCCCGCGTGTGGGAGGCCTCCGGCCACCTCGCCGGCTTCACCGACCCGCTCGTCGACTGCCGCACCTGCGGGCAGCGCTTCCGCGCCGACCACCTCGCCGACCTGCCCTGCGGGCGCAAGCCCTCCAAGCACCCCGGCGAAACCGACGAGTGCGACTTGACCGAGGCGCGCGACTTCAACCTCATGTTCGAGACCACGATCGGGCCCGTTAAGGAGTCGGGCGCCACCGCCTACCTGCGCCCCGAGACCGCGCAGGGGATCTTCGTCAACTTCAAGAACGTCCTGCAGTTCGCCCGCAAGAAGCCCCCGTTCGGGATCGCCCAGATCGGCAAGTCGTTCCGCAACGAGATCACGCCCGGCAACTTCATCTTCCGCACGCGCGAGTTCGAGCAGATGGAGATGGAGTTCTTCGTCCCGCCAGCAGAGGCCCAGCAGTGGTTCGAACACTGGCTCCAGGAGCGCATGCGCTGGTACCTCGCGCTGGGCCTGCGCCCCGACCATCTACGCCTGCGCGCCCACGATCCCGACGAGCTTTCGCACTACTCCTCCGGGACCAGCGACGTCGAGTATCTCTTCCCGATCGGCTGGTCTGAGCTCGAGGGCATCGCCAACCGCGGCGACTTCGATCTCACCCAACACGCGCAGTTCTCCGGCGAGAAGCTCGAGTACTTCGACCAGGGCAGCGGCGAGCGCTACGTCCCGCACGTCATCGAGCCGGCCGCCGGAGCCGACCGCGCGACGCTCGCGTTCCTCGTCGACGCCTACGACGAGGAAGTCGTACCCGCCGGGACCGCGGACGGCGCGGACGCCGGGACGGCAGGAGCCGGAGGCGCCGGCGCCGGGGAGCGCCGCACGCTGCTGCGCCTCCATCCCCGCCTGGCCCCGATCAAGGTCGCGGTGCTGCCGCTGGTGCGCAAGGACGGCCAGCCCGAGCTCGCCCACGAGATCCACCGCGGGCTGCGCGAGCGGGTGCAGGCCGAGTACGACGAGGGCGGATCGATCGGCAAGCGCTACCGCCGCCAGGACGAGATCGGCACCCCGTTCTGCGTCACGATCGACCACCAGAGCTTGCAGGACCGCACCGTCACACTGCGCGACCGCGACTCGCTCAAACAGGAGCGACTGCCGATCGACGGACTCGCAGAGGAGCTCGAGCGGCGCGTGCGCGCCCCGTGGCAGACGCCGAAGCTGGGGAGCCCGACGGCCGGCTGAGGACGGCAGCCCCACCCGCACCCATCCGCCCCGACCCACTAGGAGAGACATGGACTTCGACCTCACCGACGAGCAGCGCCTGATCCGCGACACCGCGCGCGAGTTCACCGACAAGGAGATCGTGCTGCAGGCGCGCGAAAACGCCCGCAAACACCACTTCGACCTCGACATCGTCAAGAAGATCGCCGACCAGGGCTACCTCGGCGCGATCGTCCCCCGCGAGTACGGCGGCGCGGGCCTCGACTACCTCAGCTACGGCCTCGTCGTCGAGGAGATCGGCCGCGGGTGCTCCTCGGTGCGCACCGTCATCTCCGTACAAACGTCGCTCGTGTGCTCCGCGATCCTCAAGTGGGGCACCGAGGAGCAGAAGCTCAAGTACCTCCCCAAACTCTGCTCCGGGGAGTGGCTCGGGTGCTTCGGGTTGACCGAGCCCGACACCGGCTCCGACGCCGCCAACCAGCGCACGCGCGCGACCAAGACCGAAACCGGCTGGGTCATCAACGGCGCGAAGATGTGGATCTCGATGGGCAACTACGCGAAGCTCGCCCTGGTCTTCGCCCAGACCGACCCCGAGAAGGGCCACCGCGGGCTCGGCTGCTTCCTCGTCGAGACCGACCAGCCCGGCTACCAGCCCAGCGTGATCGAGCACAAGATGGGGCTGCACGCCTCCGACACCGCGGCGATCTCGCTCGAAGACGTAGAGGTCGCCGAGGACGGCGTCCTCGGCGACATCGGCGACGGCTTCAAAGTCGCGATGTCCGCGCTCGACTCCGGTCGCTACTCCGTCGCGGCGGGCTGCGTCGGGATCTGCCAGGGCTGCGTCGAGGAGTCCGTCAAATACGCCAAGGAGCGCGAGCAGTTCGGGCGTCCGATCGCGAGCTTCCAGCTCGTCCAGGCGATGATCGCCGACATGGCCGTCAAGACCGAGGCCTCGCGGATGCTGGTCTGGCGCGCGGGATTCCTCAAGGACAAGGGGCGCCCCAACACGACCGAGACCTCGATCGCAAAGCTCCACGCCACCGAGGCCGCCGTCGAGTGCGCGAACACCGCCATCCAAGTCCACGGCGGCGCGGGCTACGTCGATGACCACCCCGTCGAGCGCTACTTCCGCGACGTCCGCGTCACGACGCTCTACGAGGGGACCTCGCAGATCCAGAAACTGATCATCGGGCGCTCGCTGACGGGGATCAACGCGCTCGTGCCGGCCTGAGATGAGCGCCCACGCCGCAAGCGCCGGGGCGGAACCGGCAAACGTCGTCGGCGTGATCGGCGCCGGCACGATGGGCGCAGGCATCGCGCAGCTCGCGTGTCGCGCGGGCGCGCGCACGCTGCTTCACGACCCGATCGCAGAGGCCCTGCAGCGGGGCGCCGAGAAAGTGCGAGCGGGGCTGCAGAAAGAAGCCGCCAAAGGCAAGCTATCCCCCGAGGAAGCCGACACCGCCGCGCAGCGCCTGGAGGTCGTCGAGCAGCTCGACGGACTCGCGCCGTGCGATCTGGTGATCGAGGCCGCGCCCGAGTTGCCCGAGCTCAAGCGCGAACTCTACGAGCGGCTCTCGCAGATCGTCGCCGCGGACTGCGTGTTGGCGACCAACACTTCCTCCCTACCAGTCACGGGAATTGCCGCCGCCGCGAGCAACCCCGAGCGGGTCGTGGGGATGCATTTCTTCAACCCCGCCCCGCTGATGAAGCTCGTCGAGGTAATCGCGGGCACCCGCTCCGAAGACCGCGCGCTCGCCCTCGCCGACGCCACGGGGCGCGCGATGGGCAAGACCGTGATCCGCGCCACCGACGGACCGGGCTTCCTCGTGAACCGCTGCAACCGTCCGTTCGGGCTGGAGGCGCTGCGCACGCTCGCGGAGCGGATCGCGGACGTCGAGACGATCGACCGCATCTGCCGTCTCGGCGGTGGCTTTCGCATGGGTCCCTTCGAGCTCAGCGACCTCGTCGGCGTGGACACCGGCTTCGACGTCTCGCGCTCCTTCTACGAGCTCAGCTTCGGCGAGCCCCGCTGGCGCCCCTCCCCGATCCAGGCGCGCATGGTCGCCGCCGGTTTGCACGGGCGCAAGACCGGGCGCGGCTACTACGACTACTCCGGCGACGGGCCGCACCGCCCCGCCGACCCCGAGCCCCCAGCGCGCGCTGGGGGCTCGGTCGTCGAGGGCGAGGGGCCGCTCGCGCGGGCGCTGCGCGAGCTTGCCGGGGGCGACTCTGGCCCGGCGATCTCCGTCGAGGGACTGCGCGGAACCGTCGAGGGCGAGGCCTTCTATGCGCTCATCCCGCTCAGCCTGGTCGAGGTCACGGGCGACGCCGGCGAGCGCGCCTTTCAAGGGCTCGGCCTGCACACCGCGCGTGTCGCGCCCTGCCCGGCCGGGGTCCTACCGCGAATCGTCTGCCAGGTGATCAACGAGTGCGCGTTCGCGCTCGGCGAGGACGTCGGCAGCCCGCAGGACATCGACGCCGGCATGACGCTCGGCATGAACTACCCGCGAGGCCCGCTCGCGTGGGCTGAGGCGCTCGGCCTCGACAACGTTCTGGATGTCCTGGACACACTCTGGGCCGAGTACCGCGAAGAGCGCTACCGCGCGGCGCCGACGCTGCGGCGGCTCGCGCGCGAAGGCCGGCGCTTCTTGGACTGAACCGCGGCGGGGGGTGACCGACGCTGTCAGCGAGCGACCGGCGCCCGGAGCGAGAACGTCGAGGGCAGCCGCCGATCGTCCCCGAGGTGCATGCTGCGCAGTCGCCTGATCGTGCGCGAGCGGTCCCGCTCATGCGACCAGCGCACCGACCCGCGGCTCGACGCCCACCGCGCCAGCCGTTCGAAGGTCGCCCGGGCCTCCAAACGGGCAAGGCCCGCGCCGACACAGTAGTGGGGACCATTGCCAAACGCCAGGTGCGAAGGACCCTCGCGAGCGAGGTCCAGCCGGTCGGGATCGGGATGGCGCTCGGGGTCGCGGTTCGCGGCGCCAAGCACGACCAGCACCTGCTGGCCCTTGCGAATCTCGACGCCGCCAAGTACGAGGTCCTCGCGCGCGACGCGCGAGGCGACCTGCGCCGGGCTGTCGTAGCGCAACACCTCCTCGACGGCGTCGGCCGATCGCTCCGGATTCCGCGCCAGCCAGTCGAGCTGGTCGGGGTGCTCAAACAGTGCGAGCGTACCGTTGCCGATCAGGTTCGACGTCGTCTCGTGGCCCGCCGCCAGCAGCAGCAGGCACATCGTCACGACCTCCTCGGTCTCCAGCGCGACCCCACCTTCGGGCGGATGCACAAGCGCGCTCAGCAGATCCTCGCCGGGATCGCTGCGACGCTGCGCGATGATTGGCACGAGGAACAGCATCACATTCATCGCGGCCATGCCGATCGCCTCGATCTCCTGCGGCGAGGGATCTAGCTCGAGCAGGCGCGCGAGCGTCGGCGTCTCGCTGCGCAGCACCTCGGCGCCCTCGAGGCCCACGTCGAACAGCTCCGCGATCACGGCCAGCGGGATCGGATACGCCAGCTCGCCCATCAGCTCGATCGGCTCCCCCTCCTCCAATGGCGCAAACGCAGCGTCTACGATCGCAGCCACACGGCCGCGGATGCGATTGACCGCGCGTGGGGTGAAGAAGCGGTTCACGGCACTCCGCAGGCGCGTGTGTGCGGGCGGATCGCTCGTCAACAGCGACTGACCCAAAAGCAAGCCACCCCCCCGGTCCCCACCGAGCGACGCGAGCAGATCGGGGCTGTTGCGCGGGTCCGAGCTCCACTGCGGGCCGCGCAGGACAGCGGCCGCATGCTCGTAGGAGAGCACCAGGTGGACGCCCAGCCGCTCGTCCCACAACACCTGCGCGCGCTCGCGCGCAGCATGGTAGGCGGGATAGGGATCCTCGGCCACGAAGGGCCACGAGCTCCAGTCAGGCATGGCTGCGCGCCTTCAATCGCTCCTGGAGGTGCGTCCGGTCGACCTTGCCCATCGCTGTGGTGGGATCTGCACCCTCGAAGTACTCGGCGGCGATATCCGCCCAGTAGTTCCTCGCCCGCAGCTCGGCGATCAGCGACATCACCCCGATGTCCAGACGGCTCATGATCGTGTAGGCGACCGGCGTGACCATCTCCGAGAAGACGTTCGCCGAGGGACCCGACGGCGAGTAGCGCAGTTCAATCAGGCGCGCCACGTACTCCGGCGTGATCGTGAACGGCTGCTCGGCCCAGTACATCTCGATCGGGCTCCGCCAATAGGCAAGGACTTCCTCCGGAGTGAGCGGCGCGTCGGCTTCGAAGAAGCCCCCGTCCACGCTCGCCCGCCAGGTCTCCCGCACGTCGCCGCGCAGGCATTCGCGCATCACGAGGTTCAGCGCATCGACCTCCCTTCGGCGCAGCCGCTTGACGCAGCCGAAGTCGAGGAAGCTCACGCTGCCGTCATCGTGAAAGATGTAATTTCCCGGGTGCGGGTCGGCGTTGAACACGTAGAAATAGTGGTAGGAGCCATAGGTGAAACGGTGGATTGCCTCCGCCCAGCTGTCGCGCAGCTCCTGCTCGGCGGCCAGCGCCTGCGTCCACGTTTTCCCCTCCACGAGCTCCTGAACAAGCACCCGCTCGCCCGAAAGCTCGCCGACCACCTCCGGTACGTGGATGCAGGGGTGTTCGCGGTAGCGCTCGGCGAACTCCTTCTGGTTAGCCGCCTCCAACCGGTAGTCGAGCTCCTCGGAGATGCGCTCCCCGAGCTCCCGCGCCGCGCCCCTGACGTCGAAGCTGACCTTCCGAGGCGAGATTCCGAACAGCAATCCCAGAAACGTCGCGAGCAACTCGCTGTTCTTGAGATCGGCGTCGATCGCGGCGGCCACTCCCGGATACTGCAGCTTCACCGCGACCGCGCGACCGTCATGTAGTCGAGCGCTATGCACCTGGCCGATCGAGGCAGCCGCGAGCGGCTCCCACCGGAACTCCGCAAATACGCTCTCCGCTGTTGCACCGAGCTCGCGCTCGAGCACTTCACGCGCCAGCTCCGGCGCCATCGGCGGCGCGTTGTCACGCAGCCGCACCAGCGCGCGCTGGTAGATCGAGCGGAACTCATCCCCCACGACCGGACCGATGGAGGTGAACGAGAGCAGCTGCCCCGCCTTCATCAGCGCACCCTTCGAGCGACCCAGCAGCTCGGCGTAGCGCTCTGCCGTGCGCACATGAAACTCGGAGGCGTCGGTGCCGGTGAGCCGGCTTCGCAAACCCACCACCACCGCCTCGCCGGCGGTGCGCGCCGTCAGGCCGACCAGCGGAGCCGTGCGCCGCAGGCGGCCCGTCCGGATGCCGTCACGCGAGTCGCCCGCGCCGGCAGGGCGCGCCGGGTCGACCGCCTTCTGCTTCGCAGCGGCCGGCAGCTGCGCGTCGGTTGCATCTGCCGAACTCTCGAGGTCAGACACCACTTACTCCTTCTCACGTCTAACTTATTTTTCCTAAGTGTATACTTAGGCAGGCATATGTCAAGCACGACCCGCGACCGCATCGTCGACGAGGCCATGAGCCTCTTCAGCCAGCACGGCTACGCCGCGACCAGCGTCGCCAAGATCGAGGCCGCCGCAGGCCTCACGCCCGGAGCTGGGGGGCTGTACCACCACTTCGCCAGCAAGGAAGCCGTCCTGGCGGCCGGTATCGAGCGTCAGCTCGCGCGGCTCGACGCACTGCGCGAGATCCGGGGCGTGTT
>DASXOX010000047.1:0-5943 GCA_036493975.1 Solirubrobacteraceae bacterium
TGCCAAGCCTAGAAAGACAAGCGCTGCCTATTGCATTTTTATCGGAATCAGGACAACTGAAACTGGGAAGTAACGGAGCTGAAATGAAAGGCGTAGCCGAACTTAAGCTCGCATCACTAAAGCCAGTATTTTTCAGTGACGGTGAAATTGTCGCGGGCACGTCAAATGGGACGCTGGTATTTAACTTTGCGACAAACAAATTTGAACTAAAATTCGCCGCCAACGAAACCGCTGAATTCGCGGTTGGAAATCCGACAGGAGCCGAATATACGCTCGAAGCTACGCAAATAACACCTAACGAAACGAACTTCATGTTCACTCCGCCTGTAGGGGTTGAATGCAAACCCCCTCAGGCATTGAAAACAGGCGCAGCGAATGCTTGTTTTCGTTCCATAAAAAATTTGAACGCAGGAAGCGCAAAATTCAAGCTGGAATATAAGGGCAAAAAAGTCTACGAAGTGCCTCTCACGCGCTGATACGGAAGACGGGCGTCGAGTCCGGCGGAAGGTAGGAGCTGGTCGGCCGTGGGGAGCCGCGGCCGACCTATATGGAAGGTCCGCCGTCGCCTCGGGATCTGCTGGTCGGGGGGCTCCGTCGGGTCAGCCTGTGGCGCCATTTCGGCGCGCGCCGACCGCGGCGAGCACGTCGGCGATGCACGCCTCCTGGACCCGCCGGGCGTCTATCTCGAACATCTCCGGGACTCCGCCGGCGCCGCTCGCGCGCACGCCGATGCCGATGCGGGCGAGCTGCATCGTTCCGAGGGTCTGCGTGTAGAGGTGGTTGGCCGTGAAGTCCGCGTCCTCGATCTCGAAGGCCCCCTCGCAGGCGCCCTGCGCGAGGATCTGGGAGAGCCTGCCCAGGCAGGCCGCCATTCCGACTCCGAGGCGCATCCAGATGGAATCCGACACGCTCTCGCGCAGCACAGCCGCGGGCTGGCGCATCAGCGAGAGGCCGCAGTCCACGAAGGCCGGGTATTGCAGGCAGAAGTCCGTGTAGCAGCGCCAGCCCGCCTCCAGGCGCGCGACCGCGTCGCGACTCGCTGGCATGCCCGTGCCGGTGGTGGGGGCAAGACCCGCGGAGGCATCCAGTTCGGCGGGAAGGTCGAGGCCGGCGGGCGTGTCCGGTTCGGCGGGCACATCGTCCATACGCTCGGCGAGCTCTGCGAGATAGCTCGTGAGGGTCAGCACGTAGAGCTCCTCCTTGGAGGAGAAGTGGCGGTAGATAAGCGCCTTGTTGATGCCCACCGCGCGCGCGATCTCCTCGATCGGCGCGTCCTGCAGCCCGCGCTGGTCGAACAGTTCGCGCGTCGCCTGCACGATCTCGCGCTCGCGCTCGCGTCGAACCGAGGCACGGCTGGAGGCGAGCGGTGCGCGGGTCGTCGCGGGCATTCCGCCTACTATACTCCTGGGGTGTAAAGCGAGTTCAACTCAAAGGTTGACGCTCGTTTACACCTTCGGTAAGGTGCATAATCAACCGCACGCGTCGCTGACGGCGTAGCGTGTTGCGCGCGGCCCCGCGAGGTCGCCGGCCCACCAACCCATCCTCCTCATCCAAAAAATTTAGAAAAGGAGCCCCCCTTCGATGTCAGCCACCTCCGTCGTCGACTCCACCGAAGCCGCCGAGGCCGCAGTCGAGGCGATCACCGGCGCCGCCAGCGCGGAGGTCAGCTTCTCGCTCGCCCTGACCCAGGACCAGAAGGACGTCCGCGACTGGGTCCACGGGTTCGCCGCCGACGTCATCCGTCCCGCGGCGCACGAGTGGGATGAGAAGGAGAGCACCCCCTGGCCGATCATCCAGGAGGCCGCCAAGATCGGCCTCTACGGCTTCGAAGGGCTCGCGCAGTTCTTCGCCGACCCCACCGGCCTGAGCCTGCCGATCGTCAACGAAGAGCTCTTCTGGGGCGACGCCGGCATCGGCATGGCGATCATGGGCACCGCGCTCGCCGTCGCCGCGATCTTCGGGCAGGGCTCCGGCGAGCAGATCGGCGAGTGGATCCCGCGCTGCTTCGGGACGCCCGATGACGTCAAGGTCGCCGCCTTCTGCTCCTCCGAGCCCAACGCCGGCTCCGACGTCAGCGCCGTGCGGACCACCGCAAAGTTCGACGAGGCCGCCGGCGAGTGGATCCTCAACGGCCAGAAGGCCTGGGCCACCAACGGCGGCATCTCCGACGTCCACGTCGTGATCGCCACCGTCGACCGCGAGCTCGGCTCCAAAGGCCACGCCGCGTTCGTCGTCCCGATGAGCGAAGCCAAGGGCATCTCCCAGGGCGCGAAGGTTTCAAAGCACGGCCTGCGCGCCTCGCACACCGCCGACGTCTACCTCGACGACTGCCGCATCCCCGCCGGCTACGTCCTCGGCGGCAAGGAGAAGCTCGACGAACGCCTCGCCCGCGCGCGGGAGGGGACGAAGAGCAAGTCCAACGCCTCGATGGCCACGTTCGAGGCCTCCCGGCCGACCGTCGGCGCGCAGGCGCTCGGTATCGCGCGCGCCGCCTACGAGTACTCGCTGGAGTACGCCAAGGAGCGCGAGCAGTTCGGCAAGAAGATCATCGAGAACCAGTCGATCGCGTTCACGCTCGCGCGCATGAAGATGGAGATCGACGCCGCCCGCCTGCTCGTCTGGCGCGCGTCCTGGATGGGCCGCAACCAGGTCCCGTTCGAAAACGCCGAGGGCTCGATGTCCAAGCTCAAGTCCGGCGAGGTCGCCGTCTGGGTCACCGAGCGCGCGATCCAGATCCTCGGCGGCAACGGCTACACCCGCGAGTTCCCCGTCGAGCGCTGGCACCGCGACGCCAAGATCTACGACATCTTCGAGGGCACCGCCGAGATCCAGCAGCTCGTGATCTCGCGCGCCATCTCGGGGATGCACATCAAGTAGCGCACGTCCCGACGCGAGCCCGGCCGTGCCTGACCTACGGGGTCGCGGCCGGGGCTACCAGGCTTGCGCGTCCCCGCAGTGCGGACACGCGACGCTTGTCGTGACCGCCGCGGCGAAGATGCACCCGCACCCACAGGTGTAGGTGGCCTGATCCAGCGGGCCGCCCGCCTCCCGGACCCGCTGCGCAGCGGCATCCGTCACCGGCGCCTCGATCTCCGGGGCCTTTGTGGGAGCCGCGTTTGCGGCTCGCTCGCGCCGCCGCCGCCGCGCGCGCCGCACCGGCTGTGCGTCGCGTCGCCGTACTCCCGGGGCTAGCAGGAGGCTCGGTCTCATCTCTCTGTGATCATCGTGTCCAAGGCGCTCTACCTTTAGAGACTCGCGCCATACCCGAAGGTTTCGCCACCGCTCGATGTTTTCCTAGGCAACGGCGGTCATTCGCGGTTCAGCCCAGGGCGTCCTGCCTGCGCCGCGCTGTAGCCGGTCTGAGATACTTGGGACGATGGATCCCGCCCGCAAGCGCACGGTTCGGCTCGTCGTGGCGCTCACCGCCGCGGTCGTGCTCGCGGGCGCGCTGATCTACACGAGCTTCAGCGCCGCGAGCCCCGCGCTGTCCCCGACGCAGTTCCTCCACGACGTCCAGCCCGGTCACAGCTACCAGGTCACCGGCAACGTCGTGCCTGGCTCCGTACGCCACGAACACGGCGAACTGCACTTCAGCGTCGCCGATCGCGCCGGCGGGGGCAACTCGATCCCCGTCGACTACACCGGCACCGTCCCCGACGCCTTCCACGAAGGGCGCGAGGTCATCGTGACCGTCGCCAAGCAGGGCGGTCGCTACGTCGGGGAACGCGAATCGCTGATCACGAAGTGTCCCTCCAAGTACAAGGTCGCTCCGGCGAGCGAGAAGCAAAACAACTGAGATGGCTGTCTTCGGGCGTCTCTGCCTGCTGCTCGCGCTCGCCATCTGTCTCTACGGGATCGCCGCCTCCTTCTACGGCGCGCGCAGCGGACAGGCCGAGTGGTCGCGCGCCGGCCGCCGCTCCGTGTATGTCCTCGCCGGCGTCCTGACCGTCGCGTTCGCGGTGCTCGAGATCGCGTTCCTGCGCAGCGACTTCGCGTTCAACACCGTCGCCGACACCTCCAGCCGCACGACGCCGACCTTCTACAAGGCCGCCGCCGTGTGGTCCTCCCAGGAAGGCTCGCTGCTGCTGTGGGCCTGGCTTCTGTCGCTGTGGTCGAGCCTCGTCCTGTTCCTCACCCGCGACCGCCTGCGCGAAGTCGCCTCCTACGCGACCGCGATCCTGCTCGGCTTCGGCGGCTTCTTCATCTCGCTGATGATCTTCTACGCCAACCCCTTCGCGACGACGAGCCCCGCCCCCGTCGAAGGCGTCGGCCTCGATCCGCTGCTGCGTTTCCCCACGATGATGATCCACCCCCCGATGCTGTACTCGGGGTACACGCTCTGCACCGTCCCGTTCGCGTTCGCGATGGGCGCCCTGATCGCGCGGCGCGTCGACGGCGAGTGGATCGCGGTCGTGCGCCGCTTCGCGCTCGCCGCCTGGTTGTTCCTCGGCATCGGCATCCTGCTGGGCGCGAGCTGGTCCTACTCCGAGCTCGGCTGGGGCGGCTACTGGGGTTGGGATGCCGTCGAGAACGCCTCGCTGCTGCCGTGGCTCACGGGCACCGCGTTCCTGCACTCGCTGATGATCCAGGAGCGCCGCGGGATGCTGAAGGTCTGGAACGTCTCGCTCGCCCTCGCCACCGGGACGCTCGCGATTATGGGCACGTTTCTTGTGCGCAGCGGGATCCTCAACTCGATCCACGCCTTCGGCGGCGCCACGCTCGGCGTGCCCTTCCTCGTGCTGATCGCGGCGCTGCTGTGCGGCTCGATCTACCTCGTCGTCTCGCGCCGCGACGGTTTGGCCTCCGAGCACCGCCTCGACTCTCTGCTCTCCCGTGAGGCGATCTTCCTGTTCAACAACATCGTGCTCGTCGCGCTCGCGTTCGTGATCTTCTGGGGCACCTGGTTCCCGAAGATCTCCGAAGCCCTCACCGGCCAGGCCGCCTCGGTGGGGCCGCCGTGGTTCGATCGCTACACCGTCCCGCTCGCGCTCGTCCTCGTGCTCCTCTCGGGGCTCGGCCCGCTCGTCGCGTGGCGACGCGGGACGCTCGCCAGCGCGCGCCGCAACCTCGCCGTGCCGAGCGCCGTCGCCGGACTCACGCTGGTCGTGCTGCTCACCGCCGGGGTCGCCCATCGCGCGTTCGCGATCGCGATGTTCTGCTGCGCCGCGTTCGTGCTCGCCGGCATCGCGCAGGAGTTCTGGCGTGGTATGCGCGTGCGTCGCGCCGCCTCCGGCGAGGCGCCGCCGCTCGCGCTGCTCGCGCTCGTCGCACGCAACCGCCGTCGCTACGG
Organism: Solirubrobacteraceae bacterium; assembly: GCA_036493975.1. GTDB lineage: Bacteria > Actinomycetota > Thermoleophilia > Solirubrobacterales > Solirubrobacteraceae > Palsa-744. The sequence goes on from DASXOX010000047.1 coordinate 5,291, forward strand.
CGGCTACGTCGTCCACGTCGGGATGGCCGTCGTGTTCATCGGCGTCGCCGCCTCCTCCTCCTTCCAGCACGTCTCCAAGCTCGCGCTGGCCCCGGGGCAGTCCACGCGCGTCGGCGCCTACACGATCCGTTACGTCAGGCCCACCGCGACCGTCAGCGCGCACAACGACACCGTACGCACCGGTTCGACGCTGAACATCGGGGCCGTCATGCGCGTCACCAAGAACGGTCGCTACGTCGCCACGCTGCACCCCAGCGAGGGCTTCTACGAATCCCAGGAAGAATCCGCCGGCTCCGTCGGGCGTCTGATCGCGGGGCAGCCCGTCAGCCACATCTCGATGGACGCCAGCCTCACGCGCGACGTGTGGAGCGCGATCGCCCCCGAAATCGAAACTCCGCGGCTCAAGCACGTCGTCGCGCTCGGCAATCGCGACATCCCGATGTCGCGGCCCGACGAGGGGATGATCGCGGTGTGGGCGCTCGCCCACGAATACCTGCGCCATCCGCCGCCCGCGCAGTTCCAGCTCCTGGTCTCCCCGCTGATCATGTGGATCTGGATCGGCGGGCTGATCGTTTTCGGGGGCGGGCTGCTCGCGTTGGCGCCTCCACTTCGCGGACCCCGCCGCGCGCGCGCGTATGCGCGTACGCGCGCGC
>DASXOX010000048.1:0-7705 GCA_036493975.1 Solirubrobacteraceae bacterium
GGCCTGGGCTTCACTGGAGTAGTCCCCGGAGTAGATCATGTACTGATCCGCGGGTAAGCTCGAAAAGTTGCTCGATAGCAGGACGCCGACCCCAGTGGCGCCCTTGCCGAGCGCCGAGGACTTCGCGGTGGCGACTTCGGAGGCCTGCGCCGTGGAGGCCGAGAACGTCTGCAGTCGCACTGTGTAGCCGCTCTTGCCCGCCGGCCAATCTTCCGGGATTTCGCTCGATCCAGAGGTCGTCCCCGCGCCGGAGGATTCGGCCCCCGTGCCGGCAACGCCGGTCGCGGCGGCCGGCGCACCCACGGAGATCACCTGCGGCGGACCCGCGCTGGTGCTGCCACTCGCACGCCCGATCAGCACGCCGACGCCCATCGCGAGCAACAACACGCCGATACCCGCCAGCGCCGTCACGTTCGTTGAGCGCCCACTCCCGGCGGCAGGCGCGCTCGGCACGTTCGGCCCGACAGCTGCCGGCGTGAAGCGCTCCAAGAACTGGCTGCGCGCTTGCAGCTGCCGCGTGCCGCACTCCAGGCAGTAGCGCTGGTCGTCGGCGAGCGACACCCCACAGTTGGCGCAGTCTTTCATAGGGTTCAACATCAAAGTCCATCGCCGCCGCCAACTGGTGACGATTCGGTGAACAGATTCCGCGAACGTACTTGTGCGTGAAAGACTTGCGCCGCGCAGGGGTCGTTGCATCACAAATCTTTCACACGACCGGGTCCCCCCGGTAGTCAGCCTCCAAAATGGTACCCATGCCGCAGGACTCCCCAGATCGCCGATGACAGCAAGCGCGTTCAGCTCGCCGGTAGCCACCGAACCCCAGGTCGAAACCGCGCCGGAGAAGCTCGCGACACCGAGGCCCGAGTCGCTGCGGGCGACGAGCGCGGCGTCCGCGTCGCCACACCCGCAGACCGACACCGACCCGAGAAGCGGGCAGACCTTCGGGAATCTCGAGCTGCGTTTGGACGAGATGCAGGCGCTCGTCGCCGGCGCACGGGTGGGTCTCACGGTGCGCGAGTTCCAGGTGCTCGCAGCGCTGGCGGCGCGCGAGGATCGCGTGATGCGACGCGCCGAGATCTACCGCCTGGTCTGGGGCGGAGAGATGAAGCACCGCGAGCGCGCGGTGGATGTGTTCGTCCGCAAGGTTCGTACCAAGCTCGCCGCCGCAGCGCCCAGCTGGACCTATATCCATACGCACTTCGGTATCGGCTACCGCTTCGCCCCTGAGGCAGTAGAAAAAACCTGAAAGGGAAGTGATCCGAGGAAATGAGGAGACCGGCAACAGCTCTAGCTGTCGCGCTGATCGCGGCACCGACATCGAGCATCGCACCGACGGTGAGCGCATGGGCGACCAGCGCCGCAAAACCGCCGCACGTCTCCACGGGTGGCGCCGCCCACCCGAATCAAACCTCGGTGGGGCTCAATGGAGTGGTCAACCCACGCGGTGTCGAAACCACTTGCTACTTCCAATATGGGGCCACGACCGCCTACGGCGCGCAGACCGCGCCGATTGCGGCGGGCACCGGCACGGTGGGCGTCAAGGTGAGCCAGCCGCTGACGGGCTTGCAGCCGGGCACGACCTACCACTATCGGCTGGTCGCGACCAGCGCAAGCGGCACGAGCGAAGGGCGCGACCACACCTTCACGACCACGCAGACCCCGCTGCGGTTCGTGATCGCAAAGACCTCCACTGTGCAGGTCTTTGGCCGCCGGTTGACGTTGACGGGCACACTCTCCGGCACGGACGGCGCTAACCACCAGTTGACGGCGCAGACCAGCCCCTTCCCCTTTTTCGCAGGCTTCCAGGACATCGCGACGAGCACCGCCAGCGACGCCGAAGGCAGCTTCTCCTTCACGCTGCCGAGCTTCACCCAGACAACCGAGGTGCGCGTGCGCACGCTCGACCCATTGCCGATCTTCAGCAAGACCTTGACCGTCCACGTGGCGGCCCTCGTAACCCTCCGCGCACACTCGACCGCCACCCGCGGGCTGGTGCGCCTCAGCGGGACCGTCGCGCCCGCGGAGTCCAGCGCTACCGTGCTCTTTCAACGGGTACAGCAGGGCCGCGGGCCGCTGACGGTGGCCACGACGACGACCAAGCCGATCGGCACGAGCAGCTCGCGGTTCAGCTCGGTGGTCAACATCCGGCGCAGCGGGAGCTACCGGGCGCTCGTCAAGGTGAGCAACGGCCGGCAGGTGTCGGGCTACAGCACGACGGTGACCCTACGCGGCGCACCGCGCAAAGCGGCACACCGGCACGGGCGCCACAGCTCAAGCGTTGCGCGTCGCGCCGACCGGCCGGCGTAAGACAAGCTCGACCGCGTAGCTGCGCATCCGCGTCTGAGGCGCCAGCAGCCGAACGGCCAAGCTCCCTGCCAGCCGCCGGTGGGTGCGCAGGCGCCGGCGCGCGGGTGCGCCCAGCTTCAACGAGACCGTCACGGTGCGTCCGTGTCTGATCGAAAAGCCGGCGCTCGCGACGGTCGCCAAGTACTGGCGCCGCGCGGCCTTCCCCCGCATCCCGATCGCGAGCGCCAGACGCCCGCGGCAGGTCGTCGCGGCTAGGCACCGCAACCTCGCCCGGGCGCGACCACCGTGCACCAGCAGGCGCTTGCCGAGCAGCAGCACGCCGCTACTCGCCGCGCGGAAGCCAGCCACGCCGTGCTGAGGCGCCGGGACCGTCGTTTGAGGATCCCCGCCGGACGACGATGTCGGCGTACCGGACGGGATTGTCACCGGTACTGTCGCGGGCGTGGGGCTCGGTTCACCGAATACCCAGGCCGCGCCCGCTCGCTGCGAGTCGCCCAGACCGCCGATCAGCGCGATCGTGCCATCGGCGGAGAGCGCCACACTCCAGCCGAGCTCGCCCTTGCCACGCTCGTCCTCGGCGGTGAGCTTCGCACCCTGCTGCGACCAGGTCGAACCCAGCCGCGCGAAAGCCCATGCCGCGCCGCGATTTTGATCGTCGCGCGGGCCCCCGATCAACGCGCTGTTTCCGCTGGCCGAGAGCGCGACACGGTGCCCAAACAGGGCCGCACCCTGCTCGCCCCCGCCAACCAGCTTTGGGCCCTGCGGGGTCCACGTCGAACCCGACCGCGTAAGCACCCACGCCGCACCGGCCCCTTCACCGTCGCGCTGCCCGCCGACCAGCGCGGTTTCGCCGTCACCGGCGAGCGCCACACTCCAGCCGAACCCACCCGCGCCGCTCTCTTCGCCACCAGTCAGCTCGGGACCCTGCTGCGTCCACGTCGAACCCGACCGCGCGAACACCCACGCCGCACCGACGTCGCTGTGATCCACAAAGCCGCCGACAAGCGCGGTGTTGCCGTCGGCCGAGAGCGCCACGCTGCGCCCGAACCAGGCGCTGCCGGCCTCGCCTTCGCCGGTCAGCTTTGCCTGCACCGTCCACGACGCGCCGGAGCGCTCGTAAACCCACACCGCCCCGACTCCGCCCCTGTCGTTGGGGGCCCCCGCGAGCGCCGTGTCGCCGTCCGCGGACAGCGCCACCCCGTCGCCCAGCCGACCTCCACCGACCTCGCCTGACCCGACCAGCTTTCCCCCCTGGCCGATCAAGGCTTCACCGGAGCGCGCAAACGGCCAGACCGCTCCACTCTCTTCGCCGTCCCCGGGGCCGCCCACGAGCGCGGTGGCACCGTCGGCTGAGAGCGCCACGCCGTGACCGAAGCGCCCGGCGCCGATCTCTTCGGCTCCCGTCAGCTTTTCACCATGCTGCACCAGCGACGGGGATTCTCCCGCCAGGCCCGCAGTCGCGAGTGCGGCGCACAGCGCCAGCGCCAGCACGGCCACGGCGGCGGCAGCGCGCCTGCGCCTGTATGTCGTCGGGTTGGATTCCATCCGCTTCGTCGCCGGCCAGTCAACCGCGGTGCGCTACGCCGATTCGGTCGACGGCGGGAATGCGGAAGCGGGCGGGCATGCAGATCTAACTCCACGCCACACAATTCGTTCACACAATTCACCGAATGTTCACAGCTATGTAGCCGCTCGGTGGCGGTCGAGCGCGCGCTCGTACACCGCGCCGATCGCCGTCGCATAGCGCTCAGCGCTGAACTCCCGCTCGACCCGGCGACGGCCCGCGCCACCCAGAGCGCGCCGGCCGTCGTTGCCCAGCTCGGCCAGACGCACGATCGCATCCGCCCACCCAGCCGCGTCGCGCGGCGGCACCAGATAGCCCTCGCACCCGTCGCGCACGATCTCCGGCGGACCGCCCACAGCGGTCGCGATAACCGGCACGCCAAGCGCCATCGCCTCGATCAGAGCTCGCCCGAACGGCTCCTCCCAGGAGGGCAGCAGGAGCGCGTCGAGCGCACGCACGAGCTCGGGCACGTCGGTGCGCTCCCCCAACCACGACACGCGCTCGTCGAGACCCGCCTCGGCAACAAGCGCCTGCAGGCGGGCGAGATGGGCGCGGTTGTCGAAACGGGTCGCGCGCGCGGTGAACTTCGCCGAGCCGATCAGCAGCAGATGGACATCCAGGCCACGATCGCGCAGCATCCGCAGCGCTTCGATCGCGGTGTCCTGACCCTTCCACGGACTGAGCTGGGCGACCACGCCAAGCAGCAGCTCACGCCGACCGGCGGCGCCCAGCCGCGCCCGGGCCTCGACTCGATCGATGCGCGCCGGATCCCAGCGCGCCAGATCCACCGCGTTGTGAACGACCTCTACAGCGGCTCCGGGCGCAAGCGCCTGGACGCTGTCGGCCGTGTAGCGCGAGTTGGCGACGATCGTGCTCGCGCTCGCCGCGATCAGGCGCATCGTGGCGCGAGAGACAGCACCCGGCGGCAAGCAGTCGCGTACGTGCACCACCGTGGCCACCGGCGAGAGCCGCGCAAGCGCCAGCACGATCCCCGCGCGGATCGAGTTCGCGTGCACGAGCTCGGCGCGCTCGCGGCGCGCGATGCCGCGCACCCGCCAGGCGGCGGCACTCAACTCGGCCAGCGCCCGAGGAGTGTGCAGCGGGTGCAGACGCAGGCTGCCCGCGGTGCCAGCGATGGTCGTCTGCGCGAGCCCGAGCTTCTCAACGGCCGCCGCGAGCGGACCCGCGGGCGAGGCGACGCGCGGCTGCACCCGCTCGGGCGGCGAGGCAAGCAAGCTCAGCAGCGAGTGCTCCGCGCCGCTGATCGCCGCGGTGTGGTTCACATATAGAACCCTCAAGAGTCCGCTCCCCCACCCGCTCCTGGCCCCGCGTCGGAGTCCGCAACGCGTTTTCCCAGTTGCTCCAGCAGCAGCGCTTCGACGCGCCCCGCTATGACCGGCCACGCGAAGCGCCGCGCGCGCTCGGCCCCGCTGCTGCCGAGCCGACGCGCGAGTCCGCGATCGAGCAGCAGCGTCGCGATCGCATCCGCGACGGCACCCGGATCGGCAGGGTCCACGAGCAACCCGCTCACACCGTCGGCGACCGCATCCACCGCGCCCCCCACGTTGCCGGCGACGACCGGCTTCCCGTAAGCCGCAGCCTCGAGATAGACGATCCCGAAGCCCTCGCCGGCGAGGCCGCAGGCGGGTAGGCGGCTGGGCATCGCGAGCACGTCGGCGCACCGCAGCCAGCGGTCGCGCTCACCGTCATCAACGGCGCCGAGAAAGCGCACCGCGTCGGCGACGCCGAGCGCGTCGGCCCGGGCTTCGAGCTCCGGGCGCAGCGGACCGTCGCCGATCACCACCCACTCGACGTCGGGCACGCGCTCGCGCACCGCCGTGAGCGAGGCGAGCAACACATCGTGGCCCTTGTAGCGGTCCGCCAGACGTGCGACCGTGACGAACGTCGGACGCCCGGGCGAATGCGGGGAGGGGTCGTCCGGCAGATCGACGCCGGGTGCGATCAGGCGCACGTCGACGCCGCTTGCGCCGGTCGCCTCGATCAGCCCGGCCGTGTAGGAGCTGATCGCGATCGAAGCGTGCGCGCGACGCGCGGCGAACGCCGCCAGACGTCGGCGACGGGGGATCTCCTTGGCGTAGAAGTACTGAACCGTGCGTGCCCCGAGCAAGCGAGCTATGCAGGCCGCGGCAGGGCTCGCGACGATGTGCGCGCTGAGAGTCACGTGCGGGCGAAACGCCAGCGCCTCGCGCAACGCCGCCGCGTTGAGCGCGAGGTTGCGCACCGGTTGCGCACGACTCAAAGCGCCGACGCGCCGCGTCGCAAGATCGCTGTCATCGTCGAACTCCGCCGCGCCCGGAGAACGGAGCGCCACGACACGGGTGTCGAACCCGCCCATACCGGCGGCGAGTCGATGGGCGAGCAGCTGAATTCCGCCGTGCACAGGCGGGAAATCGGGCGTGATTAGAAGCAATCGCGGCTTCGCCGAGCGGCGCACATACGAACGTCCGTCGCCGCCCATTTGCATCAAGCATCGCATAGACCGCGGCGATCCAACGAGTGACGGGGCATCCCTCTCCCCCTCCGCCTGCCCCGCCCCATGTCACGGATCGACACACCCATCCGCAGCCTGCTCGTCGCCACGTGCCTGCTCTTCGCGCTTGCGGGCGGATCGAGCCTGGCGGCTCGTCCGGTTGCCGGCGCCATCCATCGGTCCGCCGCCCGCCACCGCGGGCACACACCCGCAGGTCGAGCGAGCTCGCACCGACGCTGCTCGGTTCGCCGCTCGCGGCACGCCAGGCAGCTACGTGGCACGAACTGCCCCACAGGCAAGCACAGCTCACCGACTCACGCACGCACCAAACCCGCAGCGCTCAGCGGCCCGATGACCCGAGCGTCACCGGCCGACTCGCACGACGGACAACCCGTCGGCGTCGCCTTCGGGGCCACGTTCGGCCCGCCACTCGCCGCCCCTGGCGCCCCAGGCGCCCCAGGCGCGCCGACCAGTCAGCCCCCGTCGAGCAATGCAGGCTCCGAGACAACCGAAGAACAGGCATGGTCCGGGGAAACCGAAGGCGTCGTAACCGACCCGATCGACTCCCGCTACCTCACCGAGGTGCCATTCGGGACGAGCTCCTTCTGGGCGCAGCCGTGGCGCGCCTACATGGACACCTGGCCCGCGTCGCGCCTCAGCGACGCGCTTGGGATCAACTTCAACGTCGGCCCCGGCGAAGCCGAAGCCGTCGCCCAGCTTCTGCAGGACAGCGGCTTCAAGCTCGCGCGCCGTGAAATCGGGTGGGGAGCGCTCTCCTACGAAAACCCGACGCAGTTCAGCGACGAAGCCCGTATCAACGCGGTGCTCCAGGCTATGCACAACCACGGCCTGCGGCCGCTGATCCTCCTCAACGCCAACAGCGGCGCGCCCGGCCCCGCCAAGCAACTGCACCTTGAAACGCTCGCCGCCGCTCCAGCGGGCGCGCAGACCGTGACACTCTCACCGGCCAGCGCCGCGCAGGTCGTGCCGGGCAAGACCGGCTTCGACAACCTCACCTTCGGCGGCGCCCCCGACGACCTGATCACCGCGATCGGCCCCGGCGACGTCGCGACGCTCTCGCGGCCGCTGCCCAGTGCGCTGCCGGCCGGGCAGCACCGCGGCACGACCCTCCGGTACGCGCCGTTTGGGGCACCCACGCTGCCCGACGGGAAACCGAACCCCGTCTTCGAGGAAACGCTCGCGGGCTGGCTCAGCTACGTCGCAACCGTCTGCCACAAGGCCACGAGCATCTTCGGCGCCGAAGGGTACGACCTCGAGATCTGGAACGAGCTCGGCTTCGGCTCGCAGTTCCTCAGCAGTGAACACTATTACGGGGATCACGC
>DASXOX010000049.1:0-32856 GCA_036493975.1 Solirubrobacteraceae bacterium
CCTGGTTCGAATCCAGGATCGCCCACTGAAGATTTTGGCCGAAAGACTGCATGGATACTGAGGTTTGCGCCCTCACCGAGCCGGTTGCTCTGGACACCATGGAACGAGCGACTTGCCCACGAGCCCAGTGGTCGAGGTACGGCGTTCGTCACTCCGGCACCCTCACCGCTCCGACACCTTGAGCTACCAGAGGCCATCGGGAAGGCTCTCATAACGCGCGATACTAGCTTCCAAATCGACTGGGTTCGGTATTCCTCAATCGCGCCCCAGGGCATCGATGAGTCTGCCCATTGAGACAGGCTCGCATCTTGCTCCCGACCGCCTCTCGGTCTGGCCGATGGAGGACGGGCGCTATGGGCTCGATGCCACCTACCACGGCAGGACCGGCTTCGAGCGGGCAGAAGCGCAGCGACAGCTACTCCGGGCGGCCAATCTCAGCGCATCTGTCCGCCAAGAGCTTGGCGACGATTGGACGCTCCGCCTCGGGCCGCTGACTCACAGCGCCGCGTGGACCGCCATCGAAGCCTTCCTCGGCTCTCCAGGCCAGTAACGCGACTCCCAGCGTAGTCGGCAGGCTATGCGGCAACAAGCGTCGCGTAAACGCCGGGCAGCGCTGCCTGCCGCGTGTCTGCGGTCAGCAGCGTCAGTTCGTGCGCGAGTGCTGTAGCGGCGATCCAGAGGTCATTTGCTGGCTGTCTGCCTGAAGCTACGCGCAGCTGCGCGTAATGCGCGGCCACACGGCGATCCACCGCCAGCACCGGCGCCTGTTCGAGGACTGCCGTCAACCGGGCAAGCCGTCGAGCTCGCAGCGTTTCCGACGCGAGCAGGACGCCGACCTCCAACTCGCCAATCGTCACGACACTGACGGCCCACGTCCCGGGTTGCTGGGGCGCAATGTCGCCGGCGAGCACGCTCGTGTCCACGAGCTGGGTACTCACATGGCTGCTTCCGCGTCGCGCATCTCGCGCATCTCCACCGCCCACGCGGGATCGACGGGTGTCTCGGTAAACAGCTCGCTCAGCGCCTCGGGCGTCGCCGGTGCCCGAGTGCCCGGTAGGGGGCCGAGCTCGGCGACTGGACGACCGTCCACGGTGATCGTAAAGCGCTCGCCTTGCTCGGCGCGCCGCAGCACCGCGCCGGCCTGATTGCGCAGCTCGCGCTGAGGGATCGTCGTCGCCATGCAGAGCAAGTGTAGCGCGGCTGCTACACCCTCGGGAGAGCGCCAAAACGAGACCGGCGTTGCGCAATCGGCCTCATCCGCCGACCAGCCGGTAGACCCCGCCCCCGAGCGAGCAGACATAGATGCGTCCGCGGGCATCTTGCCCGAATGAGGAGGTGGAAGATACGTTGAGGCCAGTGGCACGGCGGCCGGCGGCACGACCGCGGGCGAGCTTGACGGACTCGATCGGCGCACGGCAGTTGTCGCCGAACAGGTAACGGCCATAAAGACCCGGCAGCGAGCGGTCGCGCACGACGAAGCCGCCGACGATCGCGCAGTAGCCGTCGCTGTGTTTGGCGATCAAGACCGGGAACACCGCCTGAGGAGCTGTGCCGGGCTTGTTGCGCCGATCGCCCTCCCATACGCTCCATCCATAGTTGGCTCCGGCCCCGGTGTGAGCGGGCACGAAGTCGATCTCCTCCTCGAGTTCCTGGCCGACGTCGCCGACGATCAAAGCGCCGGTCGCGCGGTCGAACGAGAAGCGCCACGGGTTGCGCAGACCGTATGCCCAGATCTCCCCGCGCCGCCCGGCCTGGCCGGCGAAGGGGTTGCTGCTGGGAATCGTGTAGCCGCCGACGGCGGAGGGGCTGATACGCAGGATCTTGCCCAGCAGCGTGTTCGTGTTCTGCCCGTTGCCTTCCGGATCGCCCTCGGAGCCACCGTCGCCGACGCCGATGTAGAGCTCGCCTTCCGGGCCGAACGCGAGCTGCCCGCCGTTGTGGTTGGTGTGCGCGTGGTGATCGATCGTCAGCACTACGCGCGCACTCGCGGGGTCGGCCAGATCGGGATTACGAGCGAGGCGGCGGTACTGGACTACGCGGATGTCGTTGGAGGGCAGCGTGTAGTCGAGGTAGAAGCGCCCGCTGCGGGCGTAGTCGGGTGCGAACGCGAGCCCCAGCAAGCCCTGCTCCTGACCACCGGCGTTGACCTTGCCGCTGATGTCCAGGAACGGGTGCGCCTGGGCGCGGCCGTTGTGTATGAGCATCACCTGCCCGCCGCGCTGCACCACGAACAGCCGGCTGGCATCGCCCGGCGTACCCGCCACGTACACGGGTTCGCGGAAGCTGCCGACCTTGACCAAGCGGAGGCCGTCGCGGACACGCGCCGAGCTGCTCGCGGAGCGCCCGGCTGTGGAGCGCCCGGCGGAGACGCTCAGGCGTTCCGAGCGCGCCGGGCTACCCGCGCCGCAGGCCGCTAGCGCCAGGGCCAGGACCGGTGCGATGACGCGCGCTGGCTTGCTCATTGCCGACATCCTCGCAGGCCGCAGCCGAACCAGGCCCGATCGCCACCGGCGCTCGCGGGGGGTTGGCGATGCGTGGCGTCAGTTCTGGACGTTGACGGTGACTTGTTCTCTTGCGCCCCCGCCGAGCCCCCTCACGAGGACGGACACGACGTGGAGCCCGTTGGGAACGGTGGCGGTGTTCCACATGTACTGGTAGGGGGCCTCGGCGACCTTGGTGTAGCGCACGCGGCGATCGACTTCGAGGCGATCGTGTCGGCCGCCAGGCCGTAGAGGATGGCTGTGATGGGGACCTCGCCCGAGACGGTCTCGCCTTCGGTGGGGTTGCCGACGAGCGCGAACACGACGAGCCCGGTGCCGATGCCGTGGGTGACGACTTGGGAGCTCTGAGCGACGATCGGCGCGCCGCCCGGCGTGGACACGGTGACGCGCAGTGTGCGGCCGAGGTCGTCGAGCACCGGCGTGTAGCTGGGTCCGCCCGCGATCGCGATCGCGGTGCAGGGCGCCTTGGCGGCGTCGGCGTACTCGACGGCGACGTGGGCGCGGGCGACGTTCTGGTTGAACAGCACCGCGTCGGCGAGGTCGCCGGCGAAGAAGCCCGAGCGTCCGCCGCCTCCGGCGCCGATGAAGGTGGGCCCGGGCGAGGGGCTGTTGGCGGGCCCGGGGACGACGCGCGCGCCGACCTGGGCGCCGTTGACGAACAACCGCATCGTGGTCCCGTCGAAGGTGGCCACGACTTGGCTCCACTGCCCGACGGGCAGGCCGGGCGCGTAGTCGATGAACGAGCCTTTCCCGCTGACCCAGCGCTCGAGCCCGAGGCCGTGCCTCGAGAGCCAGATGCCGGTGCCCTGGCGTTCGGCGCCGACGGTGCGCTCGCGCGAGAACAGGTAGCGGTATGTGCTGTCCACCACCCGCGGGCGCGCCCACACCTCGACTGAGAACGGCAGCCCATTGTTCTGGTCGATCGATTCGGCGATCGAGACCGTCGAGCTGTGGCCGTCGAAGCTCGTGCCGGGACCGCCCTGGCCGGTGAGGGGACCGTCGGAGGCCGGCGGATGCGGGCCGATGTACGTGCCGCCGCCGCCCAGTTTGAGGCTGTTGTGGGCGGTCGTGCCGGTTTCGCCCAGCGGGTACTCGAGGAAGGTGCCGTCGTGTTCGGCGTCGCTGGACCAGTAGGCGCAGCGCTGCCATTCATAGGTTGCCGCGCCGGCACCGCCCGGGGGTTCGGGTGCCGTCACGGGCGACGCGATCGACAACGCGCCGAGCGAGAGCACGGCCGCCGGGGCGCCGGCCGGGAACAGGCCCGCCAGCAGCAGGACGAGGGCGCCGAGCCCGAGACGCGCGCGCTCGAATGGTTTCCTGGCCATCGCCGGCGACTTTACGGACCGCCGGGATCGTGTGGGAGGACTATGGACACAAGGACTAGTTACGCGCGCTGTCTTAGGTCACAATGGGCGTCGATGACGGCCCGCCGCGTCTTCAAGCCGTTCAACGCGCTCGCCACGCTCGGCGCAGCCGGCCATAACGGCTTCGAGCGCTGGGCAGGCGTCGGCGTCTTCCTCGAGCCGTGGATCGGCCGCCGCGCAACCAATGTGCTGTGGGGAGTGACGCTGCCGATTGGGTTCGTGCGCGCTCTTCGCGGCAACGAGCGCGACGAGCCCCTGCTCGCGTTCAACGCCGGCATCGCGATCGCGGGAATGCTCGTGCACTTCGCCGATTGGCCCTGGTCGCGGCGCTGGGGATTTCTGCCGTGGCTGGAGGAGGCCGAGGGATTGACGCCCGCCCAGCTTCCCGCCTACAACGCGATCCTCTGGGCGTGGCTCGCCGGCGGCGTCGGCAGCCTCGTGCTGGAGACGCGCCGTGAGCACCGCAAGTACGCGCTCGCTGGGATCGCGACGGCGCCGCTGCTACTGGAGTCAGCCCGCCATCACTTCGCCTGGGCCAAGCGCCGGGCCCGTGAGGACCCCGCGCGGTGGAGCGCGGCGCTGATCGATTGAACCGCCGCGCGGACGGTGGCGATTGGCCGGGAGGTGCCCGCGCCGCGGTCTCGATCACCATCGACAACCTTGGCGAGGCCGCCGAGATCGAGCTCGGTCTGCGCGACCCGGACGCGGTGCCCGGCGGCCACTACTCCGTCACGACGGCGCTCCCGATCGTGCTCGCGACGCTTGCCGATGCCGGATTGAGCGCTACGTTCTTTGTCGAGGGCGTCAACGCCGAGATCTACCCGCAGGCGCTCCACGAGATCGGTGCCGCGGGTCACGAGCTCGGCTACCACGCATGGTGCCACGAGGATTGGGCCAGCCTCGATGAAGCGGCGGAGATCGCCAACCTGGACCGCGGGCTCGCCGCGATGCGGGCACTCGGCATCGACGTGCTCGGTATGCGCCCTCCGGGCGGCCGGCTGACCGAAAAGACCCTCGGATTGCTGGCCGGCCGAGGTCTGCGCTACTGCTCCCCCGCCGGTAGCGCTGCGGGCATCGACCAGGTCGCTGTGGTCCCGTTCGCGTGGCCGGCCGTCGATGCCTTCCACATCCTGCCCGCCTTTGCGCCACTGCGAAAGCGCCTCACCGGTGACGGTGAGCCCGGTGGCCCCGATGCTGTCCGCGCCGCGCTGTTGGAGAGCGTCGAGCGCGCGCTCGACGGTGGCGCCCACGCCACGCTTGTGCTGCACACCTGGCTGATCGAGCTCGCGCGCGACGCCGTGCACGACGTCCTGGCGCGCGTTGGCGAAGCGGCCGAGGCCGGCGAGCTGTGGGTCGCGCCCTGCTATGAGGCCGTCGCGTGGATGACATCCGCCGATCGCCAGGGCATCGGCGCTCTGCCGGTCGGGGCCCCACCGGTCCTAGACCACACCTCTTGGACGGCTCCCGCCTGACCTTCGCGTGCCGCTGCGCTAACCCATGGCAGGCTGCAGCGAAGCTTTGGCCCGACCGGCGTCGGCCCGATCCGTCGCGTCCCCTGATGCTTGCCCGCCGCTTGCGAGCCCCGGCCACGGCGCGCCCGGGCGTCCGAGGTAGAAACCCTGCGCAAGTGGCGCTCCGAGCTCACGCAGCGTGAGCAGCTCGGCCTCGTTCTCGATCCCCTCCGCCACGAGCAGACTGCCGACGCGCTCCGCGTAGCCCACCAGCGCGCTCACCAGCGCTGCGCGCTCGGCGTCGGAGTCGATGCCGCTGACCAGCGAGCGGTCGAGCTTCAGATAGCTGGGGTGCACGGTCGTGAGCTGGCGCAGGCCCGAGTAACCAGCGCCGACGTCGTCGACGGCGAGCCGCGCGCCGCGCGCGCGCAGAGGGGCCATCGCGGCGTGCAGCTGGGCGTCGCTTTGCACGAGCGCGTCCTCCGTGACCTCGATGATCAGGCCCGACAGGTCCCCCGCGCGATCGAGGATGCGCAGTGTCAGCCGGTCGAGCAGCACCGGCGCCGACAGGTTCACCGACAGTCGCATGCCGGGTGGGCGCTTGGAGAACAGCTCCAGCGCCGCGCTCAAGCAGGCCCGCTCGAGCGCCTCGCGTTCGCCGAACTCGTCCGCCAACGAGAACCACTGCAGAGGACCCCCGGCTCCGCCGAGGCGCGCCAGGGCCTCGTAGGCGTGGATCGATCCGGTGCGCAGGTCGACAATCGGCTGCACCGCCATCGTCAGGCCCTCGCCTGCGATCAACCGCGTCAGCGCGCCCCGCGCGCTCTGCCTGCCATGCCCGCTGAGCGACTGCCCGACATACGTCGAGATCTGCCCGCCCGTTCCGCTGCGCTTGGCGACCCGCAATGCGATGTCGCCTGCTCGTAGTAGAGCATCCGCGTCGCTCCCGTCACGGGGTGCCTGCGCGACGCCGACGCTCGCTGAGACCCCGCGGAACTCCTCGCCGTCGCGGGGGAGCTGTGCGAGCAGACGCTCTGCAAACACCCGCGCGTCGTCGCCCGGAAAGATCACGGCGAACTCGTCCCCGCCCAGTCGTCCCACCACGCCGGCCGAGTCCACCGAGCTGCGCAGGTGCTCGCCGAAGGACGCCAGCAGCGCGTCGCCCGCGGCGTGCCCCACCGACTTGTTGACCATGCCAAAGCCGTCGAGATCGAGCAGCAACAGCGATACGGGGGTTGCTGCTGCTGCGGCGCTTGTCGCCTCCTCCAAGGCCGCGCGGAACGCCGCGCGGGACAGCAGGCCGGTGAGGTCATCATGGTCGGCGTCCCAGCGCGCGCGTGCCAGCAGGTAGTTCAGCTCTCGCATCAGCCGGCCGCTTGTGAACAGCAGGCCCATCGCCGATGCCGTCAACGCGGCCTGCTCGGCGCTGAGGCGCCCGTAGCGCAGCACAGGCAGCGCGAGCGCCGTCAGCACCACCGTGCGGCCGATCCAATGCACGCGCCCCCCGCGCGCCATCACGCCGCTCGTCACCGCCGCCAACCACAGGACGCTCAGCACCGTGACCCGCTGATCGCCCAACCCTACGATTAGGATCGCCGCGGCGCCCGCCAACGACTCCTCGATCCGCAGCCACGAGAGGTTCGGCGCCGTCAACTGCACGGTCGCGCTCACAGCGATCGTGGCGAAACCGATCGCTGTCAATCTCGGGTGCAGCGACAGACCAGGCTGGTCTATGACCAGCGCTATACCCGCCAGTCCCAAGACCGCGCGCGTGCAGGCCGCCGTCCGGCGGGCACGTAGAACGTGAGCGTCGGTTTCGATCTGCACCCCACCCCTGTCGGAGCGCCCTGCGGTCGAGCTTTATGTTTGCGCTAGTCAGCGGACCTGTAGTGGGTCGATTCCTATAACTGAACTTCGCGTCGATTCGACCAGTGGTGCGGTAGCGTAGGGGCCGCAGGGAGAGATGGCCGACCGGCTGACCTATACGAGCGGTGGAATCGACGCGGCGGCGCACGCGGAGTTCGAGCGCTGCCTGCACGAGGCCCGGAGTGCCGTCCCCGATCCGCTGCCGCACCTGATCGACGGTCACCTCCAAGCTCGCGGAGCTGTCTTCGAGCGTCCGGATCCGTCCCGCATAGCGCACGTAGCCAGCTGCGCCCACGAAGCCGACAGCGCGACAGTCGAGCTTGCCGTTGATGCCGCGCGAAAGGCGCGCGCGCTGTGGCGTGTCACTCCCTACCGTGAGCGTCTGCAGCTCCTGGCCGCGTCCGCCGGGGTCATGTCCGACCGTCACATCGAGATCGCGGCCACCATGAGCCTTGAGACCGGCAAGAGCCGCGCTGAAGCGATCATCGAGGTCCAGGAGGCGATCGAGCTGATCGAAACCTACTCCGAAGAGATGGACCGTCACGACGGGTTCGTGCAACCGCTCGCGAGCTTCACACCCACCGAGCGTGGAACTGAGATCCTGCGCCCCTACGGCGTCTTTGGCGTTATCTCACCCTTCAATTTCCCATTGGCGCTCACGACAGGGATGGCGGCCGCTGCGCTGATCGCGGGCAACACTGTTGTCGTCAAGCCCTCCGAGGAGGCGCCCTGGACCGCGTCGCTGCTGGCCGAGGCGATGCAGGTCGGGGGGCTTCCCGCGGGCGCTTTCAACCTCATCCACGGAGGTCCTGAGACTGGGCGCGCGCTGGCTCGCTCCGCCGTTGACGGAATCGCTTTTACGGGCTCCGCCGAGGTTGGCCGTCAGATCGCGAGTCACCTTACCGAGGGGCGTTATGCGCGCCCCGCGCTCACTGAGATGGGGGGTAAGAACCCTGCGATCGTCACCGCGAGCGCCAATCTGGAGAAGGCCGCCGAGGGTCTCGCGCGTGCCGCCTTCGGACTCTCCGGTCAAAAGTGCAGCGCCTGTTCGCGTGCGATCGTGCTCGCGGAGGTTCATGACGAGTTGGTCGAGCGCCTGCGCGCTTTCACTGCCACGCTTACCGTCGGCGATCCCTCCGAGCGCGATGCCTTCCTCGGTCCCGTCATCAATGAGCGCGCCCAACTGCGCTTCCACGAGTCGGCGCAGGAGGCCCGCCGCGACGGGAAGATCGCGATCGGCGGAGGCACGCCGCTCGAAGGCGGCTGGTTTGTGGAGCCGACCGTGGCGCAGGGTCTGCCGGTTGGCCACCCGCTCACCCGTCGCGAGCTGTTTCTCCCATTCCTCACCGTTACCCGCGTCGCGACGCTTGAGCAGGCGCTTGCCGAGGCAAACGCCACCGACTACGGTCTCACGGCGGGCATCTTCAGCGACGACGAGCAGGAGGTCGAGCTGTTCCTCGAAGAAATGCAGGCCGGTGTGCTGTACGTAAACCGTCGCGCCGGCGCGACGACCGGCGCCTGGCCGCGCACCCAATCATTCTGCGGTTGGAAGTCCAGCGGGACCACCGGCAAGGGTGGGCTTGGGCCCTATTACCTGCCCCAGTTCATGCGCGAGCAGAGCCGCACGGTGGTCACCGATGGGTGAGCCGCGCGCCGCGCCGCGGATGGCGGTGTCCCTGCAGGAGTACACCGAGCGGCTGGCCAAGACGCGCCGCTGGATGCACGAGCACGACGTCGACCTCTTGGTCCTCAACCAGCCCGAGCACTACAACTGGCTCTCCGGCTACGACCCCACGAGTGTCTTCTACCACCAGTCGCTGATCGTCCCGGCCGCCGATGAGCCGCTCACGCTGATCTGCAACAAGGCCGAGCTGGCGCTGTGTGAGGAAACCTGCTGGGTTCCCGACGTACGCGTCGTGTGGACCCACGAGGACCAGACGGCGCGCACCGTTGAGGTGTTGCGCGAGCGGGGGCTGCTCGGTGCGCGTCGGATCGGGCTGAACCTGATGAGCTATCACTTGCGCCCGCGCTTCGCCCTTGAGTTTCGCGACTCGCTCCCCGCGGCCGACCTCGTGGACGTCACGGCCGTCCTCGACGATCTGCGGCTCCTCAAGAGCCCCGCCGAGATCGAGTACCTGCGCCGCGCCGCGCGCGTCGCCGACATCGGCGTGAGCGCCGGCATCGACGCCATCGCTCCCGGCGTCAGCGACCGCGACGTGATGGCCGCGATTCAACACGCAGTCTCAGCGGCAGGGGGCGAGTTCCCCGCCTACCCTTTCCTAGTCGACGCGCGCGGCACGCTGCACGGCACGCCGATCGGCAAGGTCCTGCAGCACGGCGACACCGTCTACATGGAGGTCAGCGGAGTCGTGCGCCGCTACCACTGCAACATCTCGCGCACGGTCGTGCTCGGAGAGCCCAGCGCGCGACTGCGCGAGCTCTACGCCGTCGTCAAGGACGCGCTGGACCGCGCCACCGACGCGCTGCGACCAGGGGTCAGCGTGCGTGAGGTCGTTGAGCTCGTCGCCAAGCTGCAGAGCGGCTACGAGCAGAACACATGGGGACGCTTCGGTTTCTCCATGGAGATCGCCTATCCGCCGATCTGGATCGGCGGCCTCAGTCTGATGCGCGGCGACGAGCACGTCCTGGAGCCCGGGATGGTGATCACGATGGAGCCCGGCCTTGCCTACGCCGACGGAGACACGATGATGTTCGGCAACAACGTTCTCGTCACCGACGGTGATCCCGAGGTGCTCAACGACGTGCCCACCGATCTGATCAGCAGGTAACAACGCATGTCCCCACAGCGAGACACGGTTCACTGGTACGCGGGCCCCAACACCTTCTACCGCGCCCCGCAGTGCGCGGCGAGCGACCTGCCCGAGGGCTCCGTTGCGGTCTTGGGGGTTCCGCTGGACTCCTGGACGCTCGGGCGCAATGGCCAGCGCTATGCCCCGCGCGCGCTCCGCGAGGCCTCGCTGTACCTCGCCGGCTACTACGGGCTGCAAACCGAGCCCGCCGGCTATGTCGACGTTAGGAGCGGACGCGTCTGGACCGTGCCCGAGCGCCCGCGCCTGTTCGACGCCGGCGACGTGCGCTTGCACCAGGGCGATGTCCATGCCCAGATCGAGGCGATCGCAGCGCCGGTTGCGGAGATCGTCAAGCGCGGCGCGATGCCGGTCGTGCTCGGCGGCGACCACTTCGTCCCCTACCCCTCCTTCCTCGGCTACGTCCGCGGCGTGCAGGCCCGGACGCCTGGGGCGAAGGTCGGGTTTCTCAACATCGACGGCCACCTCGACTTCTGGGACGAGTTCCGTGACATGGGCCGCTACAACCACGGCACGTTCGCGCGGCGTATCAGCGAGCACGAAGCCGTCGGCAACATGGTCTGGTGGGGCCTCAATGGCGCGAACATTCTTGAGCCCGAGCAGCTCGAGATCTGCCGCGAGCGCGGGTTCGCTGCCTACACCGTCTCCTCGATCCGCCGCCGCGGGGTCCAGGCAACGATCGCCGAGGCCCTGGAAATCGCCTCGCAAGGCGTCGACCATCTGTATGTGACGTTCGACATCGACGCGACCGACGGCGCCTTCGCACCTGGCACCCACAGCATCGTGCTCGACGGTCTCACCGCCGGCGAGGTGCTGGAGGCCCTCGACGTGGTCGCCGCCCACGAGCCGTTGGGCGCGTTCGACGTGTGCGAGATGATTCCTCAATACGACGTCGGCGGCGGTCGCACGGCCCGCTATGGCGCCACCGCCGTGCTCGCAGTAGTGGGCCGGCGGGTGCTCGATTCGACCCCAAGATTCGACCGCGAGACGCTCGACGCCGTATTTCGCTGATCGGGAGCGCTCCAGGCGACTGTCGAACCGTTCCGTAGATCGAGCTTGCAGAGCTTGACTGCGCGAAGGGCGAGGACCTAGACTCGCAGAGGAATTGTGAGGGTTGAGGGGCAGGCTCATCCCGAGCCATGGTCCTCGGCCGCCAAAGAACCCGGGGGAGGGTTAGCGATGGCCACAGAAGCGATCTATCACCGCCAGGCGTCCGGTCTCGTGAGGGAGGGCAAGCCGACCGACGGAGCGCTGTTCAACGTTCTCGGCACCACGTTCGGCCCAGTCATCGGCTGGATCCTGCTGTTTGGCCTGCCGTTCTACCCAGGCGACAGCGTGATCTTGGCGACGACGATCGCCTTCGCGTGCTGCATCGGCCTGAACGTCGTCTACGCGCTGTTCGCCGCCACGATGCCGCGCTCAGGTGGCGACTACGTCTTCATCAGTCGCACCTTCTCTCCGCTTGTCGGCTTTGCCGCCAACGCCAGCTTCATGTTCTGGCTGGCCTTCTACATCGGCACCGCCGGCTCCTACATCGGCCAGCTCTCGCTTGCGACCGCCTTTCGCGAGCTCGGCTACTGGACCGGTGACCACCACTTGCAGACTTGGGGCAACTGGTTCAACACCCACTGGGGGCGCATGATCTCAGGCCTCGTGCTGCTGATTATCCTCGTCTATCCCGTGCTGCTCACCAGCCGCCGCGGTCTGCGCCGCTACTTCCGTTTCCAGCGCTGGGTTTTCTGGTTCTGCGGCATCACGCTGTTGGCGACGGCGGTCGCGATGGCGGTGATGTCCCACGGCGCGTTCATCGGCTCGTGGAACCACTACGTACGCGCGTTCTCTCCCGGCACGGCGCATCCCTATTCACTGATCCTCGCAACCGGAGGGCCGCACGGCTCATTCAGCTTTCACCAGTCGTTGCTTGGCGCGACCTGGCCGTACTACGTCTCATCCTTCCTGCTGATGTCCGCCTATTGGGCTGGCGAGCACCGTACGGGCCTGCGTTCGCACGTGATCGGGATCATCGTCCCGTTCGTCGTCTCGTTCGTCGTGCTCATCATCGTCCTGCAGCTCGCGCTGTCGGCCTTCGGCACTGACTTTCTCTCCGCGCTGGGTAACACCGAAGCGACCAAGTACGGTTTCGAATCGGTCCCCTATTTCGTGGAGCTACTCGGCGCCTGGACGGGGCCTGCCGTCGGCATCATCCTGGCGATCGGCTTTGGCGCGTGGTTGTGGCAGTACGTGCCGGCGCTGACGATCCTCGTGACGCGCTCGATGCTCGCGTGGTCGTTTGACGGCGTGATGCCCGAGTGGCTCGGGCGCGTCGACGACCGCGGCAACCCGGTGAACGCGACGATCGTGACGACGATCATCGCGATCGTGCTGCTCGCGCTCTACTCGTTCACGTCGTTCTTCTCGGTCGTCACCGCGCTGCTCGGTTTCACGATCACATTCATCATCGCCTGCCTCGCGGCGATCGTCTTCCCCTACAAACGCCGCGACCTGTTCGAGGGCTCTCCGGGGGATGTGCGCGTCGCGGGCATCCCGTTGCTCTCTATCGCAGGTGTCCTGGGCGTGATCGGCCTGGGCGTCATGACGTACGTGCTGCTCACCGATCCTGCCTCGGGCACGAGCTGGGCCCACAACCGCAGCGAGGCGATCGCGATGCTCGTCGCGCCGTTCGTCGCCGCGATCATCTACGGCATCTCCTGGTGGGTGCGCAGAGATCAGGGCATCAACCTCGGCACCGTCATGAAGGAGCTGCCCGTAGAGTGAGGACATGAGGAGCTGGCGCAGGTCGCGCGGCGCAGGCGCTCGTCGGCTGTTCTTCGCCACCGACCTGCACGCCTCGGAGGCGTGCTTTCGCAAGTTCCTCGCCGCGGCGCACGTCTACGACGTCGACCTGCTCGTGCTCGGCGGGGACGTCATGGGCAAGGCCGTGGTGCCGCTCGTGGAGGACCCCGCGAGCGGCGGCGTCCGCGCCGGCCACGGTCCCCAGGCGACGGTGCTGGGCGGGGAAGCGCAGATCGCAACGTTCGTACGCCGCGTCGCCGACGAAGGCAACTATGCCGTTCATCTCACGCGCGAGCGCGCTGAAGAGATCGCCGCCGAGCCCGAGGAGCTGCACGTCGAGCTGACCGCCGCGGCCCGCAGGCGCCTGGAGGAGTGGGTCGCGCTCGCCGAGCAGCGCCTCGCCGAGCGCGGCACGCGTTGCTACGTGACAGGCGGCAACGATGACCCCGAGGACGTCCTCGAACCGCTGCGTCGCCCCGCGGGTTCCCCTGTCGTCTTTTGCGAGGGCGAGGTCGAGGACCTCGGCGAGGGGATCTCGATCCTGAGCCTCGGCTACAGCAACCCGACACCGTGGCAGACCCCACGGGAGCTCCCCGAGGAGGAGCTGCTGAGCCGCATCCTCGCGCTCGCCGCGCGCGCCGACGATCCGCGCCGCACGATCTTCAACCTCCACGTACCGCCGGTCGGCACCGGACTGGATCGCTGCCCGGTGCTCGATACGAGCACCGATCCACCGAGCGTTGTGCGTGTAGGAGGAGAGGTGCAGTACTTCGACGCCGGGTCCACCGCTGTGCGCCAGGCGCTACAGGAGCTCCAGCCATTCCTCAGCCTGCACGGTCACATCCACGAGTCCCGCGGCGCGACCCGACTCGGCAAGACGCTCGCCCTGAATCCCGGCAGCGAATACTCGGCGGCCGCGCTGAAGGGCGCGATCGCTACGCTCGATGTCGAGCGACCTTCGTTTCAGTTCACCACCGGATAGCGCCAGGACGGCACACAGAACATGGCGATCGACACCACTCACGCAGGAGGGTTAGGGTCGCGCGCCCGTGAGCTGGTGCTCGCCGGTGAGGAGCGGGGGGTGCGTCTACGTGTGCTCGGCGGCGTCGCGATCGCGCTGCGCGCAGGCCCCGACACTCCGCACGAGCTGCGCCGCGCCGTCAACGATCTCGATCTCGTCGTCGCCGAAGGCGAGGGGCGCCGCGCGGGCGAGCTGCTGAAAGACCACGGGCTCCTCGCTCTCTCAGAGCGCTTCAACGCGCTGCACGGCCACCGGCGGTTGGTGTTCGTCGGTCAGGACGACGGCGTATCGAACGAGGGGAAGGTCGACGTATTCGTAGGGGACCTGGAGATGTGCCACGTCGTGCCCCTGCGCCGCCGTCTGGAGCACGATCCGCTGACGCTCTCCCCAACCGATCTCCTGCTCAGCAAGGGACAGATCGCGAGGCTCACCGCCAAGGACCGCCTCGATCTCTACAACCTGCTTTTCAACCACGTCGTCGACACCGCCGGTGCGCCCGCGCCGGAGGTCGTGGACGCGGCCTACGTCGCAGCGCTGTGCGCGCGCGACTGGGGGTGGTGGAGGACGCTTAGCGCCAACCTCGTGAGCAGCCGGCGCCTGTTGGAGGAGGTGCCGCTCGCCGAGTCCGAGCGCCTCAGGATCGACGCGCGTTTCACGATGCTCACGGAGGCGATCGAAGCCGCACCTAAGTCGATCCGCTGGCGCGCCCGCAGCCGCGTTGGTGAGCGAGTGCGCTGGTATGAGGAACCGGAGGACATCGAGGGTCCCGCCGGCCCACGAGCTGCGCCCTCACGCCCCGCACCGTCAGGGCTATAGCTCGCTTTCGACCGCTCCCACGATCCCGCCCACCATCGCATCGAAGCAGCGCCCACCGAGTTGCGCATCGACCGCGCGCGCGTCCAGCACGACACCCGTGGCGGGGACCGCGTCGGCCGGCGTGGGCAGCACGTCGTAGCCATGGCGCGGGCGAAACGCGACAGGCTCCGGCGGCTCACCCACGAGCTCCGGCGCGAGGTAGCGCATGACCGCGGTCTCCAACCGCCCCGCGTGATCCTCGGGCCACAACGCCGGCCCCTCGGGAAACAGCGTGTCGGCGAGCTCATCTCCGAGGTAGTCCCACGGTGCCTCGAATAGCAGTGCCCGTGCGCCTTCGGCGCGCTCCAGCGGACCCTGCAGGGCGTCCCACATGACCCCCGCGTTCTCCATGTGCCACGAGATCACGACCAGCGAACGCGCACCCGCGGCGATTGCTCCGCTGGCGAGCGCCTCGACCGTTGCCAGCAGTGCGCTCAGCGTCAGCGCCGGCGCCGGAAACCGATCCCCGCCCCCCGACCGCGGCCGCGACGGCGCCCCATAGGGCAGCGTCGGCAGCACGATCCCACTGACGCGCTCGCCCACTGCGCGTGCCAGCCGCTCGACGATGATCGTGTCCGTCGCCATCGGCAGGTGCGGCCCGTGCTGCTCGAAGGAGCCCACTGCCAGCACGAGCGGCGAGCCCCCGCGCAGGCGCTCGCTCAATGCCGGCCACGCAAGCTCTGCCGCGTTCACGCACGCGATCATTCCAGGCGCGGCGGTCGCACGGCGTATACATTGAGCGCCAGCGCCCCATGGCCGCGGAGGAGAACAAGACGCAGAGCGGGAGGCTGATCCCGAACGCCGACGCCCTCTACGAGCGCGCCTTGGGAGCGCTCGCCGGCGGCAGCTCGCGCACGACCGTGTTCGTCCCACCCCACCCGCCCTACGCGGTGCGTGGGGAAGGCTGGCGCGTATTCGATCTGGACGGTCACGAGCTGATCGACCTGCAGTGCAATTACGCCTCGCTCGTTCACGGCCATGCCTTCGCGCCTGCAGTGAATGCGGCCGCCGCAGCCCTCGCCGAGGGCTCGGCGTTCGGGCTTCCGACACCCGCTGAGGTCGAGTTCGCGGAGCTGCTCGCGCAGCGCCTGCCGTGGGCGCCACGCTGGCGCTTCGCGGGGTCGGGCACCGAAGCCGTGATGATGGCCGTCCGAGCGGCCCGCGCCGCCAGCGGCCGTGATGGCCTGCTGCGTTTCGAGGGCTGCTACCACGGCAGCTGGGAGGGGGTGGTGCCGCACGGATCCCCTGGCGTGCCGTCAGCTGCGCAGCGCGACACCGTGAGCGTCCCCGTGGGCGACGAGCCCGCCTTTCTCGCCGCTCTCGACGAGCACGGCGAGCAGCTCGCGTGCGTGTTGTTCGATTTGATGCCCAACCGCGCTGGGCTGCGCCCCGCCGCGAGCGAGTTCGCGGCGCTCGTGCGCGAGCAGTGCACCAAGCGCGGAATCGCGTTGGTTCTCGATGAAATCATCACGTTCCGCCTAGGCGTCGGGGGACTCCAGGAGCGCTACGGGATCGAGGGGGATCTCGTCTTGCTCGGCAAGGTGATCGGCGGTGGCTTGCCGATCGGGGCGATCGGCGGTCGCGACGAGTGGATGGAGGTTTTCGACCCCCGGCGCCCCGAAGCGGTCGCGCACGGCGGCACGTTCTCTGCCAACCCAGTCTCGCTGCGCGCCGGCCTGGCTGCCGTCCGCGCTCTCGACGCGGCCACGATCGAGCGCATCGACGCGCTCGGGGAGCGCCTGCGCGCGGGTTTGCGAGAGCTCGGCTGCACCGTCACCGGGCGGGGGTCCTTGGCGAAGGTCCACGTCGCTGATCCCGTCGAGCTGTGGTGGCGGTCGTATCGCGCTGGTGTCCTGATCGCGGGCGGCGGTTTGATGTGCGTCTCCACGCCGATGGACGATGCCGTGATCGACCGCGCACTTGCCGGGTTCGCACGAGCGCTGAAGTGAAGAGCGGACCCTCGGTCTGTGTGATCGGCGCCGGAGCCGTCGGGCTCGCGAGCGCGCTCGCGCTGGCTCGGCGCGGAGCGTCCGAGGTGACGGTGATCGAGGCGCGGCACGTCGCCGCCGGCTCATCCGGCCTCTCGGTCGGGATCGTCGAGACCCAATATGTCCAGCCACTCGATATCGAGCTGCGCGTGCGCTCGATGGCGCTCTTCGACGAGCTCGAGCGCGACCACGGCCTCGAGGTCGTGCGCAACGGCTACCTGCGGCTCGCGCATACCCCCGAAGCGCTGGCTGGCTTCGAAGAGAGCGTTCGGGTGCAGCGCGCGCTTGGCGTGAGCGACGCCAGAGTCCTGGATCTCGCCGAGATCGCGCGCATTGTGCCGGACATGGAGGTTGGGGACCTCGCCGGCGGTCTCTTCGGGCCACGCGACGGGTTCCTCGATGGCCACCTGTACTGCTCGCTGCTCGCTGAACTCGCCGTCGCTCGCGGCGTGCGGATGCTGATCGGCCAAGAGCTGGCGGCGGCCGCCCACGGCGAGCATGGGTGGCTGCTGCAAGTACGCGACGCCGCAGCGCGACACACGAGCGCAGGGGCAGAGCGCGAGGCGGCCGGTGAGAGCTTGCGCTGCGACTATGTCATCGACGCCGCCGGCGCCTGGGCTGGAGGGGTCGCGGCGATCCTCGGCGTATCGATGGTCCTCCTGCCCCAGCGCCATCAGGCGGTCGTGGTGCACCTTTCGCGGACGCTCCCCTACACGATGCCGTCGGTGATGGACTACACGCCGGGGTCGGCAACGAGCGGCGTCTACTTTCGCCACGAGCGCCCCGGGCAGCTGATCGCAGGACTGCATACCGAGGAGGCGCTCACGGCGGTCGAGGATCCCGACAGCTATGTCCGCGGCGCCGACGAGGATTTTCTCGAAGAGGTCGCCGCGCGTCTCACCACTCGCCTACCCGCGCTCGCCGCGTCGCGCCTAGCGCATGGTTGGGCTGGGCTGTATCCGGTCAGCCCCGACGGCTTGCCGCAGGTCGGGCCCGTGCCTGAGCATCCGAGCGTGATCCTCGCCGGCGGCGCCGGCGGGTCGGGCATCCAGCTCTCGCCGGCGATCGGCGAGCTGGTCGCGGATTGGGTGCTGCACGGCGAGCCCCGCGCCGTCGCTGCCGCCACCCGCCTGCTCCCCGGGCGTTCCTCGCTTGTCCCCGCCGTAAGGAGGCCCGCTCCTCTGACGATCGCCACGACGACGCGCGATTCCGATAACTTGGCGCCCGTGACCCAGCCGACTGAGCCCGTGATCCTTGCAGCCGTGCGCACGCCGGTGGGACGCTACGGCGGCGCCCTCTCGCAGATGCGCCCCGACGACCTAGCTGCGATTGCGCTGCGCGCGGTGGTGGAGCGCGTGCCCGACCTCGACCCGGCGGAGATCGAGGAGGTCTATCTGGGTTGTGCCAACCAGGCCGGCGAGGACAACCGCAATGTCGCGCGCATGGCACTGTTGCTGGCCGAGCTGCCACAGGAGATCCCCGGGGTCACCGTCAACCGTCTGTGCGCCTCGGGTCTGTCGGCAGTCGTGTGCGCGTGCCAGGCGATCCGTGCCGGCGAGATCGAGCTCGCGATAGCGGGCGGCGTGGAATCGATGAGCCGCGCTCCGCTCGTCGTGGGAAAGGACGAAAAGGCATTCGCGCGTGGCGACCGCACGATGTTTGACACGACCATCGGATGGCGCTTCCCCAACCCGCGCATGGCGGAGCTATTTCCGCTGGAGAGCATGGGGGAGACCGGCGAGAACGTCGCCGAGCGCTGGGGTGTGAGCCGCGCCGATCAAGATGCCTTCGCGCTGGAGAGCCAGCGCCGCTGGGCAGCCGCCGATGCGGCCGGGCGCTTTGCCGAGGAGCTCGTGCCCGTGGGGGAGTTCGAGCGCGACGAGCACCCTCGTCCGCAGTCCACGCCGGAGGCTCTCGCCAAGCTGCGCACGGTCTTTCGCGAGGGCGGCACCGTGACCGCGGGGAACTCCTCGGGTGTCAACGATGGCGCGGCCGCACTCGTGATCGCCTCTGCTGCTGCGGCGCAGCGACTCGGCGTGCAGCCGCTCGCGCGCTTCGTCGGCTCAGCTGCCGCGGGCGTGGACCCGCGCGTGATGGGCATCGGACCCGTGCCCGCCGTGCGCAAGCTCCTGCGCCGCACCGGCGTCGAGCTGGGCGACATCGATCTCGTCGAGCTCAACGAGGCGTTCGCCTCGCAGAGCCTTGCCGTGATCCGCGAGCTCGGGCTCGATCCACAGCGCGTCAACGTCAACGGCGGCGCAATCGCGATCGGGCACCCGCTTGGGATGAGCGGGGCGCGGCTTGTCGTGAGCCTCGTCCATGAGCTGCGCCGCCGCGAGGCGCGGCTCGGTCTCGCGACGCTCTGCGTCGGCGTGGGGCAGGGGCAGGCCGCGTTGTTCGCCGCTGAAATCTGAAGCCGTACGGAGCGCGCCCGCCGTCAAGGAGTCCAGCAGCGCTAAGGCAAGGCGGTGCTGCTGCCGATGAGGGCCTCGTGACGAATCGTCCTGGTCCCCGTTGGATGTTCGCCTTTGCCCGTGTCGGGGTGACGCTCGCTGCATTGGCGCTGTGCGCGCTTGGGGGGGCGACGTCGGCAGGCGCCGTTGTGGTGAACGCAGAAGGCGTCAGCGTGGGTCTGCAGCCTCGCTCCACGACGCTCTTTACCGGGGAAGTCCATAAAGTCGGACCCTTGAACGACACCCAGCCGGCGCAATTCGCCAATCCCGCCGGCAACGCCGTCGTCCCCGCCAGCAAAATCTACGCGGTCTACTGGGACCCGACCGATAACTATCACGGAGACTGGCAAGGGTTGATCGACGGTTTCCTGCAGAGCGCGGGCCTCGAAAGCGGTTCCTTCGCAAACGTCCTGTCCGTCGCGGCGCAGTACACCGATGCGGCTAACCAGCACGCTTACTATCACACGACCTTCATGGGCGCCTACACGGATACCGAACCGTACCCGACGCCGACATGTACGGATCCCCAGCCGCTGCAGGGCAAAAGCTCTCCGAGTGGCGAACCCGATGTGATTACCTGCCTTACCGATCAGCAGGTGCGCGGGCAGCTGGCGAACTTCATCACACGGCATACGCTGAAAACCGGCATGGAAACGATCTTCTACGTTCTGACACCTCCCGGTGTAACGGTATGCCTGAGCGAAGGCGGCCCCGCGGGTCATTGCTCAGATTACGAATGGCTTTCCGAAAACAGCTACGAAAACAGCTTCTGTAGCTACCACTCTTACATCAACCCCGACGCTGCGCCCAGCGGCGACGCGAGCACCGTCCTGTACGCGATGATTCCCTGGACGGCCGGTGGTTACGGCGACGGCCATCTCGGCGAAGGCGATCATACGCCCGCCTTCGACTGTCAGGACGGGGGCTACGATCCCTCCAGCCACCCGATCGAGAAGCTGGAGAAAAAGAAGGAAAAAACAGCAAAACAGGAACAGGAAATCGAAGAAAAGACCCTGGAAGAACAGCAGAAGATCAGGGCTGCTGAAGCGCTCGAAGGTCCCCACGAGCAGGAG
Source organism: Solirubrobacteraceae bacterium (assembly GCA_036493975.1). Classification (GTDB taxonomy): domain Bacteria; phylum Actinomycetota; class Thermoleophilia; order Solirubrobacterales; family Solirubrobacteraceae; genus Palsa-744. The sequence continues at coordinate 20,194 of DASXOX010000049.1, forward strand.
CCCAACCAGCCTACGCAGGGCGTCGGCCCTGACGGTACCCCAGACTCGGGCCTGGCGGATTTGATCATTAACCAGATCGCGGAGGAGCAGCAGAACACGATCACCGATCCCTTGCTCAACGGCTGGCAGGACCCAGCCGGCAACGAGGCGACGGACGAGTGCCGCGACTTCTTCGCTTCGGCCAGTCCGCTCGGCGGCAGCGTGGCTGCCAACGAAAACAGTGGCGCAGGCTCGCTCTCCAACCAGACGATCGGTGAATCTCACTACTACCTCAACGACGCTTTCAACCTGTCGGCGCTGAAGCTCCCTTACCCGGGCGTTCCTTGCATTCCCGGAATCCGACTCGAACCACAATTCACCGCCCCAACGCCCACGAACGCTGGCGAAATAGTCGGCTTCAACGGTATGGAGTCCGACATCACGCTCAACTGGGCAGTCGAATACTCGCCGTCCGAAGTGAAGCCGACCTATGCCTATTACACGTGGAACTTCGGCGATGGCTCCCCGGAAGTCTCCGGCTACGCACCCGGAGGACCTCCCGTCAACCCCCCGACGGAACTCTGCGAACTGCCCTGGCGGGCTCCGTGCGCGGCAAGCGTGTTTCACTCCTACCAGTACGGTGGCGCCTACCAGGTGACCTTGACGGTGAAGGACACCGGTGGCAACATCGCCAGTTTCGTGCGGCCGGTAACCGTCGTCGGACCGCCTTCCCCGGGCGCCCCGCCGACCGGCGCTCCCGGACCGGGATCGCCGGGAACGCCCGCGGTCGTGGGCAGCTCCCCGGCGTCCTCGACGCCCGGCGCCGGCGGCAACCCAGCGGTTCCCGGGCCCATCGCGGCCGCGGCGGCCGTGTCGAGCTCGCTCAAGCGAGTAGCGCGTAGCGGGCTGGTCGTTCACTACTCCGTCAACGAGCAGGTCGCGGGCCGCTTCGAAGTCCTGCTCCCAGCCGCTGTTGCCCATTCGCTGAAAATCGGCGGACCCGTCGCGACAGGCTTGCCGGAGGGATCCCCGAAGTCTCTCGTTATCGGCCAGGCGCTGCTCGTGACCACGAAGGGCGGCCACAGCTCCGTGCGGATCAAGTTCGCCAAGCGCGTCGCCAAGCATCTGCGGCATGCGCACAAGGTGACGCTCACGCTGCGCTTGAAAGTGCGCAACGCCTCCAAGAGCCCGCTCTTCACGACAGTGATGAGCACTGTGGTCCTGCACCGCTAGACGTCGGAGTGGCGTCTAGGTGCGCGCGTGGGGCTGGAGAAGCGCGCTAGAGCCCGGGCCAGTGCCGCGCGACGAAGCCCGCGTTGGAGCGGATGTTGGGTTGCCAGCGGGAGGCGAACACACCGCTGCGTCCGACGGTGTCGTAGCGCATCCAGCGCCCGCCGATGTTGACGTACATGTAAACGTGTCCTGCGTTTGCATACACCGTGATCCACTTGCCGGGGCCGGGTGCGCCCCAGCTCTCAAGCGTTCCGGACGTCTCCGGTTCGCTTAGCAACCCGCCGGCGGCGAGCGCGTAGCTGACCGATCCCGAGCAGTCATAGGAATTGGACACGAACGAAGCGTGCCCGCCGCCGAAGACATAAGGGAAGTCTGTAATCGCGTTCGCCCCGGCGATCACGCGCTGGATCACTTCAGGGACGCCCTGAGGGATCGGGAGCTGGCCGCTGCCGCCGATCGAATCGCCGCCGGGGACGATCGAAAGCGTCTTAGCCTGCTGCTTGGCCGCGGCGCGTTCGACGGCGTGCATCTGCTTGAGCTCCGCGCGCACTTCGGCGTTTGACGGCGCACCGGGGGCGACGACTTCTTCAGCGGCGGCGCTCGGCTTGTTGGCAAGCGAATGGTGGACCGACGCGGGCGCCGGAAAGCTCTTGGCTTCTTCTGGGTCGGGAGCCTCGGCGGCGGCTCCCACGGCTGCTCCGCCGGAGCTGTCGGTGGCCGCGACGCCAACACCTGCCTTTGCGCCGCCACGGCCTGCGTGGCCGGCGAGGGGCTGCACTGCGCTATGGGTCTGCGTGGTCGGGGTTTGCGCTGAGCCACCCCGGCGTGCGCGCGCGCGCCTCCGCGCGGCGCCCTGCGTAGCGTCGTTGCCCGCCGCTGCCCCGGAGCCGCTCAGTGAGACCTTCGCGGAGGTCCGCGGCGTGGCGTGCCGCGAATGGCCCAGCGCGAGCACGAGGACGGCGCCGGCGATGACCAGCACGACGCCCACGACGGCGCCGGCGATCGAGTAGCGCGACAGCCCCAGACGACCGATCGCCGGAGGCTCGCCGGCGACCGTGCTCTCTCCTTGCTGTGAAGCCACTGCACCAAAGGCTAGCGGCCTGGCGCCGCTCCGAGGAGCGCTCGGCTACCCTGAGCAGGTGCAAGACGAAGCGACCGCGGTGGGTATGCGCCGCGCGGCCGTCCCTGCGGCCGCCAAGAGAAGTCCCCACCTGCGCGTGCTGCACGGCATGCGCCACCCCGCCAATTGGATGCAGTTGGTGCGCTTCGGCCTCGTCGGCGGCACCGGTTTCGTGGTCAATGTCGCGGTCTATGCCCTGTGTGTGCACCCACTGGCGATCGACTACCGCGGCGCGTTTGTGCTGGCGTGGCTCGTCGCAGTGACGAACAACTTCCTGCTCAACCGCCACTGGACGTTCGATGCCGCGGCCGGCAACGTCCGCTTCCAGGCGGTTCGCTTCTTTGTCGTCAGTGTCGTGGCAGCGGCGTTCGGGTTCCTGCTGCTGACGTTCCTCGTCGAGAGCGCTGGGTTGGCCAAGGTGCCGGCCGAGGCGCTCGCTGTGGCGGCATCGACGCCGCTGAACTTCCTCGGCAACAAGCTTTGGAGCTTCCGGGCCGGCTAAGGAGGCCCGCCCGAACCCGCCCGCACGGGCTGAACGCCCCCTCAGCGGGTACCTATACTCTGGATTCCCCACGGCGGAGGACTTCGCGTGCAGGAGATGGTCATCTATGGCGTCAGCTTTGACATGGTCGGCAAGCAGCCGATCGTGTTGCTCAAGACGGTCGAGGGCAGCAAGTTCCTGCCGATCTGGATCGGCCACCCCGAGGCGGCGTCGATCCTGATGAAGCTGCAGGGCGCCAGCACGCCGCGCCCGATGACCCACGACCTGCTGTGCGACATGCTCGGGGAGCTCGAGGTGCGCTGCACGCAGGTCGCGGTCACGGAACTGCGCGAGAACACGTTCTTTGCCTCGATCACGCTCAGCGTCAATGGCCGCGAGCTGGAGATCGATTCGCGTCCGAGCGACGCGATCGCGCTCGCCGTGCGCTCCGGGGCGCCGATCTACGCAGCCGAGGAGGTCATCGCGGAGTCGGCGATCGAATTCGAGCAGAGCGAGGAGGAGTCCGAGGACGTCGTCGAGCAGTTCAAGGAGTTCCTCGACCAGGTCTCGCCTGAGGATTTCGCGGCAGGCGATTCCTAGCTGCGTGGTCTGGAGCCACGGCCAGGTGCGAGTGGCGAGTCCGTTCGGCCTTGGTCGCCGCGTTGGGTTGTCTGCTTTGTGATGTTGGGCGGGGCGACGGGCCGATCGGCCTCGCCCCCCGCCCCTGGCCTCGGTGGGTCGCGGCGCTTAGTGCTTGAGCGCTTACCCTGTGGGTGGAGGGCCGATGCGCGGCTCAGGAGTCGCTGTAGGGCCGCAGCGTTGGCCGTTCTGCGGCCTTAGTGGGAGGCGTGGTTGCTAACGCGCCGAACTGTGCGCTTGGTGTGCCGGCGTGTGGGCGGGTGGTGTGGTGGAGCCGCTCAGCCCGATCGACGAGACCAGGACGGCAGCCGCGAATAGCGCCACCGTTGCCGCTCGCATCCGGCGTGGAGTGAGCCAGGTCAGATGATGGGCTTGCAGCCAGGAGCGAACCCCAGACGCTCCTGCCATTGCTGCCATGGCACATCCTGCGCACATGAGAACCGATTCTATTCCAGCTTGCGGGACGGGAGCGATGCCTCCAGGCCGTCCGTGACACGACGCTCCAACCAGAACGCGGTGGGGCGAGGCACACCGGGTCAATAGGCCGTAGGTATCCCGGAGCGCCGACCGACCGCTAGCGCGTAAAGGCGCTCTGCAGGATCCGCGCGACGAGCGCGTCTAGGTCGATCCCGGCGACCTCGGCCGCCATCGGGAGCAGGCTGGTTTCGGTGAGGCCGGGCACGACGTTGGTCTCCAGCACGGCCAGCTCGCCGCTGTCGCCGTCGAGCATCATGTCGACGCGCGCAACTCCGTGGCAGCCGAGCAGCTCGAACGTCGCGAGCGCCAGCTCCTGCGCGCGCGCGGTGGTCTCGGCGGGCAGCTCGGCGGGGCACACGAACGTGGTCATCCCGATCTCGTAGCGCGACTCGTACGCGTAGAAGTCCTGCTCGCGCGGGATCGCCTCGATCACCGGCATCGCCACCGGATTGGAAGCCCCTCCATCAGCCGAGTCCAGCACCGAGACCGCGAGGTCGCGGCCCTTGACGTAGCGCTCCAGCACGACCTTTCGGTCGTAGGAGAGCGCCCCCACGATCGCGCGCGGCAGCTCGTCGCTGGAGTGCACGAACTTCACGCCGAGCGCGGAGCCCTGGCTGGCCGGCTTGACGACCATCGGAAAGCCCAGCTCGCGCCCGATGACCGGCAGCGCCGCCGCGACGCCGAGCTCCCTAATCGCGCTCTCCTTGAAAGCCCGGAAATCGGGCGTCGGGATGCCGGCCTCGCGCATCAGGTACTTGGCGAGCGCCTTGTCGGTGCAGCGCACGCACGCCGCGGGCCCCGAGCCGGTGTAGGGAACGCCGATCGCCTCCAGCAGCCCCTGCACGGTTCCGTCCTCGCCGTCATGGCCGTGCAGCGTCACGAATGCCGCTTGGGGCCGATGCTCGAGCAGTTCGCCGAGCAGTTCCGGTCCGGCGTCGATCGCGACTACGTCGTGCCCGAGCGCTGTCAGAGCGCGCTGTGCGCGCTCGCCGGAGCGCAGTGACACGGTGCGCTCCAGCGACGCTCCGCCCTTGAGCACCGCCACCGGCCGGCGTCCCGCCGCGTCGGCGTCGCCGGCGAGCCGCAGGTGCGCGCGCCTGCTGGGTGCTTGCTCTGCGCCCGCCCCGCCGCGTGCCGCCCCGCCCGCGCTCATTGCCTCCGTCGCCGCCGGCCGTCCGTGCGCAGCGCGTCGGCGAGCGCCGCGGCGTTTGCGTCCCCGGCGTCGCCTCCGTCGGTGCCCGCCGGGGCCTGCGGCACCGCGCGGGCGGGCGGGGATCCCATCAATGCGCCGAGCAGTCCGGTTTCGCCGCCCATCAGCTCACCGATGCGCCGAATGCCCTCGCGGATCGTGTCCACGGGGAGGCCGGCGAAGTTCAGACGCATCGAGGAGCTGCCGCGATTTCCGTCCATGTATGCGGCGCGTCCCGGCACGAACGCGACATCTCGCGCACGCGCCAGCAGGTTGGTGGTGTCGATGCCCTCCTCGAGCGTCGCCCAGATGAACAGACCACCCTGCGGGGTCGTCCACTGTGCGCGGTCGCCGAAGTGCTCCTGCAACGCTCCCAGCATCGTGTCGCGCCGGCGGCGATAAAGCGCGCGCAGCTCGTCCAGGTACCCGCGCCAGTCGTGCTCTTGAAAGTAGGCCGCGACGAACAACTGCGTCACCGGCGAGGAGCAGAGGTCGGCGCCCTGTTTGCCGAGATTGAGCTTCTCCAGAACCGGCCGCGGCGCCACCGCCCAACCGAGACGGATGCCGGGGGAGAGAATCTTCGAGAAGGTGCCGAGGTAGATCACGAAGTCGGACTTGCCGTCGCGGTCGGCGTTGGCGGCGTCAAGTGAGTAGAGCGTCGGCAGCGCTTGGCCCTCGTAGCGCAGCAGACCGTACGGATTGTCCTCCAGGATCAGCAGCTCGCGTTCGCGGGCGATCTGCACCAGGCGGCGGCGGCGCTCGAGCGACATGGTCACGCCACCGGGGTTCTGGAAGTTGGGGATCGTGTAGATGAACTTCGGGCCGCGTTGTTCGGAGGCGAGGCGGTCGAGGACGACCTCGAGCTCGTCGATCGGCATGCCCTCGCCGTCCATGTCGATCTGAACGACGTCGGCCTGGTAGGCGCCGAACGTGGGCACGGCGCCCGGGTAGGTGGGCGCCTCGGCGACGATCGTGTCGCCGGGGTCGATCAGCGCCTTGCAGACGAGGTCGATCACCTGCTGTCCGCCGGTGGTGACGATCATCTCCTCGGTCCCCACCGCGGTGCCCTCCTCGGCCATCACCTGCACGATGCACTCCATCGCGACCGCCATGCCCTCGGTCGGCCCGTACTGCAGTGCGCGCGCCGTCGACTCGGCTGCGACGCGTGCCATCAGCTTCGCGTACAGCTCGGGTGGGAACGTCGAGGTGTCCGGCAGGCCGCCCGCGAGCGAGATCACCTCGGGGCGTTCGGTGAGAGCCATCATCTCGCGCATCGCCGAGGAGCGCATCCCGCGGGTGCGCTCCGCGAACAGCCGCTCGTAGCGGGCTAGCTCGTGGGCGGTCGAGCGAGCCCGGCCGGTGGGCGGGCTCTCATCCTCTATCGTCATGGCGCCTCGCACCGTACCGCACGCGCGCGGTGGCGGTGCAGGCGCGCCACCATGAGCGGACTCTTCTTCTACATCGGTCTCGGTCTCGGTCTCGCGCTCGCGGCGGGGCTGCGCCCGTTCCTGCCCGCGCTGCTCGCGGGGGCGCTCGGCTCGGCGAACGCGCTGGGCGTGGACTTCGCGCACAGCGGCTACAGCTTTCTGGAGGCGGGCTGGTGGCTGCTGGCGGTCGCGGTGGTGCTGGCGGCGGCGTGGGCGCTGCAACTGCGGTTGGGCTCCTCACAGGTCGAGAGCGGCCCGGTCGGTGCCGTGTTGGCGGGTCTGGGTGTGGGAATGGGCGCGCTGCTGTTCGCGGGCACGCTCGGCGAGCACGGCGAGGCGACCTGGCCGGGCCTGATCGGCGGCGCTGCGGCGGCGCTGCTGGTGCAGGCGGCGCTGCGGCCACTGCTGGCGCGTACGCGCCAGCGCCTGCCGGATCGCGGGGCGCGCGAAGCGTTGACGCTCTACATCGAAGCCGCGGCGCTTGTGCTGGCGGCGCTCGTCGCGCTAGTGCACCCGCTCGGCTATGTGGCGGTGGCGCCGTTTGTGTGGCTGATGCTCGCCGGTCGTCGGCGCGACGGCGAGCGCTACGCGGGCCTGCGCATCTTGGGGCGTTGAGCGCGCCGAAGCTGGTCCTCTGCGTGGTCGACGCGATGGCGCCGGCGATGCTCGAGCGTGCGGTCGCGGACGACGCGGTGCCCGTGATGGCGGAGCTGATGCGCCGCGGCCGCTACGTCTCCAACTGCGCAGCCGCATTCCCCTCCGTGACGCCGGTGTGCGCGGCGTCGATCACGACGGGCGTCGGGCAGGACCGCCACCGGATCCCGGCGATGAACTGGTACGACCGCGGCGAGGAGCGCTATGTGGAGTACGGCTCGTCGTTTCGCGCCTCGCAGCGCTTCGGGATCGCGCGGCAGTTGACGGACACGGTCTACAACATGAACCGCGCGCATCTCGCGGCGGAGGTGCCGACGCTGTTCGAGGAGCTCGATGACGTGGGCGTGCGGACGGCGGGCACGACTTACCTCATCTACCGCGGGCGCCACCGCCATGAGCCCCAGCGCGACAGCGCGCTGACGCGGATCGCGTCGAGCACGCTGATGCGCCACGCGGTGATGGGGCCGCGGGAGCTGTTCTACGCGGACATCTTCGCGAGCCGCCGCACGGGCTGCCGCTCGACGCTGGGGATGCCGGGCGTGCGCGACCAGCACTCGGGCTGCGTGGGCGCGTACATGGTGGAGCACGACCTGTTCGACTTCATGCTGCTGTCGCTGCCGGACAACGACTGGCATTCGCACAAGCGCGGCCCGGAGGGACAGGTCCAGTCGCTGGCGGCCGCCGACCTTCAGCTGGCGCGGGTGATGGACGCGGCGGGCGGCGTCGAGCGGTTCTTGGAGGATCACGCGGTGATCGTGATGGCCGACCACTCGCAGGCGCCGGTGACGGAGACGCTCGACCTGCAGGCGGCGCTGGCGGAGCTGGAAATACTGATGCCGGGACGCACCAACGGATCCGGTCTCGCCCGCGGCGTCGCGGAGCGCGCGCGAGGCGCGATCGGTGGCAACGGCGGGGTGGAGCCGCGGATCGCGGTGTGCCCGTCGCAGCGCGCGGCGATGGTGTACCTGTTGGGGGAACGGCGCCTGGCGCTGCTGCGCTCCGACGTGGTGCGCCGCGCTTTGGCGCTGGACGGCGTGGAGCTCGCGATGTGGCTGCAGCGCGACGCGCACGGGGCACCCGTGGAGGGCGTGATAGCGCGCCCAGCGATCGGCGAGCTGCGCTTCGCGCCCGGCGGGCCGGTGGGCGACGATCGCGGTGGGGCGTGGTACGTGGAGGGCGAGTTGGGCGTGCTGAACGCGGAGATCTGCGACGGCTTGCTGGAATGCCCCGAGCACCCCGATGCGCTCGCTCGCGCGTGGTCGGCGCTGGTGTGTGAGACCTCCGGCGACGTTCTTCTCTCGGCGGCTTCCGGCTTCGAGTTTCTGGATTGGGGCGGCCAGGCGCACGTGGGCGGCGGCAGCCACGGCTCGCTGCGCGGCGAAGACTCGCTGGGGGCGCTGATCTTGTGCGGGGTGGAGACGGTCGGCGCGCTGAACGGGCCCGACGGGGAACCCGTGCAGTGGTCGATCCGGGATGTGGCGCCGCTGGTGCGGGCGCATTTCGGCTTGTAGGGCCGGTTACGCCGCAGGCTCAGGAGAGCAAGGCCGGCCTTGTCGGGTAATTGTGTTTTCTCTTGACATTGTGTGCAGTTGGCGTTATGTTCGTCCTTGTTCATGATTCCCCAAGATGGGGTGTCGGGGCGCGATAGGTCGGGTTGGGTTGGTTTCTTAGTCGGCTTCAGGGCGCTTTACAAGGGATTGCTGGGAGAGGGACCGGATCGTAAGAATGAGGGGTTGTTTGCGCGTGAGTTCGTTGGGGACATTCGTGTCGGGAGTGGCTGCGTGCCCGGTGGGGCCCGTAGCTAGATGCGTCAGCTCTGCTGACACATCTCTCTCTCTCTCTCTCTCTCTCTCTTACCGCGCTCTAGCGCTTCTTTCCTAGCTGCTGGTTTCCCCCGGGTGGGGGTGCGCGGTGTCTGCTGAGCGCGGCGCCCGCCGGCAACGCCAGGAGCTTCAACAGCGCGAGGGCCGCCAGCAGGGTCAGCGGCGCCAGCGGCGTGGCGGTGGCAGTGTGTTGGAGGGCAATTCGCGGAGCGGCGGTTTGCCCCCGCGGACGCGGGTGTCCGAGATGCAGCGCGCGAGGCTGATGGCTGCGGCTGCCGCGGTGATCGCCGAGCGCGGCTATGCGGGTACATCGGTCGGGCATATCTGCAGGCAGGCCCGGATCTCACGACGCACGTTCTATGACCTGTTCGAAAGTCGCGAGGACTGCCTGTTCGCGGTCCTCGAGGACGCGGTACGGGTCATCAAGCGCGAGATCGACGCGGCCGGCCTGCAGGGTTGTGCGTGGCGCGATCGCGTGCGTGGCGGGCTGTTTGTGGTGCTGTCGTTTTTCGATCACGAGCCGATGCTCGCCCGGGTGTGCGTGGTCCAGGCATTGCAGGCCGGACCACGGGTCGCGCAGTGGCGCGAGGACGTCCTTGCACGCCTGGTAGAGGCTGTGGATGAGGGTCGTGGGGGGAGCGCGCGCTCGCGGCAGTGCACGGCCCTGACCGCCGAGGGACTGGTGGGCGCGGCGTTCGCGATCGTGTATGCGCGGCTATTGACCGGTAAACATCCCGGACCGCTGAGTGGCTTGCTGGGGGAGCTGATGAGTTTGATCGTGCTGCCCTATCTCGGCCCTGCCGCTGCGCGCTCTGAGCGGCAGCGAGCCGTGCCACCACCACCGAAGTCCGCTGCGCAAGAGAGTGCACGCGATGTGGCTCTCGAGGGTGATCCGCTGCGGGTTTTGCCGATGCGTTTGACGTATAGGACCGCGCGGGTGTTGGACAGCATCGCCGCCAATCCCGGTGCCAGCAACAGCTCGGTCGCCGAGCATTCCGGGATCTCCGATCAAGGTCAGGTCTCAAAGCTGCTGGCGCGCTTGAAGGGCCTGGGGTTGTTGACCAATGCCGGTGAAGGACATTCCAAGGGTGAGCCCAATGCGTGGCAGCTCACTCCCACAGGCGTACAGGTGAGAAGGAGCATTCAAATCTCATGAGTTCCCCATTGGGCCTGCTACCCCGTTTCTCGCAGCCGGCGCTCAGAAGTTCCCGCCGCCTTGGTGGGGCCGGCTCCTCGGATGTGTCCGCCGTGCGATGTGTGCCGGTGGCTGTTCTGTCGTGCCCGCGGTCCCGCGGGTCATTTTCGTGTGGATCGCTCTCCTGGGAGGGGATGGTTTGATGGTTGTTCGCCGGTTTGGTTTGAGTGCCGTGACGGTGGTCGCGAGCGTGCTGGTGTCGTTGGTGCTGCTGGCTGGTTCGGCGTCGGCGGCGTTGACGCACCCGTACAAGTTCTCGTTCGGTTCGTGGTCGTCGAATTTCGTCGAAAGCGTCGCATTGGATGGCGCGGGGAATGTCTATACCTTCGACAGCGCCGGGCGGATAGAGAAGTTCGACGGGTCGGGCAACCCCGTGAACTTCGCGGCGACGGGCTCCAATAAGATCGAAGGGCTGGATTCCACCGGCAGCTTTCTGGGGCAGATCGCGGTCGATAACAGCGCCGGAGCGCAGAAAGGCGACATTTACGTCGCGACGGGCAGCCACGTTGCGATCTTCGCTTCCAGCGGCGGATCGCTGGGCGAATTGAACGGCAACATCGAATCGGAAGTCCCGGCGACCGCGGGGATGTGGGGCACGCCGTGCGGCGTCGCGGTGGACAAAGAAGGCGACGTCTACGTCGGCCTCAGCTCGGGCCACGTCTTCAAGTACGTCCCCTCTGGCAATCCCGCCGCGAACACGGATTTCAGCTCGTCGTTGAACGGTCTTGAAAGCGTGTGCAGCCTGGCGGTGGATTCGGCGGGCAGCGTGTATGCGACCGGCTGGTTCGGCGGTCCGGTGCACAAGTACGAAGCGCTGCAGTTCGGCGCTCTGCAGGCCGAAGGCTCGCTGGTGGCCGAATCGGCGACCGCTGTCGCGGTCGACCCCTCCGACGATCATGTGTATGTCGACCTGTCCAGAACCGTCGCCGAGTACGACTCTGCCGGGAACCAGGCGACCGTCTCCGAAGGCGGCCGGGGCCCGTCGACCGAATCTCACGCGCTGGCCGCAGGCGGCGATACGGTATATCTCGCGGACGACCAGAGCAAGGAAATAGACGTGCTCGGACCGTCCGTGGTCCTCCCCGACGCTACGGCCACCGAAGCCGTCGGCGTTACCACGACGTCCGAGGCGTTGCACGGCACCGTTGACCCGGACGGGGTGCCGGTCACGGCATGTCGGTTTGAATATGGTATCTCTGAATTTACGGATTCGGCGCCCTGTTCGCCCGAACCGGGTGCGGGCAGCGAACCGGTGGAAGTGGGCGCGACCGTGACTGGTTTGACGCCGAACACTTCTTATAACTTAAGGGTGGTCGCGGAAAACGCGAACGGTAAAACCATCGCGCAGGCTATTGGTTTCACGACGCCCAGCACCCCGTTGTTGAGCTTTGACTCGCCGCGCGAAGTCACCTATGAAAGCGCGAGCATCGAAGCGCAGATAGCCCCAATGGCCGGGTCCGCGAGCTATCACATCGAGTACGGGCCGAGCGCTGCCTACGGCCAGCGGGCGCCCGCCGCCGACGCGACGATCAAGAGTACCGGTGTGAACACCGAATACGTGACCGTCAAGCAGCCCCTGAGCGACCTGCAGCGAGGGACCGCCTACCACTACCGAGTGGTCGCGACCAACCAATACGGCACGACCACCGAAGACGACCGCATCCTGAACGTTCCAGCCCCACCAGCCACGGCGGCCGACGGTTGTACCAACGCGGCGATCCGCCAGGAGCAACATGCGTCGCTGCTACCCGAATGCCGTGCATACGAGATGGTTTCTCCCGTCGACAAGCGCGGCGGGGACATCGCCGCGGTACCCGGACGCACGCAGGCCGCCGTCGACGGCAACTCGATCAAGTACATGTCCAAGACGGCGTTCGCGGATGCGATCGGTAGCGAGGCGCCTGGTGCGGAGTACATCGCCGCCCGCAGCGCAGAAGGCTGGACGACGCACTCGATCAATCCACCGCAAGGCTCGGTCTTCTTCGGGGTTTCCGGACTGGCGAGTTATCTGGCGTCGTCGCCGGATCTCACGAAGGGCGTCTTCTTCGGGCGAACCCCCGTGCTCGCGGGTCATCCGAACGTCGAAAATGTGAGCAATATCTATCTGCGCAACGACCTGCAGACATCCGGTGCAGGTCACTATGAACTGCTCAGCGACGCCGTCTCACCTGTCCAACCTCCCAAAGGGGTGGAAGACGAACCGGAAATCAATTTCGATGCGGCGTCCGCTGATTGGAGTCATATTCTCTTCGAAAGCTATTCTGATCTGACCGCGAACACCGCCGGGATGAACCCATCTCTGCCGAAGGTGTACGAGTGGGACGATGGGGTCGTCGAATTCGTAGGAGTCCTTCCCGATAGCGCCTGTGGGACCCCGCCGTGTCTCGCCGAAGAATCGATCGGCGGCAACGGCGCCGGCATCGTGCCGCGGCTCTACAGCAAAAGC
>DASXOX010000050.1:0-3654 GCA_036493975.1 Solirubrobacteraceae bacterium
CCACACAGTCGTACCAACCATCGCCGCAGCCAACACCACCCCAGCAGCAAACAACGCCAACGCAGCAACAAACGCAAACACCACCGCACCCACCAACACCACAATCAAATCATCCACACACACCACCCCCAACTCCACACCAAGAAAACAAAAAACAGACAGGCCGAGGGCGACCGACCGATGAGCGGTGGCGGGTGTTCATGCCTTCCTCACAGCAACCGTGCTGAGGAGCTGTCGGGCGATCCCGCGGAAGTTACCGCCGAGCTCCCCTTCACCGACAAGTTCACCATCGCCCGTGGAGAGTTCGTCGAGAAACGCCTCATCGGCGCCCGCGACACCGCGCGCGATCACCTCGACACCGCTTTCGACGAGCCGGCCGCGGACGGTCAGTGCGCTCGCGCGGTCGTCGGGCTCGCCGTCGGTGAGGACTACGACCACGCGCCTGCCGGCATGCGCCGCGAGCTCGGCGTCGGCGCAGCGCAACCCGGCGGCGAGGTTGGTGCTCCCTTCGATGCTGAGCGCTTCCACCGCCCGCCTCGTCGCGGCCGAGCTCCCTCCCAGGCCGAGGATCGTGCGGGCATCGCTGCCGAAGCTCACGACCGCGACACGGTCGGCGAGCCCCGCCCGCTCGAGCTCATCGATGAAGCCGAGGCACGCCGCCTTCGCTTCCGCGAGCTTGCTCCCCTGCATGCTGCCACTCACGTCGATCGTGAGCACCGCCACGAGCTCGCCTGCGAAGGCCTTCGAGGGCTCCTCCTCGGTCCACGTCAGGTCACGATCTGAGCGGTCGACGCTCGGCGCGGGCAGCGGGTGCCCTTCGAGTGAGGCCGATACCTCGACGACGCCGTCCTCGTTGTAGCTGTAACTGACGTTCACTTCGACCGGCCCGTGAGAGTCGCCGGGAATGCTGGAGAACGTCCATGCGCCGAGCGCATCCGTGTCGAGCGGGCGCTCGGCCTCGCCCTGGAGCATGTAGACCGAGAGGACGCGCCCCTCCGGTGCGCTCGGCAGATTCAGCTGGTGGCTCTTGGTCGCGTTCGCCGGCAGCGGCGCGTTGCGCGGGATCATGATCTCGTTGACGTAGCGGCTGCCGTCGGCTGAGACGACGACGAAGCCCAGCGCATGGGCGGTGATGTCCGCGACACCGGCCGCAAGCGCCCGCCTGGGCGCGCCCCCCGCGGCCGCCGCGGAGGTCCGGGCGGCGAACAGCGCCGCGCCTTTGACAACGGCCTCATCGGCGTCGATGCCCGGGAGCGGCTCGCGTCCGGTGGCGGCGCGCACGACATCGGCGCATGGCGGCATCCGGGTGGAGCCGCCGGCGAGCAGCACCCCGTCGATGCGCGAAGCCCCGCCGATGTCCTCCAGGACCTTGGCGATCAGCTCTCCGGTGCGGCCAAGCAGCGCCTGTCCGCGTGCCCAGAAGCTCGACCGGTCAACCTCGACACGGTGCACCCTGCCGCCCGTGTGAAGCGTGATGGCCGTCCCCTCCAAACGTGAGAGCGCGTGCTTTGCTTCGCGCGCGCGCTCCTGCAACTCGACGAGCGCCACCGGGTCATCGCGCGGGTCATCGCCGCCCGCCTCCTGGACCCGCTCGGCCACGATGTCGACGAGCAGGTCGTCCCAGTCCTTTCCACCAAGCCGGTGGTCACCAGCGGTCGCGAGCACCTCGGCGTGGTCTGAGTGGAAGGAGACGACGGAGACGTCGAAAGTCCCTCCGCCGAGGTCGTAGACGAGGATCGTTCCCTCCCCCGCGATCAGCGCCTGACTGGCGATGCAGGCGGCGGTCGGCTCGTGCAGCAGCGCGAGGACCTCGAGTTCGACACTCTCTGCGGCCTGCAGGGTGGCGCGCCTTGCGTCATCGCCGAAGTAAGCGGGGATCGTCACGACCGCCTGGCGGGGCCGCCCGCCGAGCTGCCCGGCGGCGTCCTGCAACAGCGCGTCCAGAACCGCTGCGGAGAGGTCCTGTGGGGTCCACGAGCGGTTCGCCGCGGTGACGGCCCAGTCCTTGCCCATCGAACGCTTGAAGAACGCGAACACAGCATCGGGGTCCAGGGGCGCGAGGCGCCCGGCCGCCTCGCCGACGGTCGTGGCGCCGTCGGTCGCGACGTGCACGATCGAGCGCAGCCGCGGACCGCCGTCGCGTGTGTTGATTACGACCACCTGGCCGCCCTCGTCGCGCTCGACGCCGAGCAGCGAGATGGTGGTGCCGAGGTCGATGCCGACCGGCTTCACGCTCGCCGTCCGTCACGGCGCAGGAGTCGTGCGACGGTGCCGCCAGCGCGCGGGCGGGGCGGGTGGCGCGCAAGCCATCGCGCCCACTCCGCTTGCTCGCGATCGCCAAGGAGCGCTTCGATCGCCTGGATACGCCGGGAGCTGAGCGTTTCGATCGCTTCGGGGAGCGCTGTCTCGAGCAGGTCCCCCGTCTCGGCGGGAAGCGCCCTCCAGGCTAGGAACGCCGTCGCGCCGAACCAGGCTTTGTCGCGGCCTTTGGAGAGCTCGAGTTCGAGCGCCCTGGCGACCGCTTCGGGCCAGTGTCGCCCGAACGCCCGGGCAAGTCTATGCATCCCAGCGACGTAGTCCGCCATCGGGTGATAGGGGCGCTCAGCCTCCGAGCCGGGCTGGTTGCCCCCGTATCGTTGCTCGCCGGGGTTCTGTGCCGACGGGAAGTCAAGGCTCGCAACGGCGACGGCGCCGGCGAGTTCCCACAGCTCCCGGAAGCGCTCATCGGGCAGCCGGTCGGCGGGGGCGGCAGCGGCGTCGGCAACCCCCTCGCACCACTCATCGAAGTTCGCCCGCGGCCGATTGCACGCTGCCGCCCAAGCGAGGAACACTGGGTCCTCGTGCAGCCGTCTGCGGGGCGCTGTCGAGCGCAGCAGGCTCACCAGAGCGTGCCCACGCGAGGCATCGGTGAGCGGCATTTGCGCGAGCGCCGCCAGGGACGCGTCGATGTCCTCCTCGGGAGCGCCGACACCGGCGTGCACGAACGCCCGCAGCAGCACGGCGTGGTCCTCTGGGCCGACGGGACCGTCGGGACCAAACAGGCGCTTTACCTCGCTGCTCCTGCCGGCCCGCTCGGCGATCGGCACAAGCGTCGCCAGCGCATCGGAGAGTGTCGAGGGGTCCGCTTCGACACGCAGGCGCTCCCACACGGCCCGCTCGTCGAACTCGCCTGCGCGTGCCGCCAGACGCCGGGTCGCATCGCCCAGCGCGGGGTCGGCAAGGACGTTGCGCAGCCGCGGCATCGCGCGTTCGTCGGCGAACGCCTCACGTGCGAGCCGGGCGATCACCTCCTCGACGATGTCGGCGTGGCGCTGCCCTGCAGCGAGCCGCGTGAGTGTCGCCGCCACCTCGGGGGTGCCGATCGCGTCGCTGATCGCACCCGCCACGCGACGGTCGAGCGCGACGTTGCAGCCGATGAGCCCGAGCCGCAGCCCGCCGTCCAGCAACGCGGCGCGTGCCGGGCCGGGGCGGCACTCATCGACCGTCTCAAGCCAAGACGCGAGCAACCCCGGCGAGGGGCTGGTCGGGCTATCGCATGAGACCGCCGGGAGGCCCTCGGGAGCAGGGGGAGCGTTCTGTATCAGTCGCTTCAGTGCCTGGTCGACGAGCTCTCGCGCGGGCTCGGCCGTCACCTCGCGCGCGCTCGCGTGCACC
>DASXOX010000051.1:0-5723 GCA_036493975.1 Solirubrobacteraceae bacterium
GGCAAGGGCATCGGCAGTTTCTGGCAGGACATCGTGCGCACGGTGCTCTACGTGCTCGCGCCGATCAGTGTGATCGGGGCGGTGATCCTGATCTCCCAGGGCGTGATCCAGAACTTCTCCAGCTACCTCACAGTTCACACCTTGACGGGGCTGCCGCAGACGATCGCGATGGGCCCGGTCGCCTCGCAGGAGGTCATCAAGGAGCTCGGCACCAACGGCGGGGGCTTCTTCAACGTCAACTCCGCGCACCCGTTCGAGAACCCCAACGGGTTCACCAACTTCTTCGAGATGCTGCTCGTGCTGATCATCCCGGCGGCACTCGTGTTCACCTACGGCCGGATGGCGGGCAACCGCCGGCAGGGTTACGCGATCTACGGCGTGATGATGTTCATGTTCCTCGGTGCGGCGACCGTCGCCTACATCGCCGAGGCGCATGGCTCACCCGCGCAGCACGCCGCGGGGCTGCACACGGCGGCATTTCACGGCTCGGGCGGCGGCAACATGGAAGGCAAGGAGCAGCGCTTCGGGATCGCGGGCTCCGCGCTGTTCGACGTGGTCACGACGGTCACCTCGTGCGGTGCGGTGAACAGCGCGATCGAGTCGTTCACCGGCATCGGCGGTGCTGTCCCGATGGCCAACCTCTCAGCCAGCGAGGTGATCTTCGGCGGGACGGGGACGGGCTTGTACTCGATGCTCCTGTACGTGCTGCTGGCGGTGTTCATCGGCGGCCTGATGGTGGGACGCACGCCGGAGTGGCTCGGCAAGAAGTTGGAGGCCAAGGAGATCAAGCTCGCGGGTCTCGGCATCCTGATCACGCCGCTGGCCGCGCTGTTCTGTACGGCGATGGCGACCGCCACGCAAGCCGGAAAGGCCTCTATCTCCGAAGTCGCCGGCAAGGGGCCGCAGGGCTTCTCCGAGTCTTTCTACGCCTACCTCTCCCAGGCCAACAACAACGGCTCGGCGTTCGCGGGCTACACCGGCTTCATCCAGCCGAACGCGGGCAACCTCGGCGCCCACGGCGTCACCTTCGCGGATCTGCTCGGCGGTTTCGACATGCTGTTCGCGCGCTACGTCCCGATCCTGTTCGTGCTCGCGGTCGCGGGGGCTCTGGCAGGCAAGAAGGTGAGCCCGGCGGGCCTCGGCACGATGCGCACCGACAACCCGACGTTCGCGGTGTTGCTGATCGGCGTGGTCGTGCTCGTCGGCGCGCTCACGTTCTTCCCCGCGATGCTGCTCGGCCCGATCGTGCAGGGCCTGACCGGACACCTCTACTGAGATGAAGCGCGACGCCATCACATCCGTCATCGCAATGCTCGTGTTCACAGTTCTGCTGGGGATCGTCTACCCGCTGGTCATCACCGGCATCGGCCAGGTCGCCTTTCCTGGTGCCGCCAACGGAGAGCAGATTCACATGGGCGGGAAGCTGGTCGGTTCGAAGCTGATCGGTCAGAGCTTCGCGGTTCCCGTGATCGGCAAGAACGGCAAGCCGGAAGAAAAGGAAGAAGAAATCGTCACCGCACCGGACAAGCGCTACTTCCAGTCGCGCCCGTCGGCCACGGAAGGCGGCCCCTACAACGCGGCGGCCAGCGCCTTCTCCAACCGTGGCCCCAACGGCAGGAACACTGAGGAAGCCGACGCCGAAAACCTGAAGGCGTACCTCGAATTGGAGAAGCCATACGACCCGTCGCTGACGGTCGCGCAGGTGCCGGTTGATGCGATCAACACGTCGGCCTCGAATCTTGACCCCGAGATTTCACAGGCGAACGCGTGGATCCAAGCTCACAGGATCGCGGCCGTGCGCCGCCTGCCGCTGGCGCGGGTGAACTCCCTGATCGCCGCGTACACCCACGGGCGCGGCTTGGGCTTCTCGGGCGAACCGGGCGTCGACGTGCTCGAACTGAACCTCGCCCTCGACCGCGCTACCGGAGGACGCTGATGTCGACCACTGCTGCTCCCTCGCCTCCTGTGGCTCCCTCCGAGCGCCGCGCGATCTCGCTGTTTCAGCCGGAGATCGTGCGTCGCGCGCTGATCGACAGCCTGCTGAAGCTCGACCCGCGCGTGCAGCTGCGCAACCCGGTGATGTTCGTCGTGGAGATCGGGGCGCTGATCACGACTATCACTTGGTTCATCCAGGCCGGCGGCGGTAAGCCCCTAGGTGGGGGGCACGAGCCGGCGTGGTACACGTTCACAATCGCGATCTGGCTGTGGTTGACGGTGATCTTCGCGAACATGGCGGAGGCGTTCGCCGAGGGGCGCGGCCGCGCGCAGGCGGACACCCTGCGAACGATGCGCAAGGAGACCGTGGCGCGTATGCGCGATGGGTCCACGAAGGCTGCCTCCGAGCTCACGCGTGGTGACGTCGTGGTCGTCACGGCCGGTGAGCTGATCCCCGGCGACGGGACCGTGATCGAGGGCATCGCGACGGTCGACGAGTCCGCGATCACGGGCGAGTCCGCGCCGGTGATCCGCGAGTCCGGTGGAGACCGCAGCGCGGTGACCGGCGGCACGCGCGTGACCTCCGACGAGGTCGTCGTGGAAATCACCCAGGAGCCCGGACATTCCTTCCTGGATCGCATGATCGCGCTCGTCGAGGGGGCCGAGCGGCGCAAGACGCCGAACGAGATCGCGCTCAACATCCTGCTGGCGGCGCTGACGCTGATCTTCGTGATCGTTGTCGCGACGCTGCGCCCGTTCGGCCTGTTCGCGGGGACCTCGATCTCGGAGACGACGCTGATCGCGCTGCTGGTCGCGCTGATCCCGACGACGATCGGGGCGCTGCTGAGCGCGATCGGGATCGCGGGGATGGACCGCCTGGTGCGCCGTAACGTCCTGGCCTTGTCGGGCCGCGCGGTGGAGGCCTCGGGCGACGTCGACGTGCTGCTGCTCGACAAGACCGGGACGATCACGATCGGCAACCGTGTCGCCTCTGAGTTCATCCCGATGCCGGGTGTGCCGGAGGCCGAGCTCGCCGACGCCGCGCAGCTCTCCTCGCTGGCGGACGAGACCCCCGAGGGCCGCTCGATCGTGGTGCTCGCCAAGCAGTACGGGATCCGCGAGCACGACATGGCGACGCTGCACGCCGATTTCGTGCCTTTCACCGCGCAGACGAGGATGAGCGGCGTGGATCTCGACGGCCAGCAGCTGCGCAAGGGCGCGGGCGACGCGATCATCGAGTTCGTGCAGCGCGAAGGCGGGCAAGCGCCGCCGGAGTTGAAGGTCACGCTCGATCGGATCTCAGGCGAAGGCGGCACGCCGCTGGCGGTCGCGCGCGACAGCCAGGTGCTGGGCGTGGTCTACCTGAAGGACACGATCAAGGAGGGGATGGCGGCGCGCTTCGACCAACTGCGCGCGATGGGCATCCGCACGGTGATGATCACCGGCGACAACCGTCTGACGGCGGCGAAGATCGCGCAGGAGTCGGGCGTGGACGACTTCCTCGCCGAAGCGACCCCCGAGCGCAAGCTGGCGCTGATCAAAGAGGAACAGGGCGAGGGGCGGATGGTGGCGATGACCGGCGACGGCACCAACGACGCGCCGGCGCTCGCGCAGGCCGACGTGGGTGTGGCGATGAACACCGGCACCCAGGCCGCGCGCGAGGCGGGCAACATGGTCGATCTGGACTCCAACCCGACGAAGCTGATTGAGATTGTCGAGGTCGGCAAGCAGCTCCTGATTACCCGTGGCGCGCTTACGACTTTCTCGATCGCCAACGACGTCGCCAAGTACTTCGCGATCCTGCCCGCGGTGTTCATCGCGACCTACGCCGCGTCCGGTGAATCCAAGGGCCCGCTGCACGTGCTGAACGTGATGGACCTCGGCACACCGCAGTCGGCGATCATCTCGGCGATCATCTTCAACGCGATTGTGATCCCGCTGCTGATCCCGATCGCGCTGCGCGGTGTGCGCTACCGCCCGATCGGCGCGAGCGCGCTGCTGCGGCGCAACCTCCTGATCTACGGAGCCGGCGGGATCGTGGCGCCGTTCATCGGGATCAAGCTGATCGACTTGATCGTCCACAACCTGCTCGGGGGCTAGTCCGGGGGCCAGGATGCCTTCGCGGAGCAGCCCGGGGAGAATGCAGCGATGGCTCCCGAGCGCGGTCATCTGAAGGTGTTCATAGGGATGGCGGCGGGAGTCGGCAAGACCTACCGCATGTTGCAGGAGGGCCAGGCCGAGGCTGAGGCGGGCCGCGATGTGGTCGTCGGCTACCTGGAGCCGCACGGGCGCGCCGAGACTGTGGCGCAGGCGGAGGGGCTGGAGGTCCTGCCGCGCCGGCGCGTGCATTACCGCGAGACGGGGATCGAGGAGATGGACCTGCCGACGGTACTGAAACGCGCGCCGGAGCTGTGCCTGATCGACGAGCTCGCGCACACCAATGCTCCGGGGGTCGAGCACGAGAAGCGCTACGAAGACGTGCGCGATGTGCTGGCCGCGGGCATCGACGTGTTCAGCACGGTCAACGTGCAGCATCTGGAGAGCCTCAACGATCAGGTGACCCAACTCACGGGTGTGCGAGTGCGCGAGACGATCCCCGACGCGGTGCTCTCAGAGGCGGACGAGACGGTGCTCGTCGACGTGACGCCGGAGGCGCTGATCGGGCGACTGCGAGCGGGCAAGGTCTATCCGCCCGAGCGTGTGCAGGCGGCGCTCGGCAACTTCTTCAAGATCGAGAACCTTGCGGCGCTGCGTGAGACGGCGTTGCGCCAGGTCGCGGAGGGGGTCGAGATCGATCGACGCGGACGCGGCGCTCCGAGCGGTCGCCGCGAGGATCGTCTGCTTGCGCGCGCGGCCCCGCAGGCGATCTCCGAGCGGCTGCTGGCGCTGATCACGCCGACGCCGCGCTCCCAGCGCGTCGTGCGCCGCGCGTGGCGCTCGGCGCAGCGTCTCGGCGCGGACCTCGACCTGCTCGTCGTGCGCAACCCGGGCGCCGAGCCGAGTACCGAGGAACGCGAGCAGCTGGAGGCGCTGCGGCGCCTGGCATCGGTGCTGGGCGCCCAGTTGCTGCTCGAAGAGGGCGACGACGTGGCGGAGGTCGCGATCCGTGTTGCGCGCGCACGCGGGACGACGTACATGCTGATGGGCACGCCCAAGCCGCGGGGCGCCTGGCGGCGGCTGACTCAGCCCGCTCTTCCATTTCGCCTGCTGCGCGGGCTGCCCGGCGTAGATCTGAGGATCGTCGCGGACCGCACATTGCGAGCCGCGACAGATCCCGCGGCGGAAAGCGACGAGCCGTGAGCGTGCTCGCGGCGCCGCTGATCGCGCTCGCTCTGGCCGGTGGCTTTGCGGTGGCAATTGCGCTCGAACACGGGCGGC
Organism: Solirubrobacteraceae bacterium; assembly: GCA_036493975.1. Taxonomy (GTDB): domain Bacteria; phylum Actinomycetota; class Thermoleophilia; order Solirubrobacterales; family Solirubrobacteraceae; genus Palsa-744. The sequence goes on from DASXOX010000051.1 coordinate 5,314, forward strand.
GGAGACGAGCACTGCGCAGTGGTGTACGCGTGCGGCGGATCGCGTTTCCCTTCACTGGGGAGGGTCTCTCCGAGCCCGCGCTCGCGGCGGCGCTACGGCTCGCGCGCGCGGAGGAAGCGACGCTGATGCCGGTCTATCTGGCGCTCGTGCCGCTGCGCCTCGCGGTGCAGGTGCCGCTGCGCGGCGAGTCCGAGCTCGCGTTGAGCCTGCTGGAGGCGATCGAGCAGCGTGCGGCGCGCGCGCATGTCCCTGTCGACGCGCGGATCGAGCGTGGCCGCACCGTGCGCCACGCGCTGCGCGAGCTGCTCGCACACGAGCGCTTCGAGCGCATGGTCGTCGCGGCGGGCGTCGGCGGCGCCGACGAGGGCTTTGACCCGGAGGATGTCGCGTGGATGCTCGCGCGCGTACGC
>DASXOX010000052.1:0-4151 GCA_036493975.1 Solirubrobacteraceae bacterium
CCCTTCGCCCTCTATGTTGCGCGAGGAAATATGTTGCGCTGGGTGATGGATCGCGCTCGCGGGCGGCGCGCGGGGTGGGCTGCTCGGTTGCTGGCTGGGCGTGAGCGCAACATATTTCGGTTGGCTTGATCGACTCCTGCCTCCTTGTCAATCCGTTGTGAGGAGGCATTCATGTCCAAGCAGCCCGCGCCCGAGCGTGTGGTGGTGAGTGGGCCGTTGGCGAGGTTCGCTGATGGTTTTCGGGTCGATCTGATCGAGCGGGGTTATTCGCTTTGGCGAGCGCAGGAGCAGCTGTATCTGCTTGCCCATGTGAGCCGGTGGATGGAGGCCGAGCGGCTCGAGCTCGCCGGGTTGACGCCGGCGAACCTGGAGCGCTATTTCGTCTGGCGTCGCCGGGAGGGGTATCGCAAGAGTCTCTCGCCGCTGAGCCTGCGCCGGTTGTTGGGCTACCTGGACGGCCTCGGCATGCTGCCGGCTGACGACGCCGTCCCGTCGCCGGTGGACGATCTGCTTGCGGAGTTTCGCCGCTATCTGCTCCAGGAGCGCGGGGTCGCGGCCAGAACGGTCGGGCTGTATGAGCCGGTCGCGCGACTGTTCTTGTCCGGGCGCTCAGAGCCGCTGGCTGATGATCTGGCTCGCCTGTCGGGGGGCGAGGTCAACACGTTCGTGTTGCGCGAGGCGCGCCGGCGCTCTGCACGGTCGGCGGAGATGGTGTCCGCGTTGCGTGCGCTGCTGCGGTTTCTGTACGCGCAGGAGGTGATCGCCGAGCCGCTGGCGGCGTCGGTGCCGTCGGTCGCCTGCCGGCGGGAGGATCTCCCGCGCGGGATCGCGGCCGGGCAGGTCAGGTTGCTGCTTGACAGCTGTGATCGCTCCACGCCGGTCGGCTGTCGCGACTACGCGATCGTCTCGTTGCTGTCGCGGCTGGGGTTGCGCTGCGGCGAGGTCGCCGGGTTAGACCTCGAGGAGGTCGACTGGCGCGCGAGCGAGTTGGTGGTTCGCGGCAAGGGTTCTCGGATCGATCGCCTCCCGCTGCCATCTGATGTCGGTGAGGCGCTCGCCGACTACCTGCGTCACGGTCGCCCGGGCGGGTTCGGCCGAGCGGTGTTCCTGCACGCGCACGCGCCGCTGACGAGGCTCTCGCCCGGAAACGTCAGCGATGTGGTGAAGCGCGCGTGCAAGCGGGCGGGCATCGCGCGGGTCGGGGCTCATCGCCTGCGCCACACCGTCGCCTCAGAGCTCTTGTCGCGCGGCGCGGGTCTTGTCGAGATCGGCCAGGTGCTGCGCCACCAGGACCTCCGCACGACGGCGCTGTATGCCAAGGTCGACCGCCAAGCGCTGTCGCGGCTGGCGCTGCCGTGGCCGGGGAGCGAGCGATGATCCCGCTCAGACAGGCAGTCGACGACTACTTGGCGATGCGCCGTGCGCTCGGGTACAAGCTGATCGAGCACGGCCGCGTGCTGCCGCAGTTCACCGAGTTACTCAAGCAGCGCGGGGAGTCGCTGATCACCATCGAGCTGGCGCTGGAGTTCGCGATGCAGCCAGCGCAAGCGAGCGTGGTGTGGTGGCATCAACGGCTGGCGATCGTGCGCGGCTTCGCCCGCTACCTGCTGGCGTTCGACGCTCGGCATGAGGTGCCGCCGACCAACCTGCTGCCGGCCAAGTTCCGCCGCGTGATCCCCTACCTGTTCTCCGAGGCAGAGATTGAGGCGCTGATGCACGCCGCGCGATCGACGCGCTCGCCGCTTCGCGCCGCCAGCTGCGAGGCGCTGATCGGGCTGTTGGCGGTCACGGGCATGCGCGTGTCAGAGGCGTGCGCGCTTGACCGTCCCGACGTGGAGCTGGGCGAGGGCAGGCTCACCGTGCGCCGCGGCAAGAACGGCCGCTCCCGCGAGATCCCGCTTCACCCGAGCACCGTCCAAGCGCTCGAGCGCTATGCCCGCGCACGCGATCAGCTGTGCCCGCATCCCAATGACCCCACCGCCTTCTTCCTCGCAGGTTGGGGAGGACGACCTAGTCGGCACCACGTGTGGAGGTGGTTTGACCAGCTCCGCCGCGCGACCGGCCTAGACAGGGAAACGCTCGGGCGTCAAGCCCGTCTGCACGACGTCCGCCATACGTTCGTTTTGCGCACGCTGCTGGGCTGGTATCGCGAGGCCGACGACGTCGAAGCGCAGCTGCCGCTGCTCGCCACGGTGCTGGGCCACGTCGACCCGGCCGACACATACTGGTATTTCGAGGGCGCACCGGAGCTGTTGGCGCTGGCCGCCGAGCGGCTCGAGCGGACATGGGAGGAGCCGGTCTCTCCAGCGTCCACGAACGGGCACGCACACCCGACGGCCTCTCAGCGAAGGTGGAGGTCACGACCAACCCGGCCGCGTCAGCGAAGGGGTGGCCGATGAGCGCGCTCGCGCCGCTGCTGCAGGCGTATTTCACCGAGCGCCTCGCCCGCCAGCGCGACGCCAGCCCGCACACGATCGCCTCATATCGCGACAGCTTCCGGCTGTTGTTGACGTTCCTCCACGAGCAGACCGGGAAGACACCGTCGAAGCTGCAGCTCGAGGATCTAGACACGGCCAGGATCACCGCGTTCCTCTCATATCTGGAGAACGAGCGCTCAAACAGTGTCAGGACCAGGAACGCGCGGCTGACCGCGATCCACTCGTTCTTCCACTACACCGCGCTGAAAGCGCCGGAGTGCGCAGAGCAGATCGCGCGCGTGCTCGCGATCCCCGAGAAGCGCTACGCGTCGACGCTGATCACCTACCTCACCGAGCCCGAGATCGACGCGCTCCTAGCCGCGCCCGACCGCTCCACCCCAACCGGACGGCGCGACCACGCGCTACTCTTGCTCGCCGCGCAGACCGGGCTCAGAGCCTCCGAGCTCGCGAGCCTGCACCGCCAAGATCTCAACCTAAGCAGTGGCTGGGTCAGGTGCGAAGGCAAGGGCAGAAAGGAAAGGTGCACGCCGCTCAGCCGCACCGCCAGGCAAGTGCTGCGCGTGTGGCTGCGCGAGCTCGGCGGTGACCCCGCCGGCCCGCTGTTCCCCAGCCGCAGCGGCGGGCACCTGACGCGCGCCGGGATCTGGCGGCTGGTCGTCAAACACACCGACACAGCCCGACAGCGCTGCCCGTCCCTCGCGGGCAAAAACATCACCCCGCACGTGCTGCGCCACACCGCGGCGATGCGGCTGCTGCGCGCTCCAGAGCCGGTCGACACGGCAACCATCGCGCTCTGGCTAGGTCACGAGTCGCTCGACTCCACCAACAAATACCTGCACGCCGACATGGAACTCAAGCGACGCGCGCTTGACCGCACCACACCCACCAACGCCAAACCCGGGCGCTACCGCCCGCCAGACCGGCTACTCGCGTTCCTCGAGAGCCTCTAGCCCCACAAATATGTCGCGCCGACGAGCCCGATCTCCACCGATCGACAAACCCTCACGCGGCAACGCAACATATTTCCTCGCGCAACATAGAGGGCGATATGTCGCGCGCGACATATTGCCCTGCGGACGGCTTTCCCGTCCTCCCTGGTGGGTCGCGACTCCCACGACTAGTACGGAGGCTCCGTCCCGCCTTCGGGTCATCAGTCGACGATGGACCTGCCCACTGGCGACCTGGTTGGCCAACCAGGAGGGCGACCCGAGACGGTTCCCACGTTCACTCATGCGACCGGTTGTCGAGGTAGGCGACCAGCTATGCCCCGGCAGCCTCGCCATGGCTACGCCGCAGACCTTCACCATGACCTCCGGGCCGGCGATTTCTCCCGGCATTCGGAGTCGCCCACCACGATCTGCTCGGTGGGCGCGCGCTGCTGACCGACCCATGTCCGCCAGGTTTGGGGCCGGTACGCCGCTTACGGGGCTTTGCCACTGGTTCACTCTCGTTACACCTTCTCGTCTCGATTGCCGGACCCAGGCCGTCTGGCAGTACCGGCCTGTCCCGTCGTTGTCGGGGCTGCTCCCGCCCTCCCTCGCATCTCCAAGGTCAGGCTTCCCCCATCTTCACGAGCCTGCTGCGACAGGCTCACGGCGGAGTCATTTCATCTCCGCCCGGTCGTATGGCGCCTCGTGGCGCACCAGATCGTCGGCATACCTGATAAGCGCTGGTGAGCCCGCGACCGTCCAGCCGGCAGCCCTGCCGGTCGTG
>DASXOX010000053.1:0-28887 GCA_036493975.1 Solirubrobacteraceae bacterium
TGGAGGGTGAAGGCGAGGGGCAGCAGCCGCCCGAGCCCGAGGAGTCCGCGGACTCCGAGTAGGCCGTCCCCAGCGCCGCGTAGGCTGCGGGGCGTGGCGCGCATCCAGTCGATTCATGTCTGCTCGCAGTGCGGCGCGCAGTCGGCTCAGTGGCACGGTCGCTGCCCGGACTGCGGCGAGTGGAACACGCTTGTCGAGGAGCGCGCGCCGGCTCCGACGGCGGCCCGAGGCGCGACGCGCGCCGCGGGCTCCTCACGTGCGAGCGGGCGGGGTGAGGCGATCGCGCCGACACCGCTCGGAGAGATCGGCGCGGCACCCGTTGAGCGTCTGTCGACGGGTGTCGGCGAGCTGGATCGGGTGCTCGGCGGGGGGCTCGTGCCGGGCTCGCTGGTGCTGCTCGGCGGGGCGCCTGGGATCGGCAAGTCGACGCTGACGAACATGGTGCTCGGGCACCTCGCGGGTGCGGGGCGGCGCACGCTGTACGTGAGCGCCGAGGAGTCCGCCGAGCAGGTCAGACTGCGCGCGGAGCGGCTCGATCTCAAGCCCGCCGACCCGAACCTGCCTGGGAATCCGGCGCTGCGGGTGCCGATCCTGGCGGAGACCGACCTCGACGTCGTGCTCGAGGTGCTCGCGGAGCAGGCGCCGCAGGCGTGCGTGATCGACTCCGTGCAGACGCTGCGCTCGGGGGAGCTTGGAGGGGCCCCGGGATCGGTGGGACAGGTGCGCGAGGTCGCGGTGCGGCTGATGGAGCTGGCGAAGGCGCGCGGGATCGCGACGGTCCTTGTGGGGCACGTCACCAAGGACGGTGCGCTGGCGGGTCCGCGCGTGCTTGAGCACCTGGTCGACTGTGTGCTGCAGTTCGAAGGTGAGCGTGAGCGTCCGTATCGCGAGCTGCGCGCGCTCAAGAATCGCTTTGGCTCGACCAACGAGGCGGGGCTGTTTGAGATGCGCCAGGGCGGCCTGGTCGAGGTGCTCGACGCCTCGGCGCGGTTTGTCGCTGAGGCGACGCGCGCTCCGGGCAGCGTGATGCTCGCCGCGATGGAGGGCTCACGACCTCTGCTCGTCGAGGTACAGGCGCTCGTGGCGCCGTCTGAGCTCGAACAGCCGCGGCGCGTGGCGTCGGGCCTCGATCGCAACCGCCTGGCGTTGGTGCTCGCGATCCTCGGGCGCCATGGGCGGGTTGGTACCGGAGCCGCCGACGTATTCGTGAACGTCGTCGGAGGAGTGCGGGTGGACGAGCCCGGTGTGGACCTCGCGGTCGCGCTGGCGGTGGCGAGCGCGAGCCGCGGAGTGCCGCTGCGCGAGGCGCCGCGGGCGTGCTTCGGTGAGCTCGGGCTCACCGGTGAGCTGCGCTGGGTGGGGCATCCAGAGCGGCGCTTGCAGGAGGCGGCGCGGCATGGTTTGCGGGATGTCTTGGCTCCCGCCGGCAGTGGCGCGGGGGCGTGCGAGGCGGGCACGCTGCGCGACGCGCTCACGCTTGCATTGGGGCCAGCTCCTGCCCGGCGGGCGCGCGTGGCGGCCTGACCTGGCACCGGTCGCGCCGTCACAGTGGTTAAGGCGTCCAGGGTGGCGCTAAAGAGCGGCTAAATGCCCTAAAATCCTAGTTAGTGCCACCACGATCCGGGGAAGATTTCGATACCGAAGCACGCCCGGAGCCTGGGTTGATGAAGGCCCTGGAGATGGTCGCGCCGGGGACCGCGCTGCGTGACGGGATGGAGAACATCCTCAACGCGCGCACGGGCGGGTTGATTGTGATCGGCGAGCCGGACGAGATCAGCTTCCTGTTCTCGGGGGGAATCAAGCTCGACATCGACTACACGCCGGCGTTTCTTTACCAGGTCGCGAAGATGGACGGCGCGATCATTCTCAACGCGAACGCGACGAAGATCGCGATGGCGAACGTCCAGTTGATGCCGGATCCGACGATCCTCTCGCACGAGACCGGCACCCGTCACCGCACGGCGGAGCGTGTGTCCAAGCAGACCGACGCGCTCGTGATCGCGATCTCCCAGCGCCGCGAGGTGGTGTCGTTGTACGTGGACGGCACGAAGTGCATCCTCGAGGACATCCCGGTGGTGCTCGCCAAGGCCAACCAGGCGCTGGCGACGCTCGACAAGTACCGCACTCGTCTCGACCAGGTCTCGACGCGCCTCACGGCCCTGGAGTTCGAGGGCGGCGTGACGCTGCACGACGTACTCACGGTGCTGCAGCGCTCAGAGCTCGTGACGCGCATGGCGGTCGAGATCGAGCGCTACATCGTCGAGCTCGGCACCGAGGGCCGGTTGATCGAGATGCAGCTCGAGGAGACGATGGTGGGCACTGCCGCCGAAAAGTCTGCGCTTGTGCAGGACTATCTTGCGGCCTACTCAGACGAGGCGTTCGCGTCGGCGCTCGACCAGGTCGGGCGCCTCGCCCACCAGGACCTGCTCGACTTCGGCCGCCTCGCGGAGCTGCTCGGGTACGACCGCAAGCTCAATACGCTCGACTATCCGGTGTCGCCGCGCGGATATCGCATCCTGGCGCGCATACCAAGGCTGCCGAAACTGGTGGTCGGTGAGATCGTAAGGGAGTTCGGTGGACTGGACGAGTTGCTAGCCGCCACCGACCCCGACCTCGAGGCCGTAGAGGGCGTCGGGGAGATACGCGCGAAGGACATCCGCGAGGGTCTTCGCCGCCTGCAGGAGATCAATCTCGTGGACCGCTACCTGCAGACGTGAGTCGCGGGCGGCTGAAAACTGAAGTCAACGCCGTCCCCTGGTCGGCCAGAACAAAGGAGGACCATCATTCCCCCCGAGACAATTGACGCCGAGTTGATCGAGGATCTCGAAGTCGTTACAGAGATCGAGTGCATCGAGTTCGAGTTGGGCGATCACGTGGTCTATCCCCACCACGGCGCCGGCAAGATCCTCAAGAAGGAGGAGATGGAGGTGCTCGGAGAATGTCGCGAGTACCTGACGATCAAGATCCTCCACAACGACATGACGGTGAAGGTGCCGACCGAGAACGCTGGCCTTGCGGGGTTGCGCCGGGTGATCGACGAGGAGACCGTGCAGAAGGTGCTGGGAGTTCTGCAAGACGAAGTCTCCGAGATGCCCAAGAACTGGAACCGACGGTTCAAGCACAACCGCGACAAGATCAAGACGGGCGACATCTACGAGCTCGCCGAGGTCGTGCGCAACCTCGCGCTGCGGGAGACCGAAAAGGGTCTGTCGACCGGCGAGAAGCAGATGTTCACGCGCGCCAAGAAGATCCTCGCCTCAGAGCTGATGTATGCGCTGGACAAGGACGAGGAAGAGGCTGAGAGCTACCTCGACGAGCTGCTCGCCAACTCGGCCTCCAGCCACCTCGCGCTGGCCGAGTAGTCGTTCTTGGCGGTCGCTCTGATCGTCGCCGCTGGCCGCGGCGAGCGCCTGGGGGTGGAGGGCCCCAAGGCGCTCGTCGAGCTCGCGGGCCGGCCGTTGCTGCAATGGAGCGTCGACGCGCTGCGCACGGTCGCCGCGGTCAAGCGGATCGTCGTCGCCCTGCCCGCTGGCGCGAGCGCTCCGGAGGGGACGATCGGCGTGCCCGGCGGCGCGGTGCGCTCAGAGTCGGTGCGCCTCGCTTTGCGCGCGGCGGGTGCGGGGCCGGACTCCGAGCCGGTACTGGTGCACGACGCGGCGCGGCCACTGCTTACCCCGGAGTTGGCCATGCGCGTGCTCGCGGCGGTCGATGGGGTACCCGACGCTGGGGAAGCGGGGTCCAGCGCGGCTGTCAAGACGGCCCCAGACGCGGCGATCGCGGCGGCGGCAGTGACGGACACCGTCAAGCGCGCCGGGCACGACCGTCGTGTGCTTGAGACCCTCGATCGCTCGGAGCTGTGGGCGGTGCAGACTCCTCAGGTGTTTCGCCGCGGCGCGTTGGAACGCGCCCTCGACGTATCCGATGAGGTTCTCGCCAGCGCGACCGACGACGCGTGGCTGATCGAGCGCATGGGGGGCTCGGTTGTTGTCGTGGAGGCCCCACGCGAGAACCTCAAGGTGACAACCGCACTGGACCTCGCGGTGGCAGAACTGCTGCTCGCGCGCCGGCCTGCTTGAATCAGCGCGGGCCGTGCCCCTGACCGATCAGATGCTCACCGACTACCACCTCCATCTGCGCCCCGACGAGCTCTCCGCGACCCCGGAGGCGTACTTCACCGCGGCCAACGTCGAGCGCTACCGCGAAGTCGCGAGCGAGTGTGGCATCGCCGAGCTGGGGGTCTCCGAGCACATCTACCGCTTCCGCGACGCACTGGCGGTGTGGCAGCATCCGCTGTGGCAGGAATTCGCGCACGACGATCTCGAGTCCTACTGCGAGTTCGTGCGCGAGCAGACCGACCTGCGGCTGGGCGTCGAGGCTGACTTCGTGCCGGGCACAGAGGATCGCATGGCGAGCCTGCTTGAGGCTCACGATCTTGACTACGTCGTTGGATCCGTGCACTTTCTGCGCGACGAGGCGCTCGACATGGAGGAGTACGGCATTTGGAAAGCCGGTCGCAGTCCGGAGGAGATCTGGCGGCGCTACTTCCAAACGCTTGGCGAGTCGGCGCGCAGCGGTCTGTTCGACATTCTCGCCCACCCCGATCTGGTGAAGGTGTGGGGCGCTTCGCGGCCTCGTCCCGAAGGCGACCTGCGCCGCTACTACGAGCTCGCGATGGACGGGATCGCCGAGTCGGGCATCGCGATCGAGGTCTCAACGGCGGGGTTGCGCAAGCGCGCACGCGAGATCTATCCGGCGCGCGCGTTCCTGGAGATGTGCCTCGAAGCGGGCGCTCCGGTGGCGCTCTCCAGCGACGCGCACCGGCCCGAGGATGTGGGTGGGGATTACGAGCAGGCACTCCAGCTGCTGCAGGAGCTCGGGATCGGCGAGCTGTGCGTGTTCGAGCGTCGTGTGCGCCGTGCAGAGCCGATCGAGGCGTCGGTGCGATGAGTCTCAGCGGCATCGGATACGACTGCCACAGGCTCGTCGCCGGTCGTCGGCTGATCCTCGGCGGCGTCGAGATTCCCAACGAGGTCGGTCTCGATGGGCACTCCGACGCGGACGTGCTGACTCACGCGGTGATCGATGCGCTACTCGGCGCCGCGGGTCTCGGGGACATCGGCGAGCAGTTCCCTGACACGGACGAGCGCTATCGCGATGCGGACTCGCTTGCACTGCTTGAGGAGGTCGTGATGAGCGTGGTGGCGACGGGTCTGGAAGTGGTGAATGTGGACTGCACGGTGATGATGGAGACGCCCAAGCTCGGCCCGTCGCGCGAGTCGATTCGCGCGAATCTTGCAAGAACCCTCGGCCTGCCGCCGCAGCGCGTCAACGTGAAGGCGACGACCGGTGAGGGCATCGGCTTTGTCGGCCGCGGCGAGGGCGTCGCGGCGCTGGCCGTAGCGAGCTTGCGCAGCCGTTAGGGTTGGCGCGCGATGCGCCCGCCGATCACTCTCCACGACACGCGCAGCGGAAAGCTGCAAGGGCTGAAGCCGCGCGACGTTGGCTGCGTCGGCATCTACGCGTGCGGACCCACGGTCTACAGCCGCATTCACATCGGCAACGCGCGTCCGTTCGTGATCTTCAGCCTGATGAAGCGCTTCCTCGAACACGAGGGTCTGGCTGTGAAGCTTGTGGTCAACATCACCGACGTCAACGACAAGATCTACGCCGCCGCGCACGCTGCGGGTGTCCCTAGTGAGCGGTTGGCGCGCGAGATGACCGACGCGTATATCGCCGACACCGACGCGCTCGGTATCGGCCGCCCCGACTGCGAGCCGCTGGCGTCGGAGACGATGGCTGAGATCGTCGCGTACATCGAGACCCTCGTCGAGCGCGGACACGCTTACGTCGTGGAGTACGACGAGGGCGCCGAGCGCCGCCGCGACGTGCTCTTCCGAGTGCGCTCCGATCCCGGCTACGGCTCGCTCTCCCACCGCCATTTGGACGACATGGACCAGGGCGAGGGCGTCGAGGGCGCGGGACGCAAGGACGACCCACTTGACTTCGCGCTGTGGAAGGCGCAGAAGCCCGGGGAGGACGTCGCGTGGGACTCGCCGTGGGGCGCGGGCCGGCCAGGCTGGCACATCGAGTGCTCGGCGATGGCCGAGGGGCTGCTCGGAGTCGGCTTTGACATCCACGGCGGCGGCTCTGATCTGGTTTTCCCCCACCACGAGAACGAGGCCGCCCAAACGCGCACGGCCCGCGGCGCGGAGCTCGCTGGGCTATGGGTGCACAACGGCATGATCCAGCTGACGGGCGAGAAGATGGCCAAGTCGGCCGGCAATATCGCGCTGCTGCACGAGGTGCTCGAGCGGTGGGGGCGCGAGACGGTGCTGATGTATCTCCTGGGTGGCCACTACCGCCAGCCGCTCGCGTTCTCCGAGGCCGTCCTGGAGCAGGCGCGCGCCAACGTCAATCGCATACGTGAGGCCGGCAAGCGCCTGGCCGGTGGCGCGTCACCCAAAGACCTCGACCCGCTGCGCGATCGCTTCTTCGAGGCGCTTGCTCGTGACTTCAACACCCCCCAGGCGCTCGCCGTTCTCAATGAGTGGATCCGCGAGGCCACGAGTCTCAAGCGGGACGCGAGCGGGGACAGCCACCTGCACGAGATGCTCGGCGTGTTCGGCCTGGACGGCTTGCTAGATGCGACCGAGCAGGCGCCCGCGGCCGTCCACGAGCTCGCGCTACAGCGCGAACGTGCGCGTGCGGAGCGAGACTTTGCCGCGGCGGACCGCCTGCGCGATCAGATCGCGGCCGCGGGCTGGGAGGTCCGCGACGCGGCGGCGGGCTTCGAATTGATCCCGCTGTGATCATTTACGGCCGCAACCCCGTCATGGAGGCTCTGCGGGGCCGCCGCGCGGCGAATGTGGGGGAGGTGTGGGCGACGGCGGGCGCCGCGCGCGAGCCGTGGCTGGGAGGCGTCGAGGTGCGTCGCGCGTCGGCGGAAGAGATCGAGCAACGCTGCGGCTCCTCGGCCCATCAGGGACTTTGCGCAAGCGCTGGTCCCTATCCCTATGTCGATGCCGAGAAGCTGCTCGCGGGTGAGGCGCCCTTGCTGGTCGCGCTCGACCAGGTCCAGGATCCCCAGAACCTCGGCTCGATCTGCCGGACGGCCGAGTGCGCTGGAGCGGCCGGTGTCGTGATCCCCGAACGGCGCTCCGCCGAGGTGACGCCCTCGGTCTGCAAGGCCTCGGCCGGCGCCGTCGAGCATCTGCCGATCGCGCGGGTGCGCAACCTCGCTGACTTCCTGCTCGCGACCCGCGAGGCCGGCTGCTGGAGCTATGGCGCGAGCGCCGGCGAGGCCGGCGATGAGAGGGCTCCCGTGCGCTACGACTCCCCCGACTACAGCGGCGGGGTCGTCGTGGTCCTGGGCAGCGAGGGCACTGGGCTGCGTCCGCGGGTCGCTTCGGCCTGCGACGAGCTGATCGCGCTGCCGCTGCACGGCCGGATCGGCTCACTGGGAGTCAGCGCGGCGGCGGCGGCGCTTCTGTACGAGATCTTGCACAATCGTCGCCGGGCCCTTGACAACGCTCCATAACTGTGCGAACCTCGCGCGCATAACGCTAAACCTAAGCTTTACCTTGTAGTTGAATCCATAGCATTGGCGCCGGGGGAGGAGTGCGCCACTGAGCGATCCGGGCTGCCCAGCCTGGGAAAGGACTAGCTCGTGGCACGTATCTCCAGCAACCCTCAGTCTGAGGTCAAGGTCGATGACGGTTTCCTGATCGCGTTGGCCAAACAGGGAGATCGCATGGCGTACGACCGTCTTGTACGCCGGTATCACGGTTTCGTACGCCTGAAGGCGTCCTCCTATTTCCTCGCCGGAGGCGACTCCGACGATCTCATCCAGGAGGGCCTCGTGGGCCTCTATAAGGCGATCCGCGACTTCCGCTCCGATCGCGAGTCGAGCTTCCGCAACTTCGCGGAGCTCTGCATCACGCGCCAGATCATCACGGCCGTGAAGACCGCGACACGCAACAAGCACACGCCCCTAAACCAGTACGTCTCGTTCTCCTCGACGCCCGCGGCGGGCGGCGAAGACCTGCCGACGCTCGACCAGGTGATCCCGGGCCCGACGGTGCACGACCCGGTCAACCAGGTGATCTCCTCCGAGGAGCTGCGCTCGCTCGTGGGCTGTCTCTCGACGGCGCTCTCGGAGCTCGAGAGCCGCGTGCTCTCGCTCTACCTCGACGGCTTCTCCTACGAGCAGGTAGGCGAGCACTTGGCGTGCGACACGAAGACCGTCGACAACGCGTTGCAGCGCGTCAAGCGCAAGGTCGGCGCACATCTGCAGACCCGCGCGGTGGCCGTCTGAGACGGTCCACACGCGGCTGCGGCCGCCCCCGCCAGGGAGGACGGCCGCATGCGGCGCTGCTCTATGTGGCGGTGCCCGCTAGTGCCGGCCGAGGCCGTGCGGCCGTTCGTCGCGGCCTTCAAAGCCCCCACCTTCGCTGGAGCTCTTTTCGCCCCCGCTTTCCGATCCTTCGGGTGGTTGCGTCGAGTTCCCTGGCGCTTCGGGTGTCAGCGTGCCTGCCGGCGCCGGTGTGACCTGAACTGTGAACAGCTGGCTTGCGGCACCCTCGTTCTCGGGCCCTCCGGGTACGTAGATGCGAAAGACCTGCGAACCCGTGCCGTACACCTGGTAGGTGATCGAGAACGTTGACTGCGCCGTGAGCGTTCCGATCTGAACGACGTGGAACGCGGTACCCGAGGCGTTGCGACGCTCGAGATAGACGACATGACCCGGATGGCTGGGCGCGACGCTGCCGGTGAAGCTCAACGTCTGGCCCTCCTGGATCGAGGTCGCCGAGACCTGGGCGGCGAGCACGTTTTTGACGCCCTCGAATAGGACCGCCGAGGTCTTTCCGGCGCCCTGGACCTTGTAGAAGGTGCTGTTGATCGGAGCCTGTGCCGGGAAGGAGTACCTGCCGGCGGTGTCCGTCGTGGCCTGTGCGACCGGAGTGAAGACCGGCTGCGTCGCGGTGCGCGCCAGCAGTGTGACCGGCTGGCTGGTAGCTCCGGCGAGGATTCCGTCGATGACCACCGACTGCCCGAAGAAGATCGGGTTCGCGGAGGCTTCGATCGTCAGCGCGCTGTTCTGGGCTTGGGAGATCTCATAGCTGAGGACGTTTGACTCGCCCGGCACGTCGCGACCCTGGCTGCGGACGAGGACCCTGAGGCTCGCGTCGCCGGGCACGATGAACGCGTGTGTGATCGAGAATTCCCCGTTGGCCTGGACGCGGCCGAGGTCGATTCGGCGCCATTCGCTGCCGGTGAGGGCGTTCTGGCGCTGCAGGATGACGCGGGCGCCGACGTTCGCGGGGCTCACCATGCCTGTGAACGTGACGCGATTGGGAGCCCCGGTGAGGATCTGGGTGCCTTCCGGCGGCCCGCTAAGCGTGACCTGCGGTGCGACGCGCACGATCCGGTTGGCGCTCTCGGCGCCGTGTGAGCGGACATGAAAGAGCCGGCTTGTCTGCACCGGCGTGTCCGCGTTCTGGAACTGGTAGAAGCCGCCCGTGTCAGTCGTGGTGCTCTGGACGAAGGTGAATCCGGGGACACCGCGCAGGTGGTGGAAGAGGCGCACTTCCTGGCCGGCGGCGCTTGCGCGGCCGCGGCATACGAGGCGCCCGAAGATCGTTACCTGTTCGCCGGCGCTGATGTGCCGGGGTACGACATACATCCTGATGTGGCAGCGACCACGTGGACTTGGATGCCTGAAAGCGGACGCCCCCGTCGCAAACAGCCCCAGCGACGAGACGACGACCGCCCAGACCGAAACCGCTCTTTTGAGACGCATGACCGCCCCTCCTTGTGGGAGTAAGAGATTGAGTAATCGATGTAGATGCACGCCGGGGCCGACCCGCCCGGGGCCCCGAGCTCCCAGTGCCCTGCGAGCTCAGCCCAATAACCCCGAGTCGTCGCGATCGATGCGGTGCACGCGTTCGTGCAGTTTGTGAAGTCGCGCGTGATGTTTTCTCGTGGGGGGTGTCTATAGGGCGTCCGACTCAACCGGACCAAGGAGAAAGTTGCGCGAGAGACCCTCTCTCAGAGGTCACCGATGGCGCTCCATCCCTCCGTCGGTAGGCCGGGTCTCGCGTGTGCGAAAGGCTCGGGGTGGCCCATCCTGGCGGGTCGCCCCGAGCCGCCCTTTTGGGCTAGTCCTCAAGCGGCACATACGAGTTTTTCGTCCTACACCAGCTTTTCGTCCAGCCTGGCGTGAAGTCGACGCATACTGGGTGTCCTATGCGTAGATAAGGATGGTGGGTGCCGCGTAGCAGCCCGCGACTCGGAGCCCGAACGTGCCGATGGCCGTCAAATGAGCCCAGGAATCTCAACCCGTCTGCTCGCGACGCAGTCCGACGAGCGGCTGCTCGGTCTCGTGCGCGAAGGGCACGAGCGTGCGTTCGAGGCGCTGGTCAATCGCTATCGCAAGCCGCTGCTGAACTACTGCCGGCGACTGTCGCTGCCGGAGGCGCGCACCGAGGACGTCCTCCAGCAGGCCCTGCTGAAGACCTGGATCGCGCTGCGCGACGGGGCGGAAGTGCGAGACATAAAAGCTTGGCTGTATCGCGTGGTGCACAACGCGGCGGTCAACGCGGTGCGCGACGCCGTACACGATCGCGAGCGCGTCGCCGATCCGACATTAAGGGTCGGCGGTGCCCCGGCGGACATCGAGCGCGGGCTGGTCGTGCGCGAAGCGCTCGCGGAGGTCGCGGCGCTTCCGCCGCTGCAACGCGAGGTGATCGTGCGCACCGCGGTCGGCGGCTACAGCCACGAGCAGGTCGCAAGCGATCTCGGCATCAGCGACGGGGCGGTCCGCGGTCTGCTCTACCGCGCGCGCGCGACGCTGCGCACGGCGACGACCGCGCTCACTCCGCCGCCGCTGCTCGCTTGGATCGCCGGCCGCGCCGATCAGGGGAGCGCGGCGCCCGAACGGCTCAGCGAACTTGCAGCCGGCGGCGGCACGGTGGGGCTCGGCGGCCTGCTCGTAAAGGGTGGTGTGGCCGCGGTGACGGCGGGCACGCTGCTCACCGGAGCCGCGGTCGTGCAGTTGCGGAGCCCCGGCCACCACCGCCATCCGCGCCCTGGCGCTATCGCCGGATCGCTCCCCGGGACGGGAGCTTCTACGACGGGCTCGACCGTCGCGGCATCCGCCGCGGTGTCCTCGTCGCGGCTCTCGGCGGACGCTCATGGTCGCGTGCGGATCGCGGGCTCAACCGGTGCGGCCGGTGCGCGCAGTGGGGGCGTCGCGTTGACGGGCTCACAGCGGCAGCCACGGCAGGGCGGCACGGGCGGATCGACACAGCGCGGTGCAGGGGTCGTTCAACGCCACTCCGGGTCCTCGGCGCCGACGTCGCCTGGCGCCTCGCAGCAGGTCGTGACCACCACCGAGGGCTCGTCGACGCCAAGCGCTCAAGGGCAAACCGGCTCGGGGGCTGGAACGGAAGCCCCAAAGGGCGGTCCCGTCGGCTCAGCGGCCGGCTCGGGATCGGGAAGCGGGTCCGAAGGGGCGCCCAGCGGAGGCTCGGGCAGCGGCGAACAGGCGCCGGCCGGCAGCGAACCGGCCGGCGGTTCGACTTCAAGCGGGAGCGAAAGCCCGAGCGCGCCAAGCGAATCGGGCAGCTCGGGTGGGTCAAGCGGCTCGGAATCCTCCGAAAGCGGCCAGTCCGGCGGGCTCGTCAAAACCGTCGTTCACGAAGTCGGCAGCGTGCTCGAACACCTCCTGCACTGACCGCCTGACCGGCAAGCCGTGACGGCAAAGCCGTGACGGCAAAAGCCGCGACGGCAAGTCGCTACGGCAAAGTCGCTACGGCACGAGCTGCACCGGCAGCGCCTTGAGCTGATTGATGAACGGCGAGATCGCCATCGCTGGCGCGCCCGAGAGCTGCATCTCCGGGAATCGCGCCAGCGTCTCCTCGAAGAGGATCCGCAGCTCGAGGCGCGCCAGGGCGGTGCCCAGGCAGAAGTGCCGTCCGCCCGCGCCGAACGCTTGGTGCTCGGGGTTGCGGCGGACATCGAAGTGGTCGGGGTCCTCGTAGCGCGACTCGTCGCGGCCGGAGGAGAGGTACCACATCACGACCTTCTCGCCCTCTCGGATCGTCTTGCCACCGAGCTCGGTGTCGCGGGTCGCGGTGCGGCGGAAGTGGCCGAACGCGGGGAACATCCGCAGCGACTCCTCGACGGCCGCGGGTATGAGCGCGGGATCCTCGAGCAGGGTCTGCATCTGCTCGCGGTCTTCGAGCAATGCGCGCATGCCGCTGCAGTAGGTCGCCTTCGTGCTGTCGTTGCCCGCTGCGACGAGTAGGAAAAAGCCCATCACGATCTCGTGTTCCTCCAAGCGCTGCCCGTCGACCTCGGAGTGCACGAGCACGCTCGTGAGGTCATCGGTGGGGCGCTCGCGGCGCGCGGCGATCATCTGCCCGCAGCGCTCGAAGATCTCGGGAACGTCTTTCTCCATCGCCCCCTCGATCCCGTCGGGGTTGAGGTCGGGATCGTTGGCGCCGAGCGTCGAGTTCATCAGGCGCGCCCAGATCGCGTCGTCCTCCTCGGGGATCCCCATGAAGCTGCCGATCACGCGCGAGACGACCGGCTGGGCGACGTCGGTGACCAGATCACAGGTTTGCGACGAGGAGACTCGATCGAGGGCGGCTCGTACGATCTCGCGGATCGCAGGCTCGTGCGCCGCGATTCGCTTCGGCGTGAAGCCGGCCTGGAACAGGGCCTTCACGCGGTCGTGCCGCGGTGGGTCCATGCCGATGAACATCGCCCGCGTGAGCTCGAGCGGGAAGACCGCGTTGACCGCCGTCACGCCGCCGATTTCTGAGGAGTACGTCTCCCAGTCGCGGCTCACCGTCTTGATGTCGTCGGCTGTCGTCACCGACCAGAAGCCTGGTTCCTCCGGAAATTCGGAGATCGATTTCGTCCAGTGCACCGGGCACTCGCCGCGCAGCCGCGCGAACAGCTCGTGCGGGGGGCCGTCCTCCCAGAGCTCGCGCTCTGTGACCAGCAGGTCCTCGATGTCGCCGCCAACGCGGACCGCGGTGAGGTTCTCAGCCTCAACCTCATCCCCGCCGCCGCCAACCTCACGCGTGTCCAGATCGCTGCTAACCGACTCCATCTCGGACCTCCGTCCTAAGCCGCCGCCTGCGGCGCGCCTCGACGCCGCTCGTGTCGCCAGCGATCATACTGGCTGGCTGGCCAGTATGGGCGGCGTGGGCATGCGGCCAGAGCCGACGGCCGGGATCGAACCGGCGACCCCCGGTTTACAAAACCGGTGCTCTGCCAGCTGAGCTACGTCGGCGTGGCGCTCGCATCGTAGCGCCGAGGGTTAGAAGTCGAGCAGAAAACGCAGCGTGCGAGCGGCCTGGAACATCACATCGTCACCGACGGTCCCGAGTCGAGCGATCAGGCGCTCCTCGGAGATGGACTTCACGTCCTCGCACTTCGCGTAGCTCACCTCGTCGAGTCCTGAGCTGCCTCGATCGATCTCTACATGAGACGGTAGGCCGCGATAGGTCGTCGTGATCGGAACCACGACGACAACGCCGGCGGGGCTGTCGTTCAACGCATCGGCCGAGACGATGAGGGCCGGTCGCTTGCCCGACTGCTCCCGACCGACAGGATCACCGAAGTCGACCAGCCACAGCTCCTTGCGGCGTGCGCTCACGACGAGCGGTCGCGCAACGCGCCGCTCTCAACAATGCGCTCGACCTCGATCTCCCTCCACGCGTCCCTGTCGGCGCGCAGGACCTCATAGCGGGCCGAGAGCTGATCGAAGAACAGGCGCCGCTCGAGCGCATCGGCGGCCTCATCAACCAGTTGACTCATGGGACGGCCAGTTGCGTGCGCCAGCTTGGCGAAGCGATCCCGGGTCGGCGCACTCACTCTGATAGTGGTGCTCATGCCCTGAGTCTACAATATAGGCGCTTGATCTGTCTACCCAGCGTGGGCTGTCTCGGGGTCCCAGGTGGTGTAAACGTCTCAAGCAAGCGCCGCGAACGCGGCTCAGCCAGCGACGCTCAAATGCTCAACGCGCCCATGGCCATTTGAGGACACCGTGCGCAAATAGTCCGGCGGCTCGATCTGCTCGGGCGCGTTAAGCCGTCGCTCGAGCTCGCCGAGCACGACGCCGAACAGCAGGTGGCGCCACGTCGACTGCGCCAGCGCGCGCGGGTTCGCGAACACCGCCGGCAGCTCCTCGCGCGCCGGGTGCAGGCGGTCGGCGACCGCGACCAGCGGCCACGTCGCGAAATTCTCGCCCAGCGCCGCCACGGGACCGCGGGCCCACGAGGGCAGCGGCGCGCGCGGCGCGACGTTGGCGTAGAGCGCTCCGAACAGGGCTCCGTTCTGCAGGTGCAGCGCCCAGCCCGCCAGCGGCCATGCGGACTTGCGGGTCACGGCCTTGCCGAGCAGTTCGACGTCGTCGAAGTCGCTGCCGAAGATCCGCTTGTCCAGCGGCATCTGCGCCGCCCAAACCCCGGCGGCCAAGGCGCCCGCGAGCGCTCCACGGATCGTCTTCGCGCGGTCAATCGTCATCCCGCTCCACTGTAACGGTCCGCGCATCCGCGGGTATCCAGAGCGTGGAGCGCGAGTCCCTTCAACGGTTTCGTGCACGTGCCCTCACGCGGGGCGTGAACCCCGTCCTCTACTGGGCCGCGCGCATCGTCCTGCTGCCCTCGTTTCTCATCTACTTCCGGCTGCGGCGCGAGGGCTCCGAGCACATCCCCCGTTCCGGACCGCTGCTGCTGGCGGCCAACCACCGCAGTTTCCTCGACCCGTTTGTGATTGGGGCGCTCACACGCCGCCCCGTCTACTACGTCGCCAAGCGCGAGCTGTTCGCCAAGCGCTGGCAGGCATGGGTGCTCGGCGCACTCGGCGCCTTTCCGATCGACCGCGGCGCCGGCGACGCGGAGGCGATGGCGACCGCTCGCGTAATCCTGCGCCGCGGCGATTGCGTCGTGATCTTCCCTGAGGGCACCCGCGTACGCACCGGGCCGCTGGGAGCGCCGCGCCGCGGGGTCGGTCGCCTCGCGCTCGAAACCGGCGCGCCGGTCGTTCCGATAGCAGTGCTCGGCACCGATGCGGTGCGCCGCGGCTGGCGTGTACGCCCTCGCAAGGTCAGCCTGCGCTGTGGCGCACCCGTCCGCTTCCCGGCTCTCGCAGACCCATCGCCGGGCCTGGCCGCCGCCGCGACCGAGCGAATCTGGGCCCGCATCGCGCTGCAGTGGGAATGGCTCGGCGGAGATAGGGTGCATGGTGAGTGGCCGAGCAACTTGCCCACAAGCCCAAGGCCCAGCTCGACGACGAGTTCGCCGAGCTCTACCGCACGCATCTGCGCGACATCTACAGCTATGCCTACTACCGCGTCGGCAACCATCACGACGCCGAGGACCTCACCGAGCAGACCTTCCTGCAGGCCTATCGCCACTTCGAGCGCGCCCAGCGCGAGTCCGATGGGCGTCCGCTACGGCCATGGCTGATCCGGATCGCCCACAATCTCGCCGCGAATCTCTATCGCGATCGCTCGCGCAGGCCGGTGTCGCCGATCGACGACAACCCCGCGCTGAGCGCGCCCCACACGACCGAGGATCTCGTCGAGGACCGCGACGAACTCAGCCGTGTGCTGACCGGCGTCCAGCAGCTTCCCGACGACCGTCGCGAGGCGTTGATCATGCGCTTCGCTCTCGGGATGGACAACCGCGAGATCGCACGCGCGCTTGGACGCTCCGACGGCGCCACGAAGGTGCTCATCCACCGCGCCATCAAGCAGCTGGAGGGGCTTGTCGCCGACCAGCCCGATGGACCGACCGGCGGCGGGTCCGCACTGCCACCTTCGGGAGGAGCGCGCGATGAGTGAGGCCGTCCCACACCTCGAGGGCCTACTGCGCCGCGCGCTCGCTCCGGTCGAGCCGCCCGAGGACCTCGCGTGGCGCCTGGAGGACACGCTCACCAGCATCACCGAGCTCGCCGTCGAGGAGCTCGAAGGATGGGAGCTCTCAGCGATGCGCGACCCCCGCAATTGGGTGCGTCCCGCCGCCGCCGTCGTCGTCGGAACCAGCGCCGGCCTTGCGCTCGTGCTGCTGCGCGCCCGCCGCCGCGGTCCGGGTTCGGGAGTCGCCCGTCGCGCCGGTTCGACCTCCGCCGGCGGGGCGCCCGCCGCGGGGGACTAGCACGCGCAGAACTATTCTGGTATTCGGTTAACACTGTCCGAGCGGAATGGTTCACTTGGACATGTCGGGCGTGGACTCCCTGATCTGCGAGACCGGCGCGGTAGATAACCATGTCCGATATGGCTCGCTACAAGCGCTCCGCCAAGGCCGCCGCGGCGATCTTGCGCACGCTCGCGGACGAGGAGCTCATGCGGCTCGTCCGTGAGAACGACTCGTCGGCGTTCGCGATCGTCTACGAGCGTCACGCGACCGCCGCGTTCTCGCTCGCATTCCGCATGAGCGGCAAGCGGACGCTCGCCGAAGACATAGTTCAAGAGGCATTTCTCTCGCTGTGGCGCAGCGGCGCTCGCTACGACAGCACGCGTGGCAGCGTCCGCACATGGGTCCTCGGGATCGTCCACAATCGTGCGATTGACGCTCTGCGCCGGGGGGTAGTGCAGGATCGCGCCAGGGTCAGCGATGAGGGCATCGCCGACCAGCTGGAGGCGGCCGAGCGCACCGAGATCGAGGTCGGTCGCCGCGATGAAGCTCGCGAGATCCGTGCTGCCCTTGTCGATCTGCCACCCGACCAGAGCCGAGTGATCGAGCTCGCCTACTACGGCGGCTTCACGCATTCGGAGATCGCCGCGATGCTCGACACGCCGGTGGGAACGATCAAGGGGCGTATGCGTCTTGGCTTGCAGAAGATGCGCTCGCAACTCAGCTCAGAACGGGTGACATGAGCTCAGCCGCTGAACACCCGCGTGACTGCGAGCGGCTGCTCGACGCCGCCTCCTACGTCCTGTACGCGTTGCCAGACAGTGAGGGCGAGGCGTTCAAGGCGCACCTGCAGGCGTGTTCGGCGTGCCGCGAGGAGGTCACGCAGCTGCAGTCTGTCGCTGACGCCCTCGCGGTTGGTGTATCGCGCGTCGAGGCGCCACCGGAGCTCGGCGCCAAGATCATGGCCGCCGTCTACACCGAGGCCGACCGGCTTGGCGTTGACGGAGGTGTGGCCGAGCGCCGTGTCGCACCCGCGAGGCGCTCGTGGCGCCGGGGTCTGATTCCGGCGCTCGCCGCCACCGCTGCGCTGGTCGCGGGCCTGCTGATCGGGGCGTTCGTGATCAACACCTCCACCAGCGAACACACTGAGGTCATCCGCGCGATCGTCGTCGTGCCCGGGCACCGCGCCAGCGCCGACCTGCGCAAGGTCGGCGGACACGTTCAGCTGATCGTCGAGGGTCTGCCCGCTCCGCCTCCGGGCCGCATCTACGAGGTCTGGCTGGAGCGCGGCGCTCAGGAACCCGACCCGACGGACGTCTTGTTCTCGGTCACCCACAACGGTCGCGCCACCGCTGCCGTGCCGGGCAGCCTGCAGGGCATCAGCCACGTGCTCGTCACCGACGAGCCGCTCGGCGGCAGCCCCAAACCGACGCGCAAACCGATCATCGTCGCGACGGTCTGAGTTCGCGCTTCGTCGCGGCGGGCGTGATGCCGAGGTCCGGGCCCGGCCCAGCTACGCTCTGGCGCACCGATATGGCCACGTGCTACCGCCACCCTTCGCGCGAGACCGGCGTCTCATGCTCCTCCTGCGGGCGCCCGATCTGCCCGGACTGCATGACGACGACACCCGTCGGCATGCGCTGTCCGGAGTGCGCGAGCCAGCGCACGCGGGTCGTGCGGATGCGCGACATGGCCACCGAACCCCGCGTCACGTACGCGCTGATCGCGATCAACGTGATCGCCTACCTCGCGGAGGGCACGGGGGGCAAGCTCACCGCTACCAGTGGAGGTGTTCTCGGCGGGACCCTTTACGACAAAGGCGCGCTGCTGGGCAGCCTACCCGGTGTGTCGTTCGCCGGCCAGGGTGTCGCCCACGGCCAGTGGTGGCGGCTCATCACCAGCGGTTTCCTGCACGAGAACATCGTGCACATCGGCTTGAACATGCTCGTTCTCTACCTGCTCGGGCGCATGATCGAGCCGATGCTCGGGTCGCTGAGGTTCGCAGTCGTGTACTCCGTGTCGCTGCTCGCGGGTGCTTTCGGAGCGCTGTTGCTCTCGCCGCACACGTTCACCGTCGGCGCCTCCGGTGCGATCTTCGGGATCGCCGGCGCCGCTGTCGTGGAGCTGCGCGCGCGCCACATCTCGGTCATGGAGAGCGGGATCGGGATGCTCATCCTCTTCAACCTTCTATTCAGCTTCACGGCCTCGGGTATCTCGATCGGCGGACACATCGGCGGCCTGATCGGTGGCGCGCTCGCCGCGCTGGGGCTGCAAGCGGGCGAACGCCGTCGCTCCGAGGCGCTGGGGTACGCCGCCTGCGCCGTGATCGCCGCCGCCTCGGTCGCCGGAGGGATCGCGACCGCGAAGTCGAGCGACGTCGGATTGCCCGCCGGCGAAAGCGTCCTGCTGGCCCCGCCGCAGTAGCTGCCGGCGGTCCTCAGGCCGAGCCCACCAGCTCGACCGCGAGCGCCCTGCCGTCGCTCTGCGCTGCGATCGCGCCCGGGTGCAGGATCTCCGCGAGCAGCTCCAGCCCGTCCACCAGCCGCGGACCGGGTCGCGAGAAGTACGCCGACGCGTCGACCGCGACCGCCCGCGTGACGCCTAGCGCTGCGAGCTCGTCGCGGTAGGTCATCGCCTCTGCGTGCGCGCGCGGCGCGTCGTAGCCGCACGGCATCGCGATCGCGATCTGTGGCAGCGCTTCGGCGACCTCCTCCCACGAAGCCGTGCGTGACGCCTCGCCGGCGAGCCCCAGCACATCCTCGCCGCCCGCCAGCTCGATCAACTGTGGCGTCCAATGGCCCGCGACGAACACCGGGTCGAGCCACTCCAGCGCCGCGACCCGCGGCCGGCGGCGGCCGCGCACCGCCAGCTTGACCCGGTCGACGCGTGCCGCCGTACGCGCCACCAGGTCGACGCCCTCCGCGCGGCGTCCCGTGGCCTGCGCGAGCGTGCGCACGTCGCCGAGCGCCTCCCCGAGCGTGTGCGGGTCCAGCGAGACCACGCGCGGGCACGAGGGCAGGCGCTGGGCGAGCTCCGCGACCTCGGTGTAGGAGACCGCGCACACCGGGCACAGCGCCTGCGTGACGATCAGGTCGGGCTCCAACGCGCGCAACGCCTCCTCGTCGAGCTTGTAGATCGCCTCGCCGCGCTCGGTGCGCTCGCGCACCGCCGCGTCGATCTCGGCGGCGCTCAGGCCGGGGGGCAGCGCGTCGCGGGTCACGCGCGGCAGCTGCAGCGCGGCGGGCGGGTAGTCGCACTCGTGCGTCACCGCGATAACCTCGTCGTGCAAGCCGAGCGCGAACAGCAGCTCGGTCGCGTGCGGGACGAGGCTCACGATGCGCATACCGCGACTCTAGAAGCCGATCGCACAATGACCCTTTCAGACGACGACATCCAGCAGCGGCTCGCGACCAGCGACTGGGAGCGCCAGGGGCAGGTAATCGTGCGCGAGTGGAAGCTCGCCGACTTCGCCGCCGCGATCGCGTTCGTCAACCGCGTCGCCGAGCTCGCCGAGGACGCCAACCATCACCCCGACATCCTGCTGCACGGTTGGAACAAGGTTCGCCTAGAGCTCTCCACGCACTCCGCCGGCGGCCTCACCGACGCCGACTTCGCGCTCGCCGCGCGCATCGACGATTTGGCTTGATCGCTCTCGGGCCGAGCAGTGGTTGGCGGGCGATCTCCGTGGGATGCCGCCCGGAGGGCTGATACCGTTTGCACGTCGGCCATTGATGAACGACGACCAACCTCCCCGAAGTAGCGGCTTCCAAGCAGCCCGCATCTGCGCGTGACCGGGCTCAAGCTGAGCCTGGCGGCCCTGCTGGTCGCCGTTAACGCGTTCTTCGTGATCGCCGAGTACGCGCTCGTGCGCTCCCGTCGCGAGCGCCTGCAGCTGATGAGCGACGAAGGCGCGCGTGGCGCGAGCCTCGCGGTGCGCCAGCTGGAGAACATCAACCAGTACATCTCCGCCGTCCAGATCGGCGTCACGATGACCTCGATCGCGATCGGTGCGCTCGGCGCGCCTACGCTCGCCCGCGCCATCGAGGACGCTTTCGGCGGAGCGCTCTCGCACGATGTCGTGGTCGTGATCTCCGTCGTGCTGTCCTACGCGATCGTCACCTCGGTGCAGCTGATCTTCGGCGAGATGATCCCGAAGTTCTACGCAATCGATCGCTCCGAGAGTGTCGCCAGTCGCGTCGCGCGTCCCCTGCAGGGCTTCAGCGTCCTGTTCGGACCGATCATCCGCATCATCACGGCGATCTCCACGCGGCTGCTCAAACGGCTCGGGGTCGACATGGATCGAGACGTCGTCGGCGGCTCGCCAGACGAGCTCAAGCGCCTGATCGCCGAATCCCACGCCGGCGGGCAGCTCGATCCCGGCGAGGCCGGCATGCTCACCGGTGTCTTTCACCTTCACGAGCAGGAGGCGCGCCAGGTCATGACGCCCAGCCCCGCCGTGGTCTCCGTCGATGTCTCCAAGACCGTCGAGACCGCGCTGAAGCTGTGCATCTCCTCCGGTCACACGCGGCTCGTCGTCACCGAAGGCGACGATCGCGACCGCGTGCGCGGGCTCGTTCACGCGTCGGCGCTCGCGCGCATCCTGATGGAGGACGGACCGGATGCCTCGATCGAGCCCTTTGTGCACGACGCGCCGATCGTGCCCGAGACCAAGCCGCTGGATGACCTGCTTGCCGACCTGCAGCGCCAGCGCAGCTCGCTCGCTGTCGTCATCGACGAGTACGGTCGCGTTGCGGGGATCGTGACCGTCGAGGACATCATCGAGGAGGTCGTCGGGGAGATCGTCGATGAGACCGACCCCGCCTCGGGCGAGGTGCGCCGGCTCCCCGACGGAGACTGGTTCGTGCGCGGTCACGTCGCCGTCAGCGACCTCACGGACTACGGCGTCCATCTGCCGGCCGACACCGACGCCTACAACTCCGTGGGGGGCTTCGTGTTCGCCGAGCTGGGGCGCCTGCCGCGCCGCGGCGACGCTGTCACCGCCGGTCCCTACTCGATCCGGGTCGAGTCCGTGCGCGAGAACCGCGTGGAGTCCGTGCGTATCCGCGAGCGCCGCGTCGTTCCCGCGCCCGCCTCCAAACCGCGCGAAGCCTCCGGTTAAACACGTCCGGCCCGCGGGGGGAGCGAGCCGGAGCGTGTGCACTGGGAGGAGGCGGGTGTGCGTTGCGACCGTAGTCGCACGATCAAGTATGGCCCTCTTGATGAAGCCCACCTAAAAGCTGGAGTCGCGTAAGAAGATTCTTTTCTACGCGCTAGTTGTAGCTGTGAAAGCCCTGGCCGCTCTTGCGTCCCAGCGCGCCGTCCGCGACCAGTTGTCCCACCCGTGGGGGGATCGCCTCGCCGAGTGTTTCTCCGATCGCCTGCGCCACGTCCAGGCCGACGAGATCCAAGAGCGCCAGCGGACCCATCGGGTGGCCTGCGCCGAGGCGCATGCACGTGTCGATCCCGGCAGGCTCCAGCTCGGTTTCTTCGAGCAGTCGCACCGCGCTGAACAGGTACGGAAACAGCAGGCGGTTGACGACGAAGCCCGGGACGTCCGGGACCTCGACGGGGGTCTTCTCGAATGTCTCACACAGCGCCAGCGCGCGCTCGCGCGTTTCCGCGGAGGCCGCGCGCGGGAAGATCAGCTCGACGAGCTCCATCTTCGTCACCGGGTTGAAGACGTGCAGACCCAGAAAGCGCTCCGCCACGCCGCTCGCGGAGGCGAGCTCCTCGACCGACAGCGAGGACGTCGTGCTCGCGAGGATCGCGTTCTCGGCGAGCAGCCCCCGCAGCTCGGAGTGCACCCCCGCCTTCACGTCACGGTCCTCCACGACGGCCTCCACCACGAACGTGCACTCCGCAAGCGCCGACGGCTCGGTCACGACCTGGACGTGCTCGGGGTCGACCTCCGCTCCGAGGCGCGCGAGCGTCTTCTCGACCTGCGCGCGCGCACGCTCCGCGGAGCTCTGCGAGCGCGCGAGCAGCTTGACCGGGCCGTGATGTGCGGCGGTCGCCGCTAGCCCGCACGCGATCGCCCCCGATCCGACAATCGCAAGTCGCTCCGTCAAGACGCTCGTCTCCTAATCTTTGGTTGACTGACCAGTCAATCTACGTGGCCTAAGCGGTAGACTAGGGGGTACGGGCGAGGGACGCCCGCCGCGCGCCCTCGACCGCCATCCCCAGCCGCGCTAAACAGATGGAGGACACCCCATGAGACAACCAGAGGGCCGCGAGGTCGTCATCGTCGAGGCCGTCCGCACCCCCATCGGGCGCGGGCACAAGGAAAAGGGTTACTACAAGGACACCCACCCGAATGCGCTGCTCGGCAAGGTCTACACCGAGGTAATCGCCCGCGCCGGCATCGACGCCGCCGAGGTCGAGGATGTCGTCGCCGGCTGCGTCCAGCAGTTCGGCGAGCAGGGCTTCAACATCGCCCGTAACGCCTGGCTGCAGGAGGGTCTGCCGATCGAGACCCCCGGCACCACGATCGACCGCCAGTGCGGATCCGCGCAGCAGGCCGTCAACTTCTCCGCGGCCCTGATCGCCGCCGGCGTCCACGACGCGATGATCGGCTCCGGCGTCGAGCACATGGGTCACCTGCCGTTCGCCGCCGGCATGAAGACCCAGGAGGACTTCGGCTTCGCCTTCACCCCCGAGCTGATGGCCAAGCACAACATCGTCGGCCAGGGGCTCGGCGCCGAGATGATCGCCGACCAGTGGGAGATCCCGCGCTCCGAGCTCGACGAGCTCGCCGTGCGCTCCCACCGCCTCGCCCACCAGGCCACCGAGGAGGGTCGCTTCGAGCGCGAGATCGTCCCGATGCAGGTCAACGGCGACACCTACGTCACCGACCAGGGCATCCGGCCGGAAACGAATCTCGAAACCCTCTCCAAGCTGAAGCCCGCGTTCAAGCCCGACGGCAAGATCACCGCCGGCAACGCCTCGCAGATCTCCGACGGCGCCGCCGCGGTGCTGCTGATGGCCGCCGATAAGGCCAAGGCCCTCGGCCTGCGCCCGCGCGCGCGGATCGTCGACCAGACCACCGTCGGCTGCGACCCCGTGAAAATGCTCGAGGGACCGATCCCGGCGACGACCAAGATCCTCGCCCGCAATGGCATGAAGATCGACGACATCGACCTGATCGAGATCAACGAGGCGTTCGCGCCCGTCGTCGCCGCGTGGCGCCGCGAGCACAACCCCGACATGGACCGCGTCAACGTCAACGGCGGCGCCATGGCCCTCGGGCACCCGCTCGGCTCCACCGGGGCGCGCCTGATCACGACGCTGCTGCACGAGCTCGAGCGCTCCGACAAGGAGATCGGCTTCGTCACGATGTGCTGCGGCGGCGGACTCGGCACGGGCACCCTGATCCAGCGCGTCTGAGGCTGCGCGACCCGTCCCAGCCGGCGTCAGCCGGCCATCCAAGAAATCAAGTTTGCGGGCCCCCGCCGGTCCAGTTCACCGCGACCGGCGGGAGCGCCAGCAGACCGGCCCACGTGTTCGGGTCGGTTTCCCCGGTCGCGGGGATCCCGTGCGCGGTTTGAAACTGCTCGATGTTCGCCTTTGTGGTGCCTTCGAAGATGCCCGTCGTCGGCTGTCCCGGCACCGCCGAGGCGAGGTGCTCCTGCAGCCACAGCACCTGATCGCCCTTGCTGCCTTCTTTCAGTAGCGGCGATGTCAGCTCCGGCTGGGGCACCGTCAGCGCTGTGTTCAGGGGCGCCGCCAACGCGCTCCAGCCCGAGGACGACGTCTCCTGCCAGTCCCAGAACGAGTCGCCCGCCGCGCCATAGGCGGAGGACAGCGAGCGGAAGCCCACGACTTCGCTTGAGCTCACGCCGCCATAGGTCTGGCCCAGCGGCAGGATCGGGCGCCCGTAGACGAGGTTCTCCTCGTAGGTGTGCACGAACACGTTCGCCACGCTCGTCCCGATGTCGTGCCAGTACATCTGCGGTGCGTTGAACTGCGCCCCGTTCGGCCCGAGGAACACCGAGAACGGGAACGACGGGTGGTAGTCAACGTAGGGGAACGACGCCAGGCCGATCGGGTAGTCCGGGCCGACTTTCGCGCGCAGCGCTTCGATGTAGGTTTGCGCCGACGCGTAGTGGCCCTCGTACTGGGACTCCGCGTCGATCACCAAGCAATCCGCGCCCGTCGCCGCAGCGCGCGCACCAAGTTCGGCCTCTCCCGTCGGGTTGGTCCCGTACACGTACTGCCACGCGCACGCGTGCAGGCCATTGGCGTGCAGTTCGGCGACCAGCTGCGCGCTGAACTGGCTCCAGTAGTTGGTCGAGCCGTCGGAGCTCTTGACGAACAGCGTGCTCACTCCCGCCGCGTGCGCCTGCGCGACGATCGACGCGACGCTGCCTCCGTTGGACGCGCTCATGTACCAGATCCACATCCCCTGGCCCGCGAATGCCGTCCCGCTCGCGGTGGTCGCCGTGCTCGTCGGCGCCGGCGGCGCAGGCGGCTTCTTTGGCGCGGGGGGATGCAGCCGATAGGTCACCACCTGAATCGGCCCGTACTGGTTGGAGCTGTGGCCGCCCGCGAGCACCACCGCGATGCTGCCGGAGTGCGCACTGCCGGGGACCGTCACGACGAGTCCAAGTTTCGAGCTGTGCAGGTGCGCACTCGGTGAGCCCCGCGCGATCCGCGCTCCCCGCGCGCGGGGGAAGGCCACCGCGAGGCCGCTCTTCAGCCCCTGACCCTGCAGCAACAGCGTCCCATGCGTCGACACCTGGTGGGGTTTCGTGCCGCAGTTGCTCGCCGGCACGCAGTGCGCCGCCGTGATCTTGACCACGGTCTTCGACTTGGCCGTGTGTTTGGTCGAGCCGCCCGTCGTCGTGCCCCCGGTCGGGCCCTTGCCGCCGCTCGGTGAGGAGGTTCCGCCGGACACCGACGGCGATGCGGGTGCGCTAGCCGCGTCCGTGAACAACAGCACGCCCGCGAGCAGCAGGGCGAGTATGAGGATGCTCAGCAGCGCCGGCCGCGCAGCCGTCGCTGTGGATCGGAATCGCTTGTGGGCGCCAGGGCTTTCCATAGCGAAGGGGCCGGACGAAGGCCCGACCTTAGCTCCTATGAGGTTGGCAACCGAGCGGCGGGACAGAAGTTGCGTCGGCCGGTGGTTGCGGTGTTTCGTCGGTAGGCCCCGCCGCGTGCGCACGCGTACGCGCGCACACACGCGCGCGCGGCGGGGTCTTTTTTAGTGCCTTACGACGGGCGTCCCTATGCCGGCATTTTTATGCCGAGCGTTCTCACGACGGGCGCTCTTCCCAGCGGAAGCCAACCGCCGACGGCGCCGGCGCGAGCGGGCTTTCGGGGAGGCCCGCGGGGGGCTCGGGGAGGTTGAAGCCGGTCGGCGCGACGTCGTTGGGGGCATCGCCGTGGAACAGCGAAGCCAGGTACTGGATCTGACCGCGACCGACGCCGAGCTCGAACTGGCCGCCCCCGTAGTTGTCGATCCCGTGCCGAGCGCAGTAGTCGAAGGCGTCCAGCAGGTTGCGCAGGCCACCCAGCCGCGATGGCTTGATGTTGACCATCCGCGGCGCATAGCGCAGGGCTTCGACGTCCGCGACCGAGTGGATCGGGGCGTCCCACGAGAAACGCTCGCGGTGGCCTGCCAGGATCGCGTCGGTCTCCGGCGTGAGCGCGGGATCCTCGATCCAAGCGTCTGGGAGGGCGTCGACGACTCGCTCATACAGCACCGGGTCCGCCGGCGCGAAAGGCGTCCTGTGCGATCTCGTGGTCGACGGCGTCGTAGGTGACGTCCTCGCCGAGGCCCTCCAGGCCGCCGCCGCTTAGATGGATGACGGTGCTCAACCGCTCGAACTCGCTGGAGACCAGCGCCTTCAAGCCCTCCAGGGTGTAGTCCTCGATTTGTACCGGCAGGTTCGCCAGGCGCTCCCACGTGCCGCTCACCCGGTTCGCTCCCCGCTCGCGCCCTCGCGCTCCAGCCGCGCGACGAGCTCCTCCAGGCGCAGCTCCTCCAGCGCGCCCCCGACCGCCTCGAGCTCGCGTGCGCAGTATTCGATCAGCTCCTTGCCCTCCCGCACCAGTTGCAGTGTCTCGCTCAGGCTCGCCTCGCCAGTGTCGAGGCGGCGGATTATCTCCTCGACGCGCGCCGCGCTGGCCTCGTACGTGCGCGCATGGCGCGCCTCGTCGTGGACGTCCTCGCCGTTCACGAGCCCTCGCCGTTCACGAACCCTCGTCGATCTCGGCGGCCACGCTGCCGTCGGCGAACCGCAAACGCACCCTGGCGTTGGCGCGCGCCGACGCGGCGCTCGCGATCGGCTCGCCCTGCTCGGATTGCACGAGCGCGTAGCCGCGCTCGAGCGTGCGCTGCGGGTCGCGCGCGGCGAGCGACAGCGCCAGTCGCTCCAGCTCGCGGGCGCGCCGCTCACGGCAGTCGACCACGGTTGCCGCGGCCTTGCGTTCGAGCACCAGCGCCCGCCGCGCTGTGCGGTCGCGCTCCTCCGCCACACGTCGCCGGCCCGCCGCGCGCACCTCGCGCAGCTGTTGGTGAAGTCCCCGGCGCTGACGCTCCAGGTGGGCGGCCGGTGCGCGCGTGAGATGGGCCAGCGTGCGCGCTCGCCCGAGGACCGCGCGGCGGCCGTGCTCGCGCAGGCGCCCGGCGGAGCCCGCGAGCTCGGCACGCGCCTGCCCGCAGTGGATCCCCACCGCGGCCTCCGCGGCGTGGGTCGGGGTCGAGCAGCTCACGGCTGCGACGTCGTCGAGCAGCGTGCGGTCGGTGTGGTGGCCGACCGACGCGATCACGGGCACGCTCAACAGCGCGACCGTCCGGCAGAGGGTCTCCTCGCAGAAGCACAGTAGATCCGCCAGCGAGCCGCCGCCGCGTGCGACGATCACGACATCGACGTCCCCGAGCGCGGCGAGATCCTGCAGTGTGCGCGCGATCGCCGGCGCCGCGTGGCGGTCCTGGACGGGGGCGAAGCCCCACACGACGCGGCCGGCCCAGCCGCGTCGCTGGAGCGCCGCGAGCACGTCGTCGCGCGCCTTGCCGCCCTCGCCCGTCACGACACCGATCGTGCGCGGCAGCAGCACGCGCGGCAGGAGCTGCTGGCGCTGCAGCAAACCCTCGGCGTCGAGGACCTTGCGCAGCCGGTCGATGCGCGCCAGCAGGTCGCCCTCGCCGGCGACGCGCAGATCGCTGACCTGAAAAGAGAAGCTCGGTGACGCGCTCGCGCTGCCGGCGTAGTAGTCACAGCCCCCGGCGACCACGACCTGGACGCCCTCGCGCACCGTTCCGACGCGTGCGCGCATCGCGTCCCAGTCGGTGCGCCATGCAGCGCACGCGACTGCGCCGGCGGAGTCGCGCAGCTCGAAGTACACGCGCGAGCGCGACACGCGCAGGTTGACGAGCTCGCCGACGAGCTGGACGCGCGCGAACGAGCGCAGCTTCGCGCGCAGCGCGGCGGCGTACTCGCCGACCGGGAATGGCCCCGAAAGGTTGCAGCCGGGAATGCCTGTGGCCGGCGCGTCGGTCTGCGCTGGCGCTGGCAGCGCCTCGGCCGCCGCGGGCGTGGGCGCCTGCACCGCGAGCACCGATCGATCGTCGCCTGCCATCAAAGCCAGCATAGATTGGCTGTAGGATCGAACCTTGGCCAACCGCAGCAAGGCTCGCCGCGGCCGCTCCCGCAAGCCTCGTCCCGCCACCTCGGCGCCACAGGCCCCAAAGGGGCGGCGCGCGCAAAACACGACCAAGCCAGCCGCGCGCAAACCGCGTGGCTCACCGACTGCGCCGACGTACGGCGAGCGTCCGCCGGCGCCGTGGCACCCGCTGCCGATCTCGGAGATCCTGATCCTTGTCGGCGCGATCGTCGCCGTGATCGGCCTGCGCCGCCTGGATCTCAAGAACCCGGAAGTATCGAGTGGGGGGGCGACGCTGATCGCCGGCATCGTGGCGGTGGCGATCGGCACGATCGAGGTGACTCTGCGCGAGCATCGCAGCGGGTACCGCTCGCACACGGTGATGCTCGCGCTGTTGCCGATCCTGATCTTCGACTCGCTCACCGTGCTCGTGGTGTCGGCGTTCACGACGGCTCCGCGCCTGATGAGCCTGGGCCTGCTCGCGGTCGACGTGATCCTGTTCGTCGTCCTGTTTCGACTGTTGCGCGCGCGCTTCCTCGATGCGCGCCACGCGCGCGTGCTCAGGGAAGGGTGAGCGCGGGCGCGGCAGGCGCGGCCTGCGTGTCGCTCGCTGCCCCAGCGGTGAGCGCTGTCGTCCACGGCTCCTCGGTGGAGGCGATGCGGGCGCCGGGGACGTCGAGATCCACGCGTTTGTCATCGCCGACGATCACGACGGGGTCGCCGCACATCTCCATCAACCGCGAGAACGTCCGGGCCCCGATGTGCTTGGCGAGCTCCCGCGGGATCGGCATCAGCGGTCCGTCCTCGTCGGAGTCGATGTCCGAGGTGAACACGATCGAGCGCTGCTCCTCGTAGCGGGCGTTGACGATCAGGTAGAGCTGCTCGAGAACCCACTCGGTCGGGCGCACGACGCGGAGATCCTCGACGTGCAGCAGATCTACTTCGGCGAGCGCACGAATCACCTCCTCGGTGCTCTCGCGGCTCTCGGAGTCGAACGTCGCGCGCAGCCGGTTGAGCAGCGCGACGGCGTTGAAGCTGAGCACCGAGTGCTCGCCGCGTGTCGCGGTCGCGGCGACGGTGTAGCCGAGCGTCGTCTTGCCGGTCCCGGTGTGCCCCATGATCCAGAGGCCAT
>DASXOX010000054.1:0-22514 GCA_036493975.1 Solirubrobacteraceae bacterium
GGGCGCGCGGGCGCGCGCGCCCGCGCGCGGCGGGGAGAGAATTCATGACCCCGCCCCCGCCGGACTCATGCCCCCGCCCCCGCCGTGCTCATGACCCGCGCCCCCTCGGCTCCTGTGAGCTCCAGAAACGCCTGCTCTAGCCCGGCGGCAACGATCTCGATGTCCCGAGCGTCGGGAAACTGGACGAGCAGCGCACGGATCGCGGCGTCGGAGTCCACACAGCTCAACATGACGGCCTCGCCGCGGTGCTCGGCGGCGCTGACACCGGGCAGGGCGCGCAGCGCGTCGAGATCGGCGCCGGGCAGCGTGGCGCGGATGGTACGCGAGCCGACCATCGCCTTGATCTCGTTCGTGGGCCCATCGGCGACGACGCGTCCGTGAGCCATGAGAATGGCGCGGTCGGCGTAGGCGTCGGCCTCCTCGAGGTAGTGGGTAGCGAATAGGACGGTCTTGCCGCCGGCGGCCTGTTCGCGCATCGTGGTCCAGAAGGAATGACGACCCTCGACGTCCATCGCGACGGTGGGCTCGTCGAGGACCAGCAGTTCGGGGTTTGAGACGAGCGCGACGGCGAAGCGAGCGCGCTGGGTCTCTCCACCGGAGAGCTTCTGAGTGCGCTGGGAGGCCTTCTCGGTGAGGCCTGTGAGCGCCAGCGTCTCATCCACATCGAGCGGCTTGGGATAGAGCGAGGCGACCATCGCGACGAGCTCGCGAACCGTTAGATCTCGGATCAGCGCGCCGGTCTGCAGCATCGCGCCGACGATCCCGGCGTCGACGGCGCCCGAGGGCGTGTGCCCGAACACGGAGACAGCGCCTTCGTCGGGATTGGCGAGGCCGAGGATCATGTCGATCGTGGTCGACTTGCCGGCTCCATTGGGGCCGAGCAACGCGACGGTCTCGCCCGCGCCGATCGAGAGACTGACGCCGTCGACGGCGCGGACGGCGCCGTAGCTCTTGCGAAGGGCAGCGGCCTCAATGGCGCCCCCGCGTCCGCCCGTGCCCGCGCTCGCACTGGCGGCGAGGCCGTTCGCGCTGATCTCTTCCCCCACGCGCAGCGGGGAGCTCATTTACCTCGGCGAATCCGGGCGGCCTTCATACGCTCGGTCTTACCCAGCTCGACCTTTCGCATTCGCACGCTTATGGGCGTGACCTCGACGCACTCGTCCTCGCGGACGAACTCCATCGCTTCCTCGAGCGTCAGCTGGCGGTGGGGAACGAGGCGGACCAGGACGTCGGAGGTCGAGGAGCGCATGTTCGTGAGGTGCTTCTCCTTGACGGGGTTGACGTCGATGTCCTCGGTGCGGGAGTTCTCGCCGACGATCATGCCCTCGTAGACCTCCTCGCCGGGACCGACGAACATCGTGCCGCGCTCCTGGAGGTTCATCAACGAGTACTGGACGGTGGCGCCGCGGCGGTCTGAGATCAGGACGCCGGTGGTGCGGGTGAGGAGCTCGCCAGCCCAGCGCTCCCAGCGGTCGAAGACGTGGTGCATGATGCCGGTGCCGCGGGTCTCGGTGATGAACTCGGTGCGGAAGCCGATCAGACCGCGGGCGGGCACGAGATAGTCCATGCGGACCCAGCCGGTGCCGTGGTTGGTCATGTGCTCCATGCGGCCTTTGCGCAGCGCGAGCATCTGGGTGACGACGCCGACGTAGTCCTCGGGTACGTCGATCGAGAGGCGCTCGACGGGCTCGTGGCGTTTACCGTCGATCTGGCGTTCGAGCACACGGGGCTGACCGACGGTGAGCTCGAAGCCTTCGCGGCGCATCATCTCGACGAGGATCGCGAGCTGCAGCTCGCCGCGGCCCTGGACCTCCCACGCTTCGGGGCGCTCAGTGTCTTGAACGCGCAGCGAAACGTTCCCGACCAGCTCCTGGTCGAGGCGCCCGCGGATCTGGCGCGCGGTGAGCTTGCCGCCATCCTTGCCCGCGAGCGGGGAGGTGTTGATGCCGACAGTGATCGACAGCGAGGGCTCGTCGACGGTGATCACGGGCAGCGGCCGGGGATCCTCGGTGTCGGCGAGGGTCTCTCCGATCGTGACCTCGGCGATGCCGGCGATCGCGATGATCTCTCCAGGGCCGGCCTCCTGGGCGTCGACGCGGTCCAGCGCGTCGGTGACGTAGAGCTCGGAGATCTGGGCGCGCTCGATCGTACCGTCGGCGCGGCACCAGGCGATCTGCTGGCCGCGGCGGATGTGCCCGTGGCGCACGCGGCACAGCGCGAGACGCCCCACGTATGGGGATGCGTCGAGGTTGGTCACGAGCGCCTGCAGGGGGTGCTCGGGGTCGTGTTGGGGGGCCGGGATGTGTTCGAGCAGGAGGTCGAGCAGCGGCGCGAGGTCGCCGTCGGGGATCGCCTCCTCGCCCCCCTTCGACGCGTCGTACTCCAGCGAGGCTCGGCCGGCCTTGGCGTTGCAGTAGACGATCGGGAACTCGATCTGGCTCTCGTCGGCGTCGAGGTCGAGGAACAACTCATAGACCTCGTCGATGACCTCCGCGACGCGGGCGTCGGGGCGGTCGACCTTGTTGACGACGAGGATCACGGGCAAGCGGGACTCCAGGGCCTTGCGCAGGACGAAGCGCGTCTGCGGCAGCGGCCCCTCGGAGGCGTCGACGAGCAGCAGGACGCCGTCGACCATTGTCAGCCCACGCTCGACCTCGCCCCCGAAGTCGGCGTGGCCGGGGGTGTCGATGATGTTGAGCTTGACGTCCCTGTAGCGCAGCGAGGTGTTCTTGGCGAGAATCGTGATGCCCTTCTCGCGCTCGAGATCCATCGAGTCCAGGACGCGGTCGTTGACGTCCTGGCCTTCGCGGAAGGCGCCGGACTGCCACAGCATGGCGTCGACGAGCGTCGTCTTGCCATGGTCGACGTGGGCGACGATCGCGACATTGCGGATATCGGTGCGGGGCTCCAGCACGGTCCGACAGGGTAGCGGTGGGTGGAGGTTGGGCACGTGACGTGGTGGTTTGGGGATCGCGGCGCGGGCAGTCAAGTGCGGCGTCTTCGCGCCGGCGGGCTCGCGAGCTGCAGGTCGAGCACAAGCGCGAGCGCTCGGTCGACCTCGATGAGCTTCGCTGGCGGCAGCGCTCCAAGCCGGCGCAGAAGGCGTGCACGCGCGACGCCGCGAACAGCTCCGCAGACGGCGCGGCTGGGACGCTTGACTCCCTCGCCGGTGATCACCTCCGGGCGCAGGCCCGACGGCGGCACGGAGCTGGAAAGGGGCACGATCACGATGAGCTCGTTTGGCAAGTCGGCGGTCAATTGGTCGGCGGAGACAACAATCGCGGGACAGTTCTTTCCGGGCTCGCCGGATCGACCAGCGCCCAGCGATACGAGCCACACCTCGCCGCGGCGGGGCTCAGTCGATGCCATCTTCGAGCGTGCTCTCCCAGAGGTGCATCTCCTCCTCGGCGACTGGATCGCCAGCTTCCAGCCGACGTGCCTGCCGCTCGGACTCCCAGATGGCCTCCGTCTCTCGCTCGCGCGCAATCTCGCCCAAGAGAGCAGCTAGTGAGACGCCGCGTGCGCGTGCCTGCTCGGCCAGCAGGTCTCGTGTGTCACGGGTTACGCGAATCGTGGCCGTCTCACTCATAGCCATAGGATAGCGCCACAGATGGCGCTACGCTGAGCGCTACAGACGGTGCGTCAGCGGTTTCGTGCCGTGACGGCCTGACGCGCCATCCTCACACCGAAGCGCGTCAATGCCGAGGGCAGGCGCTCGGCGCTGGCTACGACCTCCTCCAGCGCGGCTGCGAAGCGGCGGATCTCGGACTCCTCGATCACGAGCGGGGGCAGGGCCTTGATGACGTTCATGCGGTGGCCGGCGACCTGGCAGAAGATGCGGTGTTCGTGGAAGAGGGGGACGGTGATGAGCTGTGAGAAGAGGCCAGGCTGGCCGCGCTCGATGGCGTTCCAGAGGGAGCGCGCGCCGCGGCCTTCGGGCGGTCCGAATTCGATGCCCCACATGAGGCCCATGCCGCGCACGTCGCGGACGACCTCGTAGCGCTCGACCAGCGGGCGCATGAGGTCAAGTAGCAACTCGCCCATGCGCGCGGCGCGCTCTACCAGGCCCTCGCGCTCGAGCACGCGCAGCGTGGCGAGCCCGGCGGCAGCGGCGATGTCATTGCCGCCGAAGGTCGAGCCGTGGCGCACTGCGCGCTCCATGCCATCGAAGACCTTGTCGAATGCGACACGGGAAACCAGGACGGCTCCGATCGGGACGAGGCCTCCCGAGAGTGCCTTCGCGACACAGATCAGGTCGGGCTGCAGATCCCAGTGCTCCAACGCGAGGAAACGCCCCGTGCGCCCAATGCCGGTTTGAACCTCGTCGCATACGAACAGCGCACCGGAGTCACGGCAAAGACGTTGCGAACCGGCGAGATAGTCGGACGGCGGGATGTTGACGCCCTTGCCCTGAACCGGCTCAACGACGAACGCCGCAACATCCTCGCGCGCGAGCTCCTGCTCCAGCGCGTCCAGATCGCCGAAGGGCACAGCCGCGCAGTCAGGCAGCAGCGGCCCGAAGCCCTCGCGGAAGATCTGATCACCGTTGAGCGAGAGCGAGCCCAGCGTGAGGCCGTGAAAGGCGTGCGCGGCGTAGAGAATTCGCCGCCGCCCGGTCGCAGCGCGAGCGATCTTGATCGCGGCCTCGACGGCCTCGGTGCCGCTGTTCGCAGGGACCATCGCCGCGACGCTGCCGGGGGCGCGCGCGAGCAGCTGCTCGGCGAGGACCCCACTGAGCAGCGTGACGCCAAGCTGGGGGAGGTTGCCGGTGCGCGCATCCATCACGTCCTGCACGGCGGCGATCGCCTCTGGGTGGTTGCGCCCGATCGCGCATACGCCATAGCCGCCGAAAAGGTCGAGATAGCGGTTGCCCTCCGCGTCGATGAGATGCGCGCCCTCGCCCCCGACCCACGTCTTGTCGAAGCCGAGCGTCCGCAGGATGCGGCCCATCTGCGGGTTCAGGTGGCGATCGTTTAGCGCCAACTCCTCCCCGACCCGGGCGGCGAGAATCTCGCGCACCGGGGGGATGGGAGCGAGCGGCATGCCTCTAAGCGTAGGCCCGCTTGCGCCCGCGGCGCTCGTCGTCCACCGCGACGACGTCCCAGACGAGCCCAACGCGCGAGAGCAGGCGGATCACCAGCGCGGAGGGGTCGGGCTGGCGCCAGCTCAGCCCGTGGCTGGCAGAAGT
Source organism: Solirubrobacteraceae bacterium (assembly GCA_036493975.1). GTDB lineage: Bacteria > Actinomycetota > Thermoleophilia > Solirubrobacterales > Solirubrobacteraceae > Palsa-744. The sequence goes on from DASXOX010000054.1 coordinate 5,189, forward strand.
GGGGAAGGCGTGGTGGTTGTTGTGCCACGCCTCGCCGAACGTGGGCAGCGCGAGCCAGGCGAGGTTGCGCGAGTGGTCCTCGGTGGCGTAGTCGCGGCGCCCGAAGAAGTGGCAGAGGGAGTTGATCGAGTAGGTCATGTGGTGCAGGACGAGCATCCGCACGGCGCCGCCCCACAGGACGCCGGTGAGGCCGGCGCGCCAGGTGCCACCGATCGCGTAGCCGAGCGCGAAGGCGGCGGCGAGTCCGCCGAGCGCCCAGCCAAGAAACGTGCGATCGACGAACGCGACGACGGGGTCGGCGAGCAGGTCGGGGGCGTAGCGCTCGCGCGAGCCGCGCTGGGTGTGGATGAAGAGCCAGCCGACGTGGGCGTGCGCAAGTCCGCGCAGCGCCCCACGCCAACCGACGCCGTGGTCGACGTGGGGGCTGTGCGGGTCGCCCTCGCGGTCTGAGAAAGCGTGGTGCTTGCGATGGTCGGCGACCCACGAGATCACGGGACCCTCGATCGCGGCGGAGCCGAGCACGGCGAACACGCCACGCAGCGCACGCGAGGTCTTGAACGAGCGGTGCGTGAAAAGGCGGTGGAAGCCGACTGTGATGCCGAGCCCTGTGAGGACATACATGATCGCGAACACGATCAGGTCGGAGCGGTGCAGCAGACCGTCCCACATCTGCCACCCGACGAAGCCGAGGGCAGCGATCGGCGCGATCGTGACGAACGCGGTGATGATGCGGTCGCGCGTCTCGTTGGCGACCGGCTGGATGTCGTCCGGCCCAGGCGCGTCCACGTTTGCAGCGGCGGTCAGGAGGGTATCGGTCATGCGCCTGTTTGGCAAAGTATCAGCGCGCTCCCTAGCCTGTCGAACTGAATGCTTCTGCGAACCTGCGAGCCGCTGCGCCGTGAGCTGGAACAGGCACTCCCGGAGCGTCCGTTCGCGCTGCGCTTCTGGGACGGAACGGAGCTGGCGGCGACGGCTCCGGGGGGGCCTATCTTCACGGTGCGCTCGCCGGCGGCGGTCGCGCACCTGCTGCGTGCGCCGGGGCAGCTCGGCCTCGGGCGGGCGTATGCCGCGGGCGTGCTGGAGGCTGACGACCTCGATCGTGTGATCGGCCTGCTCGACAGCTTCAAGGCGCCGCCGATCGATCGTGCGAGGAGGGCGCGATTGGCGCTGGCGGCGGTGCGCGCGTGCGGTCTGACTCGCCCGCCGCAGATCCCGGCGAGCGAGCTGCGACCGCGGGGCCGGCGCCACAGCCGCGAGCGCGACGCGCGCGCGGTGCGCCATCACTACGACGTCTCCAACGAGTTCTTCGCGCTGTTCCTCGACGAGTCCATGACGTACAGCTGCGCGCTGTTCTCGCGCAGGCTGGACCCGCCGGCCGAAGCATGGGGGGTCCTTCCGCGGGCGCGCGGCAAGGGACGCTCTGTGGAGGAACGTCGGACTCTCACCCTGGAGCAGGCACAGGAGGCCAAGCGCGAGCTGGTCTGCCGCAAGCTCGGCCTGAGCGAGGGCCAGCGAGTGCTGGACGTGGGCTGCGGCTGGGGGAGTTTCGTGATCCATGCCGCGGCGCGCCACGGGGTGCGAGCAGTCGGCATCACTCTCTCCCCCGCGCAGGCCGAGTTGGCGCGTCGGCGCGTGGCCGAGGCTGGCCTGCAGGAGCAAGTCGAGATCCGCTTGATGGACTACCGCGACCTGGGCGCAACGGGCGAGCGCTACGACGCGATCGCGAGCATCGGCATGGTCGAGCATGTGGGCTCCACCCAGATCGACCTCTACGCCCGCCAGCTCGCGGGGCTGCTGGAACCAGGGGGCTTACTGCTCAACCACGGGATCTCGCGCCTGCGCCACAGCGACGCGGAGGCGGGACCGTTCTCTGAGCGCTACGTCTTCCCGGACGCGGCCCCGCTGCACGTCTCGCGTGTGACTATGGCGCTGGAGCGGGCGGGCATTGAGCCGCTGCACACCGAGGGGCTGCGCCAAGACTATGTCGACACGCTCAGCGAGTGGATCGAGCAGCTGGACGCGAACCGCGCGGAGGCCGAACGGCTTGCAGGCGGAGAGCGGGTGCGAGTTTGGCGGCTGTATCTGCGGGCGGCGCGGAATGGCTTCGCGACGGGGTTTACGTCGATCTTTCAGGTGCTGGGGCGACGGGCGTAGCCGTGCTCCAGCAGACACACGTCTTATTACTGATCTGGTAATGTCTGCTTACTAGATGGGTAATAAGCGCCGAGGAAGCGCAGAACTCTTCCCAACCGACACTCCGATTCCGGTCGAGCGGATGATCGGCCGCCAGAATGAGGTGGCGGCAATCGCCGTCTCCCTCCGTGGTGGCGGCAATCTCGTTATCGCCGGCCCGCGACGCACCGGCAAGACGACCGTCTGCGACGCCGCATTGGCGCGCCTGCTCGACGATGGCCACTACGTAGCGGCGGTCGACCTGTTCCGACTCGCCGACGCCGCCGACTTCGCTGAGCGTCTCGTGCTCGCGACGATCGCCAACCGCGGCTCGCTCGCACGACTCGCGCTGCGGGCGCGCCGCGCTGGTCGACACCTCGCCGACGCCGCCGCGCTGACCGCCACCGTCCGTGCCCGCGCAGAGCTCGGTGATGATCTCGAGCTGGCGTTTCGCCCCGGCCTCGCAAACAGTGATCCGGACCGATATCTGACCTACGCACTGGAGCTACCGCAGCGCATCGCCGAGGCCGATGGACGGCGTCTGATTCTCTTTCTCGATGAGTTCCAGGAGGTCGCATCGCCCCGACGCCCGTTCGGCGACCCCGACCGGCTGACCAAGCGCATGCGCGCAATCTTCCAGCGCTCCCCCTCGGTGAGCTTTCTCTTCGCAGGATCGATCGAGCACCTGATGCGCGACCTCTTCGTCCCAGAGGAGCGCGGACTCAGCCAGTTCGGCTCGTTCTACCCGCTCGCGCCGATCGCGCCCGAGTCGTGGAGCGAAGGCATCACAGCGCGCCTCGCCGAAGACGTTTGCACGATCGACGACTCCGCACTCGAGCGCCTGATCGCCTCCGGCGAGGGCCACCCCCGTACGACGATGCTGATCGCTCGCTGGACCCACGAGAGCTCGCTCGTCGACGGGACCCACAAGCTCACCGAGACTCACGTCAGCACCGGGATTGCCGCAGCCCAAATCGCGGATCTGCCCAAGCACGAGCAGACCCTCGAGCGCATCCGCTCGCTCGGTCGACACGCCCAGCGAATCGCGGTCCGCGTCGCGCTCGGCAGCCAGATCTATAAGGGACTCAACGCGAAGGTCGCCAACGGAACCCTGCACGCCCTGCGCGACGCCGGCGTTGTCGAGCAGACCAAACCTCGCAGTTGGCGGGTCACCGACCCTCTGCTGCGCAACTTCCTTGCCGGGCTCGAGTAGGGGCCAGGCCACGCCCTTCCCTTGCCAACATACCGACCAGTCGGTATAGTCGCCAGTCGATGCCGCCCAAGCCAGACCACCGCCGCACCGCCGCCAAGCCCCAACCCGGCGACGCGACCTCCCGCGACCAGCTCCTCGCGGCGGCCTCGCGCGTGTTCGCCCGCGAGGGCTACCACGGCGCGTCGATGAGCGCGATCGCCGCGGAGGCGGGCTTCTCCAAGGGCGCGCTGTACTGGAACTTCGCGAGCAAGGAGGATCTGTTCTTCGCATTGCTCGATGAGCTCGACGCGCAGCTGCGAACGCTGATCGCGGCCTCGGCATCGGTGTCGAAGGATCTGGAGCGCACCGGCCGACTCAGCCGCGGCCTCTCCGCGGTACTGACAGACGCACGCGACATGGTGCTGCTGTTTCACGAGTACTCCGCGCTGGCGGTGCGCGATCCCAAAGTCGCGGCGCGCTACGTAGAGCGCAACGCGCGGCTGCGCGAGGAAATCGCCGCGGCTGCGCGCATGCGGCACGAGACGATCGGCGTGCCGCTGACGATGCCCGCGGAGCATCTCGCGACCGCCCTGATCGCGCTCGTGGACGGACTTTCGATTCAGCAGCTCACCGAGCCCGACGCCGTGCCCGAAGAACTGTTCGGGCTGATCACGGCCCTCATCGAGGACGGCATGAACCTCCGAGCGAAGGAGCAAGGATGAACGCACAGGCCCCCACCATCGACGCACCGACCACCACCGACGCGCTCCCCCGGGTCGACCGGCCGCGTCCCTCGCGCTGGAGCAACCTGCCGGAGCGCACGTACCCGCCGACGCCCACCGACATCTCCAATGCGCCACCCGGCCCGCGCCGCCAGCGCCACCTGCTCGGCGCGCACTGGCTGCTGGCCGAACACGACCTGTTCGAGCGTTGCCGGCGCCGCTACGGGAACGTGTTCTCGCTGCGGATGTGGCCCGTGGGCTTTCTCGTCGTGCTCTCGGACCCCGCGGAGATCAAGCGCGTGTTCACCGGCGACCCCGATCAGCTGCGCGCGGGCGAGGGGAACTCCGTGATGGAGCCCGTCGCGGGCCCCGAGTCGGTGCTGCTGCTCGACGGCAAGCGCCACCTGAACCGCCGCAAACTGATGCTGCCGCCGTTCCACGGCGAGCGCATGGGCGTGTACGCGGACCTGATCGCCGAGATCGCCGACGAAGAGATCGACCGCTGGCCGATCGGCAAGCCCTTCCCGTCACACGTCTCGATGCAGCGGATCACCCTGCGCGTGATTCTGCGCGCTGTCCTCGGTGTCGAGGACGCCGCCCGCGGCGCGGAGCTCGAGCGGCTGCTGCCGAAGCTCCTGAACTCTCCCGCGCTGCTGTGGCCGTTCCTGCAACGCGACATGGGGGCGCGCAGCCCCTGGCGGCGCTTCGTCGCGCTGCGCGAGCGCGTCGACGCGATGCTCTTCGAAGAGATCGATCGCAAGCGCTCGGATCCTGACCTCGCCGGGCGCGAGGACATCCTTTCAATGCTGCTGGGAGCGCGCGACGAGAACGGCGAGGCGATGAGCGACGAGGAGCTGCGCGATCAGCTCGTGACGCTGCTGCTGGCCGGACACGAGACGACCGCCGCAAGTCTCGCGTGGCTGTTCGAGCGCGTGCTGCGAACCCCCGCCGTCCATGCGCGCGTGCGCACGGCGGTGGCCGAAGACGACGACAAGTACCTGGACTGCCTCATCAAGGAGGGCATGCGGCTGCGCCCAGTCGTGCCCCTCGCGGTCCGCCAGGTAACGGAGCCGTTCGCGGTCGGCGACTACACGGTCCCGGCAGGGTCGCTGCTGGCGTGCTCGATGATCCTCACCCACAGCCGCCCCGACCTTTACCCCGAACCGGACGCTTTCCGTCCGGAGCGCTTCATGGAGAACGCGCCGGACACTTACACGTGGATCCCGTTCGGCGGCGGGACGCGCCGCTGCATCGGGGCGTCGTTTGCGACGCTCGAGATGAAGGTGATCCTGCGTCGCGTCTTCTCCCGCTGCGAGCTGGAGGCGCCCGATCCCAAGCCCGAGCGCCCGCGCCGGCGCTTTGTGACGTATCCCCCCAACCGCGGAGCACAGGTTGTCGTGAAGAGCATGTCCTGAACTTGGATCCCAGAGACGGCCGTTGGGCCGTCCGCGAGCAAGGAGGAACCATGATGGCCAGACACCGACCCCGACGACGGAGCGCGCCGACACGTGCGCTATATCCAGCCGTTGCACTGCTTGCCCTATTCGCCTCGCTGTCTCTGACGGCGTCAGCGATGGCGGGCAAACCGACAGGCGAATACTCTCAATTCACTCACTGCCCGCTGGAAGCTGCCGGCGTGAACGAGTGCGTCTACGGTGAAGTCCCCAGCGGTGAAATCGTTCTCAACAAAATCAAAATCCCGATCGCCCATACGATCGCTCTTCAGGGCGGTCAGGTCGTAACCGGAACAGAAGAAACCTTCGTCAACGCGACCGAAGGCGCGACGCTTTCGAAAACGGCCGAGGAAGTGCCGGGCGGATTCGGCTCCTCACCGCTCACGGTGACGCTCGAACTGGTCGGGTCGGTCACGCTCAGCCGCACGAAACTAGCGGCCGGCGAAGGCACGGCGCTCAAACTGCCGGTCAGAGCGCACCTCAAAAACATGTTCCTCACCGAAACCTGTTTCATCGGATCGAGCGCGAAACCGATCACGCTCAACCTCACGACGGGCACGACATCGCCTCCGGAACCCAACAAACCGATCAAAGGGTCACCGGGGACCTTCGAATCCAAAGAAGCGGGCAAGCTGCTGATCTACAAAAACGACGCGCTCGTGGAAAACGCGTTCTCGGTGCCGACGGCCGAAGGCTGCGGGACCCTCGCGACTCCGCTGATCAACTCACAATTCGGTCTCCCGGCGGCGGCCGGGTTCAACACGGTCGTCTTCAAAGGCACCACGAAGTTCGCCAACGCTGGGGCCGTGCACGAAAGCGAATAGCGCTATCCGGATCGGGGCCGTCGCGCAACCGGCGGCCCCGATGCCGGCAGCGTGCAGCTGTTCTCCGAGCAGGCGCGCTGGAGCCGACCGGCCGTGATGGTCTCGAGGAGTCCCGCGATCCAGCACGTCGGGCAGCCGCGCAGCGCGACCATCCCGGGCGGCGCCAGCAGCAGCGCAACCGGACCGACCCTCGCGGTCAGTGCGAGCGCGGCGCCGATGAGCCCGAAGCCGATCGCGCCGCGCATCAGGTGGCGAGCGACCGAAGCGCTCGCGAGAGCACTCCGGTCAGACATCCGCGGAGCCGTCCTGTCCGCGCGCGGCGCTTGGCGTGGCCAGTTGCGAGCGAAGCGCCTCGCGCCCTCGGTGCAAACGTGACTTCATCGCGGCGCGGCTGAGGCCCAGCGCCCCCGCCGTGGCAGCGCCGGACAGGCCTTGGATATCGCGTAGGACCAGGACCGCGCGCTGGTCGGGAGGGAGTGCCGCGACCGAGTCGACGATCCGCTCGATCTCCAGACGAGCGAGGGCTACGTCTTCGGCCGAAGGCTCGGTCGCGGCCGCGGCCGCGGCGACCGGCACGCGGAGCATGAGCCGCGATCTGCGAATGCACTCGTTGCGCACGATCTGGAACATCCACGATGCGAGCGCCGCTGCTGCGCGCAGCGTCCCGATCTTCCGGTAAAGGACGATCAGCGCCTCCTGTGCCGCGTCCTCTGCGTCCTCTGGGGTGGAGCAGAGCGTGCGCGCAAAGCGCCGCACATGCGCGTGCGAGCCGGAGACGAGCATCGCTATGGCCCGCGGGTCGCCCTGTTGGGCCAAGCCGATGACGTGCTCGGCCGGCCACGACTGGTTGCGCATGTCAATCACGAGAGCGAGCTCTCGAGGCGAAGAAGAGGCAGCCACAGACAATGATCGCGGCGGCAATGAGGTAGATGGCGATGTTCATTGTGGATAGGAGGTGCGCCGCCGCGAAAAGGATTCTCAATCTCTCGCTGCCCTGCGCCGATACCAAACCGATGAGCCCTCGCAGTCGGCTGCTGCCCCGCGACGACACGCCCGCCGAGATCAGGATCGCACTGGGCGCGCTGGGCGCGCTGATCGGCGCGCATCTCGTACATAGCCTCACCGACTTCGGCGGGGGAGCCACGGGGACACTCTTCAACGTGTGGGTCTACGACGCGGTGATGGCCGCCTGTGCCGCACTGTGCATCGCGCGTGGCGTCTTGATCGGCTCGGCGCGCGCCGCCTGGCTGTTTCTCGGGGTCGGCCTGAGCTGCGACGCGGCCGGGGAAATCATCTCCTCGATCAGCGAAACGCTGGCGCCGACGGCGCAGAACGCGCTGTATCTGTGCCTCTACCTCGGGGCTTATGTCGCCATCGTCCTGCTGGGCCGCCGCCACGTGCGCCATTTCAACGTGAGTATGTGGCTCGATGGGCTGATCGGCGCGCTTGCGATCGCCGCATTGGGGGCGGCAGCCCTGGCGACGCCCGGCTTCCTGGCTTCGAAGGGCGGCGGGGTGGGGACGACGCTCGAGGTCTTCTACCCGCTCGCCGACGCACTGCTGGCGGGCGTGGTCGTGACGATGCTCGCGCTCGGCGGCTGGCGCGTGAACCGCTCGTTTCTCGTGATCGCGCTCGGGTTCCTTTTGATGGCGGGCGCCGACGCCGCGTACCTATTCCAAGAAGCCCACGGGGGCTACGCCGCAGGGACTCCGCTGGACTCGCTGTGGCTGTTCTCGGCAGCGATCGTCGCTTATGCCGCGTGGCAGCCCGACCGCGAGAGCGTTCACGAGCGCCAGTCGTTGGGTGCGCTGATGGCGGCCCCGGGCGCGTGCGGGCTGATTGCGATCGGGGTCCTCGTTTACGGAAGCACGGAGGGCATCGCAGGCGCCTCGATCTGGTTGGCGGCGACGACGCTCGCGGTCGTACTGGCGCGGCTGGTGGCGACGGCTCACGAGAACCTGCGGCTGGTCGAGACGAGTGCCGATCTGGCCAATCACGATGCCCTCACTGGGCTTGGCAACCGCCGCGCGCTGCTGAGAGACCTCGACCACGAGGCAGCGCACGCGACCCCATCCCGGCCCAAGCTGATGCTGCTGTTCGACCTCAACGGGTTCAAGCGCTACAACGACACCTTCGGGCATCCCGCCGGCGACGCCCTCCTGGGCCGCCTGGGACGCAGCCTCGCCGTGCGCGCCGGCGAGGAGGGACGCGCGTACCGTCTCGGCGGCGACGAGTTCTGTGCGCTGCTCGACATCGCGCGCGCCCCGGAGGAGATCGCCGCGGACATGGCGGGCGCGCTACTCGAGAGCGGCGAGCGCTTCACGATCGGCACGTGCTACGGCGAGGTACTGCTAGGTCAGGAGACCCGCGATCCCGCCGAGGCGCTGCGCATCGCCGATCAGCGCCTGTACGCCCAGAAGACCCTTGTGCGCGAACCCTCGCGCCCGGAGTGGCGCGATGTGCTGCTCGGCCTGCTGCGCGAACGCGACCCCGAGCTCGACACCCACGGCCAGCACGTCGCCCGCCTCGCGCGCCGGCTCGGCGTCGAGGCCGGCATGGGCTCCGACGAGTTGCGCAAACTGGTGGCAGCGGCGGAGTTGCACGACGTTGGCAAGGCCGCGATCCCCGAAGCGATCCTCGACAAGCCCGCCGCGCTCGACGATCAGGAGCGCGCCTTCGTCGAGCGCCACACGCTGATCGGCGAGCGCATCATCGCCGCCGCCCCTACCGGGCGGCCGGTAGGGGCGATCGTGCGCGCGACCCACGAGCGCTGGGACGGGCAGGGCTACCCCGATGGACTCGCCGGCGAGCAGATCCCCCTCGCGGCGCGGGTCATTGCGATATGCGACGCCTACGAGGCGATGACGAGCACCCGCAGCTACCGCCCTGCGATGCCCCAGGTGGAGGCGCTCGTCGAGCTGCGGCGGTGCGCCGGCAGCCAGTTCGATCCGAAGCTCACGGAAATGTTCTTGAAGATCGTCGACGAGGAGCCATCGGCCTGCACAGACGAGCGCGACGCGGGCATTGGACCAGAGACGCTCGCACCGATTGCCCGCATCGAGCCCTAGGGCTATCGGTCACATCGCCAGCATCGTCAGTCCCGGCACGCGTTCGAAGTCCCGCGCATTGCTGGTGACAAGCTCGAATCCGTGTGTCAGAGCCGTCGCCGCTATCCAGAGATCGTGCGCCTCGATCATTTCGCCTGAGCTTTCAAGTCCCGCCCAGACGCTGGCGTGGACGCGCGCCACTTCTGAGTCGATTGGAATCTGCTCGACGGCGCCAAGGATTTGCTCAACCACAGCTTCTCGCTTGACCCGGCGCGCGGCGTGGTCGGCGCGATGCACACCGTGCAGTAGCTCACTTACCGAGACAACGCTGATCGCTTTTTCGTCAGTCACGAGTGGCTCCAGAGGCAAGGCGCCTCGCTCCACATCGATCAGGACTGATGTGTCGATCAGCTGGAGGGCCACTTGCTTACAGGCGGCCCAAGGGCTCTCCGGGCCTCTGCTACATCGCGCGCGAAGTCCTCGTCCAGAGCGGGAAGGCGTTCCATCAAGGCCTTGAACGCGGAGCCGGAAATACCGCGCGGCCGTGACGGTGGGCGCAGCTCCGCAATTGCGCTTCCGTTGCGCACGATTTCAATCTCCTCGCCTGCATCCACCCGGTTGAGCACCAATGAGAAGTTGCGGGAGACGTCGGTTGCCGTCATGCGAACCATAGAAGTATTGTATCAGATTAATCAGACTGACAGTTGTCTTCGCGCGCGCCCAGCGCTCGTCGCCCGGGCCTCGGTCACGTGATGTTCGCCATCACATGCTTGACAACCGTGTAGTCCTCCAGCGAGTACACGCTCAGATCCTTCCCATACCCCGACTCCTTGAACCCGCCATGGGGCATCTCGGAGACGAGCGGGATGTGGTCGTTGATCCACACGCAGCCGAAGCGCAGCGCCTTCGATACGCGCAGCGCGCGCCCGACGTCGCGTGTCCACACCGAGGACGCCAACCCGTAGCGCGTGGCATTGGCCCACGCGACCGCCTGGTCCTCATCGGAGAAGCGCTGCACGGTGATGACGGGTCCGAAGATCTCGCGCTGGATCAGCTCGTCGTCCTGCTGGGCGCCGGCGACCACGGTCGGCTCGAGATAGAAGCCGGGGCGATCGGGCTCGGCGCCGCCGGTCACGACCTCGGCGTGCCCCGGGCGGCGCTCCAGGAATCCCTCGACGCGGTCGCGCTGGCGCGCGGAGTTCAGCGGTCCGAGCGTCGTGGCGGCGTCGAGCGTGTCACCGATCACGAGTCCCCGCGCCTGCTCGGCGAGCCCCGCGACGACGTCGTCGTAGACGCCCGCGCCCGCGAGCACGCGCGTCGCCGCCGTGCAGTCCTGGCCGGCGTTGTAGTAGCCGGTCCCCGCGATCGTCTCCAGCGCCGCCTCCATGCCGACGTCGTCGAAGACGATCACCGGGGCCTTGCCGCCGAGCTCCAAATGCACGCGCTTGAGCGTGTCGGCCGCGGTGCGCGCAACGTGCTTTCCGGTCTCCACCGAGCCCGTCAGGGAGACCATGTCGACATCGGGGTGCTCCAGCAACGCCTGTCCCGCCGGTTCGCCGCGCCCTGTCACCACGTTCAGCACCCCAGCGGGCAGGATGTCGGCGGCGAGCTCCGCCATTCGCACGGTCGTGATCGGAGTCGTCTCCGCGGGCTTCAGCACAATTGTGTTGCCCGCCGCGAGCGCCGGAGCGATCTTCCAAATCGCCATCATCAGCGGGTAGTTCCACGGCGTGATCTGTCCGATCACGCCGACCGCCTCGCGGCGTGTGAAAGAGGTGTAGCCCTCCAGGTACTCTCCTGCCGCGCGGCCCTCCAGACAGCGCGCGGCGCCCGCGAAAAAGCGCAGGTTGTCCGCCATCGCCGGGATCTCGTCGTTCGTGACGGCCGCGAGCGGCTTGCCGGCGTTCAGCGCCTCCAAGCGCGCCAGCTCCTCGCCGTGCTCCTCGATCATGTCCGCGAGCGCGAGCAATGCCGCGGAGCGCTGCGCGGGCGTCGTCTGCGACCAGCCCGCGAACGCCGCGCGCGCGGCCCGCACGGCGCGATCGACGTCCTCGGCGGTGGAGTTGTGGGCGTGCGCGAGCTCCTCGCCGGTCGCGGGGTTGAGGACGGCTTCGGTCTCTCCATTCGAGGACGCCCGCTCGCCGCCGACGAAGTTGTTGAGGGTGGTTGTGGTTTCCAGTTCAGAGGCCATCCGGTCGTCTCCTCGGTGTGTCGTTTGCGTCTGCGTGAAGGGTTTTGGGTTTGGGGAGGGGTCGCGCAGTCAAGTACCGCGCCTTCGTCACGCTCCTCGCGCGGCGGGCTCGCCGAGGGCCTCCGCAACGGCGGGATGCGTGATCTGGCCGTCGCGCACGTTCAGACCCAGGCGCAGGCCGAGATCGCGCGCCAGCGCCTCCTCGACACCGCGGTCGGCGAGCTCGATCGCGTAGGGCAGCGTCGCGTTCGTCAGCGCGTACGTCGAGGTGATCGGAACCGCGCCCGGCATGTTCGCGACGCAGTAGTGCGTGATCCCATCGACCTCGAACGTCGGGTCGGAGTGGGTCGTGGGGTGCGAGGTCTCAAAGCACCCGCCCTGATCGATCGAGACATCCACGAGCACCGCGTGGCGGCGCATCAGCCGCAGCTGCTCTCGGGAGACGACGTGCGGCGCGCGGCCGCCGTGGACGAGTACGGCGCCGATCACGAGATCCGCGCTCGGCAGCATCTCCTCGACCGCGAGCGTGGAGGAGTACACCGTCGAGGCCCGCCCCCCGAAGGCCACTTCGAGCTCGCGCAGGCGGTCGATCGAGCGGTCGAACACGAACACGTCGGCCTGCATCCCGATCGCGATGAACGCCGCGTTCATCCCCACGACGCCGCCGCCGATCACCAGCACCGTCGCCGCCGCCACGCCGGGAACGCCCCCCAACAGAATCCCACGTCCGCCCATCGGCTTCTCCAAGAAGAACGCCCCGGCCTGCGTCGCGAGCTTGCCCGCGACCTCGCTCATCGGCGCCAGCAACGGGAGGTTGCCGCGCGTATCCTCGACGGTCTCGTACGCGATACACGTCGCCCCCGACGCCTGCAGCCCACGCGTCAGCTCCGGCTCGGCCGCAAGGTGCAAATAGGTGAACAGCGTCTGCCCCTCGCGCAGCAGCTTGACCTCCTGCGGCTGGGGCTCCTTGACCTTCAGAATCATCTCCGCCTGCGCGAACACCGCTGGGGCGTCGGGCGCGATCCGCGCGCCCTGCGCGACGAAGCGCTCGTCCTGGAGCGCGCTGCCGAGTCCCGCACCCTCCTGGACGACCACCTCGTGGCCGTGCGCGACCAGCTCGCGTACGCCCGCCGGCGTGATCGCGACGCGGTACTCGTCGCGCTTGATCTCACTTGGGACACCGATGATCATCGCGCCAGCTCCCGTCCGCGCAGCGCCAGCCAGAACTCGATGCGGTCGCGGGCGTTGGAGAAGTCGCGGCCCGTGAGCTGCTCGACGCGGCGGATGCGGTAGCGCAGCGTGTGCCGGTGGCAGTACAGCGCGCCCGCCGCCTTCTCCCAGTGTCCGTTGTACTCGATGAACACGTCAAGTGAGCGCAGCAGCTCATCGCCGTACTCGCCCTCGCCGGATTCGACCGGACCGAGCACGCCACGGCAGTACGTCAGTAGCGCGTCGTCGTCCTGCAGCGACAGCAGCAGCTGGAACGCGCCGAGATCCGCATAGGACGCCACGAGCTCGCCTGAACCCTCACCGTTCTGCAACCGCACGGCCTCCAGCGCGCAGCGAGCCTCGTGGAAGCTCAGGCGCAGCGACTGCGCCGGGGCGACGCGGCTCGCGCTCGCGCGCACGTCGCCGACGCGTTTGGCGAGCTCGCCGCGCACACGACGCGCCAGCGCGACCGGGTCGAGCTCGCCATCGCCGTCGACAACCGCGCACAACAGGCCCGCGCGGATCGCCACGAGGCTGCCAGCGAGCGACTCGCGTTCCAGCGCGCGTTCCACCGACGGGGCCGCCGCAGCCGGGTCAGGCGGGGCGAATGCGAGCACCGCAGCGCGCTCACCGATCCCGAACGGGCGCAGCCGCGCCTGCAGCTCATCCGGATACAGGCGTCCCGTCAAGGCCTCCGCGAGCACGTCGCCCGCCATCGAGCGCTGCAGCATTTCATAGCGCTCGTCCAGCAGCTGCGCGAACACGCGCTCCGTGATCGCGATGAACGGCAGCTCATACGGCACCTCGAACAACGGGAACGAGCGCCGCCGCGCCTCCGCCAACAGCGCGGCCGGGAGGCGTTTGTGTGCGAAGCCCGTTCCGAAGCCCAGGCCGCCGATCTTGTGCTCCGCGAGGCGCTCGACAAGCTCGCGCTGCTTCTGCGCGCTGTCGAGCTGCAGGCCCGTAGTCAGCAACAGCTCGCCGCCTCGCAGCCACGGCGTGGGATCCAGCAACTCGGTCGCGTGCACCCAGCGAACGTGGTGCCCCGCCGCATCCTGGCCACTGGCCAGCTGCAGTCCGAGCTCGGCGACGAGGCCTTCGAGGGTCAGCATTCGATCACCGTCAAATCGACCCCGTCGCGCGCGCGTGCGCGCGTACGTACGCGCGCGGCGGGGCTTGCAACCAAGCACCCCAACCTGCGCCCCTCAGTGGTTCCGCGTCTCATCACCGCACGATCCGCTCCCACGCCTCGGTCAACGTCGGGCGCAGAATCGCCTCGATCTCCTCAAACTGCTCGGGCCCCGCGATCAGCGGCGGGGATAGCTGGATCACCGGCTCGCCACGGTCATCAGTGCGACAGATCAGCCCGCGGCGGTAGAGCTCGCCCGACAGGAAGCCGCGCAGTAGCTCCTCGGACTCCGGCGCGTCGAACGTCTGCTTAGTCTCCCTGTCCTTGACGAGCTCGATCGCTTGAAAGTAGCCCGCACCGCGCACGTCGCCCACAATCGGCAGGTCACGCAGACCCTCCAGCATCGCGCGCAGCGCCGGCTCGTGCTCGCGGACCTGCCCGCAGAGCTCCTCGCGTTCCATAATCTCAATGTTCGCGAGCGCTACCGCGCTCGCCACCGGGTGCCCGCCGAACGTGAAGCCGTGGTTGAAGATCGCCGCTCCGTGCAGGAAGGGCTCGGCGATGTGGTCGCCCACGATCACCGCCCCCATCGGGGCGTACGCCGAGGTGATGCCCTTGGCGGTCGTGACGATGTCGGGTTGGTAGCCGTAGCGCTCGCACCCGAACCAGTACCCCAGGCGCCCCCACGAGCAGATCACCTCGTCGGAGATCAGCAGCACCCCGTGGCGGTCGCAGATCTCGCGCACCCGCTGGAAGTACCCATCCTGCGGGACGAAGCAGCCGCCGCTGTTCTGCACCGGCTCGAGGATCACCGCCGCCACCGTCTCGGGGCCCTCGAAGAGAATCGCCTCCTCGATCGCGTCCGCCGCCCACAGCGGATCGCGGTCCTCTTTCCAGCGGTAGGAGTTCGTGTGCGGCACGTGGTGCCCCCCGGGAGTCAACGGCTCGAACGGCGCCCGCAGCGCGGGCAGCCCGGTCGCGGTGAGCGCTCCCATCGAGGTCCCGTGGTAGGCGAGGTTGCGCGAGATCAGCTTGAAGCGGCTGTGCTCGCCGCGCGCGGCGTGGTAGGCCTTGGCGAGCTTCCACGCACTCTCCACCGCCTCCGAGCCGCCGGAGGTGAAGAACACGCGGTTCAGATTCCCCGGCGCCAGCGTCGCGATCTTCGCCGCGAGCTCGATCGAGCGCGGATGCGCGTAGCTCCAGTTGGTGTAAAACGCCAGCTCCCGCGACTGGCGCTCCGCGGCCTCCCCGATCTCTATGCGCCCATGGCCGACGTTGACGCAGAACAGCGCCGAGAGACCGTCGAGGTAACGCTTGCCGTGCTCGTCGTACACATAGCACCCCTCCCCGCGCACGATCACCGGGATCTCGTGGTCCGCATAAGCGCCCATCCGCGTGAAGTGCATCCACAGGTGCCTGCGCGCGAGCTCCTGCATGTCCGGGCCGCCAACCTCCTCGTGCGCGGCCGCCTCGCTCCCACCGGCCGCCGACCGGCCGCTCGCCGTGATCGGATCGCTCAGGTGGGCCGCCATCGTCATCGTCCTCCTCTATAGGAACCGCCAGCGCGCATCGCTAGACACTCAGGACAACCGTACTCCGCCCACAAGCATGTATCAATGCGCTACAAGTTCAAGAGACCCTGAAGTCATTGTACAAGATGGACAAGGAAGTGACGCAACTTTGGGGATCGCGCCACTTGTTGGAAGGCGGACGGGGTCGTAGCGTTTGTCACGATCCGCGAAACAGTCGCGGTGGGTAGTGAGAAGCCGAGGAGGGAACAACATGGCCACCGTCAGCGTCTCCGAATCCGGGGCTCCCGAGCCATCGGGCGTCATGGACAAGGGCCTCAAAAAGAACGCGATCGGGTACGTCTCGAACATCGTCATCGGCGTCGCCTCGACCGCGCCCGCGTACTCGCTCGCGGCGACGCTCGGCTTCATCGTCGCCGTCAAGGGCGTCGGCGTGCACGCGCCGGCGGTGATGCTGGTGGCGTTCATCCCGATGCTGCTGGTCGCCTCGGCATACAAATACTTCAACCGCGCCGACCCCGACGCGGGCACTTCCTTCGCGTGGACCACGCGCACCTTCGGCCCGGCGACCGGCTGGCTGAACGGCTGGGCGATCTTCCTCTCCGACGTGATCGTGATGGCCTCGCTGTCGGCGATCGCCGCGATCTACACCTTCAAGCTCTTCGGCTTCACCGAACTCGGCGAATCGAAAGCGGCGATCGTCGTCGCCGCGGTGCTGTGGATCGCCCTGATGACCTGGATCTGCTACCGCGGCATCGAGCTCTCCGCGCGCATCCAGCAGTTCCTGCTCAGCGCCGAGGTCTTCATCCTCGGGCTCTTCGCGGTGGTCGCGTTCGTCAAGGTCTACGGCAGCAATCCCCCCGCCGGCTCGATCAAGCCGTCGCTCTCCTGGATCAATCCGTTTGCGATGAGCTTCTCCGACCTGGTCGTCGCGCTGCTGCTCGCGGTCTTCATCTACTGGGGCTGGGACTCCGGCGTGGCGGTCAACGAGGAGTCCGAGGACCCCGCCGAGGGCCCGGGCAAGGCCGCGGTCGTCTCGACGATCCTGCTCGTGCTGATCTACGTCGTCGTCACCATGGCCGCCCAGTCCTTCCACGGCGTCGGCTTCCTCACCAACGAAGCCAACCAGGAAGACGTCCTCAACGCCCTCGGATCGGGGGTGCTCGGCAGCACGCTCAACAAGCTGCTGATCATCGCCGTGCTCACGTCCGCGTCCGCCTCGACGCAGACGACGATCCTGCCGACCGCCCGCACCACGCTGTCGATGGCGCACTGGAAAGCGGTCACCAACCTGCTCGCTCGCGTCCACAAACGCTATCTGACCCCGACCGTCTCGACGCTCGGCTTCGGCCTGCTCGCGATCATCGTCACCGTCGTCCTGCTGCTGCTCTCCAACAGCGTGCTCGAAGACTCGCTGCTCGCGATCGGCTTCCCGATCTGCTTCTACTACGGCTTCACCGGCATCGCCTGTGGCTGGTACTACCGCCACGACCTGACGGAAAGCGCTCGCAACTTCCTGCTGCTGGGCCTCGGTCCGCTGCTTGGCGGGCTGATGCTATTCGGGATCGGAATCAAGGCCGCGTTCTTCTACGGCCACGCCGAAAACGTCGAATCGCCGCCAATCGCCGGCATCACGCTGCCGCTGTGGATGGGCATCGGCGGGATGGTGCTCGGCGGCGTGATCATGATCGCCTCACGGCCTTTCTTCAAAGAGTTCTTCTCACGCAAGACCGAAACGGCGCCGCCCGGGCTGCTCAAGCAACCGCCGCCGACCGGGCCCGTGCCGGAGCGCGTGGAGTTCTAAGCCGAACTGTCCGGGGGGACAGGGGATGCGGCGCGCGGCCCCATGGACTTGGG
>DASXOX010000055.1:0-21755 GCA_036493975.1 Solirubrobacteraceae bacterium
GGGATCAGCATCGTTTCTAGGGATACGTCAACCTCGTTGCCCGTGATGACGGCCGACATCACGGTGTGGGGTGTCCCAGCGGACCCGAGCCACGATCCCTATCGAGGGGACTGCGTGTATGGCGCGGAATATCAGGGCCCCAATGGCGGTAGCTGCCCCACGCAAGCGCCGCGGCGTGCGTTTCTGCGCTTGCCGACATCGTGCCCCGGCTCGCCCCTCGCGTTTTCCGCGACGGCTGACAGCTATGAAAACAGTGAAACGAGCGGAACGTTCTCGAGTCCTGCGTTGAGCGGTTGTGAGTTCGTGCCGTTTGCTCCGGAGCTTGCCGTGGAACCGACCGGAACCGCTACAAATTCGCCGACGGGTGTGTCGGTGAGGCTTTCGCTGCCGCAGAATGATAATCCCGCTGGTTTGGCTGAGGCGGATTTGAAGAAGGCGGTTGTGCGGTTGCCGCTGGGCATGGCGCTGAATCCGTCTGCTGCCGATGGTTTGCAGGCTTGCTCGGATCAGCAGCTGGGGTTGGGCACCGAGCGTGTGGCGGCGTGTCCCGATGCGTCGAAGGTGGGGACGGTGCTGTTGCACACCCCGTTGTTGACCGAACCGATCGAAGGCGCGATCTATGTGCGGAGCCAGAATTCGGGTGACCCTGCGTCGGGTGAGATGTTCCGCATCGCGATCGAGCTGCGTAACGATCAGCGTGGGATCGACATCAAGCTCCCGGGGCAGGTTGCGGCGGACCCGATGACCGGTCAGTTGACGAGTACGTTCGATGATGCTCCGCAGCTGCCGTTCAGCGACATCACGTTGAGCTTCAAGGCGGGGGCGCGCGCTCCGTTGACGACTCCTGCGTCGTGTGGGCCGCAGACGACGACGGCGGATTTGTATTCGTGGGCGCGCCCGGATCTTGCGGTGCACCGCTCGATGACGTTCGATGTGGTCTCGGGTGCCGACGGCACGCCGTGTGCCTCGCCGCCGGCGTTCAACCCCGGATTTGACGCGGGTGCGGCGAGCGTTCAGGCGGGTGCGTTCACACCGTTCCTCACGACGTTCACGCGTGGCGATGCGGACCAGAGCATGCAGCGGGTGTCCGTGAAGCTACCCCCCGGTCTTTCGGGGTCCCTCTCCTCGGTCGCTTTGTGCCCTGAACCGCAGGCTTCACTGGGTACGTGTGGTCGTGAGTCGGAAATTGGGACGGTCACGGCTGGTGCCGGCGATGGGCCGACGCCGTTTTACGTGACGGGTGGGCGGGTGTTCATCACCAAGCCTTATCGGGGAGCCCCGTTTGGCCTGTCGGTCGTGGTGCCCGCGAAGGCCGGACCGTTTGACCTGGGGACAGTTGTCGTGCGTGCGCGGGTGGATGTCGATCCGCACACGGCGCAGTTGACGGTCACGACGGACGCGTTGCCGCAGGTTGTGGGTGGCGTGCCGGTGAACCTGCGTTTGGTGAACGTGACGATCGACCGAGCGGAGTTCACGTTCAACCCCACGAGCTGTGATGCGATGAGCGTCAACGCGACGATCGCCGGCAACCAGGGTGCCAGTGCTGCGCGGAGCGACCATTTCCAGGTCACGAACTGTGGTGCGCTCGCGTTCAAGCCGAAGTTCACGGTCTCGACGTCGGGGCACACATCGCGTGCTCGTGGCGCGAGCCTGACAGCGAAGCTCAGCTACCCCAACGCCCCAGCTGGCTCCCAAGCGAACATCGCAAGGGTCAAGGTCGACTTGCCGCGCCAGCTGCCGTCTCGGCTAAAGACGTTGCAGCAGGCATGTCCCGCTGCTACTTTTGCCGGGAATCCCGCGGAGTGCCCGCCGGGTTCGGTGATCGGGAGCGCGAAGGCGTCCACCCCGATCCTCCCGGTGTCGCTCACTGGGCCGGTGTACTTCGTGTCCAATGGTGGTGAGGCGTTCCCCGACCTCGTGGTCGTCCTGCAGGGCTACGGTGTGACTGTCGATCTGGTTGGGAGCACGTTCATCAGCAAGACGGGGATCACGAGCAGCACCTTCAAGAGCGTCCCGGACGTCCCCGTCAACACATTCCAGCTCACGCTGCCCGAGGGCCCCAACTCGGCGCTCGCTGCGAACGGCAACCTCTGCAAGAGCAACCTGCAGATGCCGACGGCGTTCGTAGCCCAAGACGGTGCGGAAGTGCGCCAGAGCACCAAGATCGCTACCACCGGCTGCCCGAAAGCCAAGAAAAAACCACACGTCAAGAAGAAACCAGCCAAACGACACACCAAGACACACTAGGAGCCGGCCCGGGCGCTCGTGGAGGCGCACTGCGCGCTGGCGCGGCACCCTCACGGCTGCGACCAGGTCACCAACCCGAGCCCGCCGTCGACGGGGAGATTCGCGCCTGTGACGTACCCCGCCCAGTGGTCGCAGAGTAGGACGGCGGCCATGCGCGCGACGTGCTCGGGGCGGCCCTGTTGGCCGCCGAGGCGGACGAGCTCTCGCAGTCGCTGGGCCTCCTCGGGAGAGGGTGCGGGCACGGAGGCGCTCGCGATCGCGCCGGGCGAGATCGCGTTCACGCGGATCCCGTGAGGGCCGAGCTCGTGGGCGAGCTCGCGGACGAGCATCGCGACGGCGGCCTTGCTCGCGCTGTAGTGCGGCCGGCGGCGCACGATGTGGTCGTGGAGGGAGGAGACGAAGAGAATCGAGCCCCCGCCGCCTGTGCGGCTCACCATCTCGGCGGCGATCGCCCGCGTGAGGAACCAGGGCCCGCGCAGGTTGGCTCCGAGGACGCGATCGAAGTCGCGCTCGTCGAGGTCGAGAAAGCCGTGGGGCGTGTCGAAGCCGACGTTGTTCACGAGCAGATGTGGCGGCCCGGCGAGCTCGATGATCTCCTGTAGGAGGTCCTCGGGTGCGTCGCTGGCGACGTCGCCGACGCACGAGCGAATCGGTCCTGCCCCGAAGGCGCTTGCGAGGCCGGCGCGATCGCGATCGACGGCCACCACTTGCGCCCCCAGCCCCGCGAGCTGCTCGGCGATCGCCCGGCCGATGCCGTGTGCGGCGCCCGTGACCACGGCGGTCTTGCCGGCGAACCAGTCCATGTGTCTCAGCCTATCTGTGCACGATCCCGGCACGTCCGTTGTGGCGCTTGACGCGGGCTCGGCGGTGGGATTGACTGCCCGAATGCTGCCGAGGCTCAGGATCCCGCCGGCGACGGCGCGCCTGCTGGGCTTCGCCGCGCTGGCGCTCATCTTTGCGGCGATGGTGCTCGCGCTCACCGAACCGGGCGACGAGTTCGTGAACCTAGGGCGCAACCTCGTCACGTCGCTGGCCGTGGCCTTTGCGGCGTACCTGTGGTTCTTCGTTTGGACCAGCGAACGCGCCACCGCTCGCCTGCGCGCCCGGGCGCGCGAGCGGCCGGAGAGCCTGTTCGCGGTGGTGCCACGCGTGGGGCGTGCGGCCCGGATCTTCGGGCGGGATCGGCTGGTCGAGGAAGTCGCGGAGCGGGCGACCGGTGGTCTGCAAGCGCGCCCGCAGCTGCTCGTGGGCGATACAGGCGTGGGCAAGACGAGCGTGCTGCTCGCCCTCGCCGACCATTTCGCGAAGCGCGGGATCGTCCCGATCGTGGTGTCGCTTCGCGACGTCGAGAAGCTCGATTTCACGGAGCTCGCAGTGGAGCGCTTTCGGGAATACATCGATCCTCATGTGCGTGCGTCGGCCGACGCGGACAAGCTGTGGCGGTGGCTGTGCAGGGGCCGCAAGATCGCGGTGCTCGCCGACGATCTGGATCGCGCCCGGGTACCGGGCGTCGCGGAGGACCCATTCAGGAGCGCCGTGCGGGTCGCGCTCGATGCCGCCGACCGCCGGCAGCTGCCGCTGATCGTCGCCACGCGCCCGGAGGGCGTACCGCGCGAGGCCGCGGCTGACGTCGTGGCGCTCGGCTCGCTGGAGATGAGCGCCGATCGGGCGGTCGCGGAGCTCCTCGCGCGCACGGGGCGCGAGGAGCACCGCGATGTCGCGCTCGAGAACATCGAGCGGGGCCAGCTGACCGACAACCCCTTCTACCTCGGCGTCGTCGCGGAGCTGCTGCGGTTGCGTGCGTTGAACTCGCCGGAGCCGGGCGCGGATGTTCACGCTGTGCGCGTCGCGCTGCTGGGCGCGTGGCGCGGGGCGCTGCTGGGCGGTGACACGGTGCTGCCGGAGGAGCGGATGCGGCGGGAGCGGGTGCTCGAGCTCGTGGCCGACTTCGCGGTAGCGCGACTGCGGCCCGACTGGTCGCCCGATCCCGTGGGCAGCTTTCAGCCCTGGAGTCCGGCGCTCCACGCCGCCGAACAGCTCGGCCTGCTGGAGCTCGACGATGAGGGTGCCCACCGCTTCACCCACGAGGCGATGCACGCCTACTTCGCCTCGCTCGCGTTCACACGGCGCCGCCAGCTGTTGCTGAGCGCGCTAGAGGGAGCTGCCGATTCACCTCGCGTCCAGCTCGCGGCAGTGTTCGTGGCGGCCGCCTTTCGCGACCGGGACTTTTGTCGCAGAGCCTGTTCGCTGCTGCTCGCCTCGCGGAGGGAGTCGGACGGGGGGCTGCTGCTGCGTGCGGCGGCCGCAGCGGAGCTTGCCCGCGCGGGCGCCTTCCACGAGCTCGACGAGCGCATCGCTGAGGCCTGCGCGCGGGCGCGCCGGAGCGCCTCGCCACTCGCGCGGCGGACGGCGCTCGATCGGATCGCGCGGCTCGGCGGCGGCCGTGCCGTGGAGACGTTGTGGGAGTTCGCGGGCGATGACGACTACGACGTTCGCTGGACCGCCGCTCAGGAACTGGTCGATCGCTGCTCGCACACGCAGATGGTCCCGAGGGAGCTGAGCGCCGAGGCGTTCGTCGCGGGCGCATACGCATATCTCGCGCTGTCGGAGCGCATCGAGCGAAGCCTCGCCGATGCCGAGAGCCTTCCGGGGCCGGTTGATGACTGGGCCCCGGAGATCGTGCCGCTCAAGCACATGGCTTGGATCCTGCCCTCGCTGAGGACTGCGATGAGAGGCGATGACGTCGCCGGGGCGCTCGTGGAAGACCACCTGCGGCGACTGAGCAAGCTCGAGTCCTCCGGCCGGGCGACGCGTCAGAAGGGACTCGAGGCTTCCTTGGCGCAGGGTTTCAAGGCAGATGCGCGGCGCAACCGTGGGGAGGCCGTAGACGACGATGCCGTCGCGATGCTCGCTCGCGCGACGTTCTGGTACTCGCGACTCAACCTCCTCCACGCCGTCGCGCTGCGTGCAGCGGGTCGGAAAGCGCCGGGGGACGCGCCTAGCGTCATCGATTTGCTGCTCGGGAACGATTCAGGCAACACACGCGGGCGTCGAGCGCGACTGCGGCGACTGCACCCGTTCCTGCGCGCTGCCGCCCAGCTGTGCGACTGGGGGCTTGCCGAGGCGGCGCGCGGCGAAGACCAGAGTGCGATCGACCGCTATGTCTGGGAGGACGAGGGCAAGGTCGTCTCGAGCGTGCCGCTCGGCCTCGCCGTCGAGGCGGCGCAGCTGGTCGGAGAGATGGTTGTGTTGCTCAACATGAACGAGACGGGAGATGTGCACGAGCGGGGACGCTTCGGTGCAGATGACGCGCTGCCTTTTTGCATGCAGGGGAGCGGGAGCCGCGAGGAGCTCCGCGATGGCTGCGTCGGCGGCGACCAATGTCACTTCCGTCTGTGTCCTTACGAGCCGGCCGTAAATCGTCTCTCGGCGCATCGCGAGATCAGTCGTGCTTTCGCCCTATACCAGCAGCGCACGGCGACGCGGAGGATCGCCCGCCGCTGGGGTTCGCGCGTGCGATCGCGCGGCCTGCGCGAATTCTGGGCGGATCTCGGAGCGGCGGCGCGCAGCTAGGCTGTGCGCGCAATCCAGGTGCAGTTGAGCTTCTAGGCTCCAGCGGTGATCTCAAGTGCACTGGCGACTGTGGTTGCGGCCTTCGCGACGGTCGCGACGGCGACGGCAGGCCTACGGACGTCGCCGGTTGCGACCTCGACGTCGGCCTCCGTCCCGGCGGGTGCTGTCGCGGAGGCATCGACGCCGACGGTCTCCCCGCATACGACATCCGCAGGTGCGGCGACGACTACCTCGCTCCCCACCAGGCCCCGGATCATCTGGCGCCCGATCCCGTTTGGCGCGCGCCGCAAGGCCGAGATGGTCGCGTACGCGCGGCGGCACTACGGCCTGGACACCTACCGCCTGATCGATCCGCACGTGATCGTGATCCACTACACCGAGACCCCGGACCTCCAGTCGACGTACAACACGTTCGCGCCCGACGTCCCGGACAGCGAGCTGCACGAGCTGCCCAACACGTGCGCGCACTTCGTCGTGGACCGCGACGGGACGATCTACCAGCTCGTCGCGCTGGGCATCATGTGCCGCCATACGGTCGGGTTGAACTGGACGGCGATCGGGATCGAGCACGTCGGCAGCTCGGACGCCGAAGTGCTCGGCGACCGCAGGCAGATCGCCGCGAGCCTCGCGCTGACGCGGTGGTTGCGCTGCCGCTTCCACATCCGGATTGCCGACGTGATCGGCCACGCCGAGAGCCTTTCCAGCCCGTACCACCACGAGAACGTGCCGGCGCTGCGCACACAGACCCACAGCGACTTCCAACACGCCGACATGCAGGTCTATCGTGCCCACCTCGCCGCTCTCGGGGGCTGTCGGGACTGAGCACTCGACGGTCGCTACCCTTGGCCTATGTGTCGCAACATCCGCACCCTCCACAACTTCGAGCCGCCGGCGACCGACGATGAGGTGCGCGCGGCGGCGCTGCAGTACGTGCGCAAGATCAGCGGTTCCGCGAAGCCCTCGCAGGCCAACGCAGAGGCCTTCGAGCGCGCCGTAGACGAGGTAGCCGAAATCTCCTCGCGACTGCTGAGCGAACTCGTCACCTCAGCGCCGCCCCGCGACCGCGAGGTCGAGGCGGCGAAGCACAGGGCGCGCAGCGCGCAGCGCTTCGCGGCGTAGCCGCGACGCCCGTATATTGGCCACATGTCGAGCGCGACGCCGCTTGAGATGACGCTCCTCCCGGGCGCGCGAGAGCTGCTCGCGGCGCACGCCCGCGAACTGCCCCAGCGCGACGACTTCTGCGGCGCGTTCTGCGGGGCGCTGGCTTTGAGCGCGGCGGGGTTCGAGACCCGCGCCGGCGAGCCGCTCGATCAGGACGCGGTGGCGCATGCTGCCGGCAGCACGGTCTCGGCGAGAGCCGATCCCCGCCACTTGCCGCACGGGGAGACGGGCCGCCGCGACTACCGATTGGCGCCCACGTTCATCGAGGACGCGGCTGCCTCGGGCACGACCGCCGCGGGCGTGGTCGAGGCGATCGGCGAGCTCGCGGGCGACGTGCTGGCGGCGATCCCGTACTCGGGTCCGTGGACCGCCGCCACGCTGGCGGGCCTGTTCGACGGCGCCGCGCGACTGGAGCGCCCGGCGACACTCGTCGCGAACCTCGCCACGAGTCACCTGTGGGGCGGGCGTCCGAGCGTCGAGCAGGCGCTTGGCTATCTGCTCGACGGCGCCGACGCGGCTCCGGCGCCAGACTGGGAGGTAGGGCACTTCGTGTGTCTGTTCGGCCGCCTGCGCGGCCCGGGTGGCAGCCTTTACGGGATCGCCGACACATATGGCGCGCTGGGCAACGGCGGGGTTCACCTACAGCCCGCCGAGCGGCTCGCGCGAGCAATCGAGCGACGTGACATGCCCGCGGGTGGCGTGATCGTCGTGGTCGCCGCCGAGGACGCCGCTGCGGTGCGCGCCGGCGCTGCCGCCGCGGGCTTGATGGAGGGCATCTGGGACAACGGCACGGTCTCCGCTGAGGCCGTGCGGTGAATGGTGGTGCGATGAGGTCGCTGCGGAGGCTATGCGGTGAGTGGTTTCGCAGTGAGTCGCGCGCGTTCCCGAGCGAGCGAGGCCGAGATGAGCTCCGCTGACCTCGTCGCGCTCGTGTGCTGCGACCTCGGTGCGATCGTGCGGGGACGCTCGGTGCTCTCCGCGGAGCTGGGGGCGCACCTCGACGCGGGCGTCGGGTGGGTCCCGGCGAACATGTCGCTCACCCCACGTGGTCCGCTGGCGGATGCGACGCCGTTTCACTCGGTCGGCGACCTGCGTCTGCTGCCGGACGTCGACACCCACGTGCGCGTGGAGGCGAACTCGCACGGCGGCGCGCTGGAGCTGGTGCTGTGCGACATCGTCGAGACCGATGGGTGCCCGTGGGACTGTTGCCCGCGGCGCTTCCTGCGTGAAGCGCTGGAAGATCTGCGCGAGGAGCTCGGGGCGTGCGTGGTGGCGAGCTTCGAGCACGAGTTCCAGCTCCTGGAGGAGACGCCGCCGGCGGCGCCGTTCTCGCTGGCGGCGCAGTGGCGCGCCGAACCGTTCCCGTCGCAGGTAATGGACGCGCTGATCGAGGCGGGCGCACAGCCCGAGCGCTACCTGGCGGAGTTCTCGGCCCACCAGTTCGAGATCCCGGTGGACGCCGCCGAAGGGCTCGCGGCGGCGGACCGCGCGGTCGTGCTCAGGGAGGTGGTGCGGGAGATCGCACGGCGCCACGGGTCGCGGGCGAGCTTCGCGCCGCTCGTGAACCCCGCGGAGGCCGGCAACGGCGTGCACATCCACCTCAACCTCCGCGACGAGGAGGGACAGCCGCTGCTCTACGACGCCACGCGTCCGGCGTCCCTGAGCGAGCTCGGGGGGCGCTTCGCGGCGGGCATCCTGCGCCACGCCGCGGCGTTGGGCGCGTTGACAGCGGCCAGTCCGCCCTCGGCGGTGCGTCTCACGCCACACCGCTGGAGCACCGGCGCCGTCGCCCTCGGCCCCGCCAACCGCGAAGCGCTGCTGCGGATCCCTTCTCCGGTGACGCTCGGCGGTGGGGACCCCGCGGGGCAGCTGCATCTGGAGTACCGCGCGGCGGACGCGACGGCCAACCCGTATCTGGCGCTTGGGGCAATCCTACGCGCGGGTCTGGAAGGGGTGCGCTCCGAGCTGGATCCGCCCCCGCTGCTCGAAGTCGATCCCGGGCGGCTCGACGCGGCCGAGGCGCAGCGCTTCGGCGTGGGCGCGCTGCCGCGATCGCTCGAGGAGTCGCTGGAGGCGCTCGCCGGCGACGAGGTCGTGCGCGGCTGGATGGCGCCGCGCTTGTATGAGGCATACGTCGGGATCAAGCGCGCCGAGATCGACGCCGTCGCTGGACTCGATATCGGTGAGACTTGTCGGCGCTATGCCGCGATCTACTGAGAGCGCCGACGCGCCGCGGTCAAACCCGGACCTGTTGGCGCGGCTGCTGCGCGGCATCGATCGTGAGTTGCCCGCCGCGATCGAGCTGCGCCACCGCCTGCACGCGCAACCGGAGCTGGCCCATGCCGAGCACCGCACCGCGGAGACGATCGCGGCGGCGCTGCCCGTCACGGCGCAGGCGGCGGCGGGTACGGGTCTGATCGCCCGCGTCGGCCCCGCCGACGGTCCCGCGGTGGCGCTGCGCGCGGAGCTAGACGGCTTGCCCATCCACGAGCTCACCGGCGCGTCCTTCAGCGCTACGGGTGACGCGATGCACGCGTGCGGGCACGACGTGCACATGGCGGCGCTCGTCGCGCTCGCGCGCGCGGCGCACATTCTCGGGGAGGAGCCGCGGGCCGGCGGTGGCGAGGGCCTGCCCGCGGCTCTGCTGACGGTCTTCCAGCCGAGCGAGGAGGCCTATCCCTCCGGCGCCGAGCAGCTGGCGCACGGGGAGCTCGCGGCGCTGGCGCCCGCGGCGGTCGTGGCGGCGCACATCCACCCGCAGCTGCCCTGGGGCGCGGTGGCGCTCGACGCGGGCGCCGTCAACGCGTCGTGCGACGCGGTCGAGATCACCGTCGAGGGGGAGCCGACGCACGGTGCCTACCCCCACCACGGACGCGACCCGATCCTCGCGATCGCGCAGATCGTCGTGGCGCTTCACGCGCTCCTCGCGCGCCGCATCGACCCGCACGCCCCGGTGGTGCTGACGGTTGGAGTGATCGAGGGTGGCAGCGCGGAGAACGTGATCCCGTCGCGTGCGCGCGCGAGAGCGGCGCTGCGCGCGTACCGTCCGGAGGACCGCCGCGAGCTCGCGCGGATGGTGCAGGAGGTCGTGTCGGGGATTGCCGCCGCTCACGGCTGTCGGGGGTTGGTGGAGCTCGTCCCTGGTGAGCCGGCGCTCCAGAACGACGCGGCGATCGTCGGGCGTGCCCGCGCGCTGCTCGCCGACGCCGGTCTTGCGCCAGCGCCCGAGTGGCGCTCCAGCGGCTCGGATGACTTCGCGTTCTTCGGGGCCCTCGCGCCGCTCGCGATGGCGTTCGTCGGGCTCGACGGCGCCGAGGGCTTCCAGGCGCGCCCGCTGCACCACCCCGAGCTGCTCGTACCGGACGCCGCCGTCGGCGCGGTCGCGCGCGCGCAGGCCGTGCTGTATGTCGCGGCCGCCGCCGAGCACGCTCGGGGATAGCGCGGCCTGCGCAGGTACGCCGCGCCGTGGGTCGCGCGCTGCGGCGATATGCCGCGCTAGGGTTGGCGCGTGCTCGGCGAGGCATCGACATGGCGCGGGACGCGCGTACTGTTCACGGGCGCCCAGGGATTCATCGGCTCATGGGTCGCGGAGCGCCTGCTCGACGAAGGCGCGGAGCTATACGTGCTGGACCGCCCGCCCGCGGACCCCTCGCGCTTTCTGCTGCGGGGCCTGCACGAGCGCTGCACGACTGTCGCGGCCGATCTGCTCGACGTGGAGTCGCTGCGCGCGGCGATCGACGGGCACGGCGTGCAAGCCGTTTTCCACCTCGCGGCCGCCGCGATCGTCGGTTCGGCGGCGGCCTCGCCGCTGGCGACGTACGAGGTCAATGTGCGCGGCACATGGAATCTGCTGGAGGCGTGTCGCGTAGCGCGCGAGCCGCCGCGCAGGATCGTGGTGGCCTCGACCGACAAGGCCTACGGCGCACATGAGGAGCTCCCCTACCGCGAGGACCACGCGCTGCGCCCGCGCTATCCCTACGACGCATCGAAGGCGTGCGCGGACATCGTTGCGCGCTCCTACGCCCACACTTTCGGCCTGCCCGTCGCGGTGACGCGCTTCGGCAACGTCTTCGGCGGCGGGGACTTCAACTTCTCGCGCGTCATCCCCGGCGCGATCAGGTCACTGCTCGCGGGCGAGCGTCCGGTGATCCGCTCAAACGGGCTGCTGGAACGCGACTTTCTCTATGCCGAGGACGCCGCTACGGCCTATCTCGCGGTCGGGGAGTCGCTTGATCGCCCGGAGCTGCATGGCTGCGCGTGGAACGCGAGCATCGGCCGGCCGGTCTCGGTGCTGGAGATCGTCGGTCGCCTGATCGAGATCTCCGGAGTCGAAGTCGAGCCCGAGGTCCGCGGCGAGGGGACGCCTCACGGCGAGCTCTCCCGTCAGTGGCTCGATTCCAGCGCGATCCGCGAGCGGCTTGGCTGGGAGCCCGCTTGGGATCTGCAGGAGGGGCTGGAGAGGACGTTCCACTGGTACGAGTCAATCCTTCCAGCGCAGCGCCTCGTCCAGTCCCCCGTCGTGCAGTAGCTCCTTGATGCGCGCGATCCGCATGAACCGCGAGCCCTCGAAGTCCTCGATCTGCAGGTCCGCGGCCCGGTAGGCCGTGAGCATCTGCTCGGCGCTCGCGCGCACCGTCCAGCGTGGGCTGAGCTCGGGGAAGACCTCGCGCAGCTTGGCGAAGCTGACGCGATAGCTGCGCTTGTCGGGGCCGGCGTTCTCGGCCAGCGCGACGCGCGAGCCGGGGACGACCTGCTCGACGATCTTGGCGACGTCGCGGATCTGGTAGTTCTCCTCGTCCCCGCCGACGTTGAAGGCTTCGTTGTGGACCAGCTCGCGCGGCGCCTGCAACATGCACACGAACGCGCGCGAGATGTCCTCGATGTGCACCAGCGGGCGCCACGGAGTGCCGTCGCTTTGCATCAGCACCTCGCCGGTCGCGAACGCGAACGCGGTCAGGTTGTTGACGACCAGGTCGCCGCGGTGGCGCGGTGAGAGGCCGTGCGCGGTCGCGTTGCGCAGGAACGTCGGGCTGAACGAGTCGTCGGCCAGCGCGCCGATGTCGTGCTCGGACAGCACCTTCGACTCGCCATAGGGCGTCACCGGATTGAAGGCCGCGGTCTCGTCGAGCCAATCCTCCTCAGCGGCCCCATAGAGGCTGCAGGAGGAGGAGAACAGGAAGCGCTCCACGCCTGCCCGCTTGGCGGCCTGCGCAAGCGACACCGAAGCGCGGTGGTTGACCGCATATGTGCACTCGGGGTTGAGGTCGCCGATCGGGTCGTTGGAGAGGGCCGCGAGGTGGATCACCGCGTCGAAGCCGTCGAGGTCCTCGGCGCCGACGTCGCGGATGTCCTTGCGGATCGTTTGCGCAGGCGGATCGCTGCCCGCGCCGAAGTCGCAACCCTCGAACAGGAAACTGTCGAGGCCGACGACGCCGTGTCCGGCGTCGGCGAGCATCGGGACCAGGACGGACCCGATGTAGCCGTGGTGACCGGTGACGAGGACGCGCATCGCGGGTGGGTAGGCCGATGCACCGTCGGTGCGCATCGTGGGCCGCGCGCAGCCTACCCCAGCGGCGCGCCCAGCGAAAACGACGCGTCGGCGCGGTCGGCGATCATCGCGGCGATCGCGAGCGAGGAGGTCGCGCCCGGCGAGGGCGCGTTGCGCACGTGCAGCGCGCGCGGGGTCTCGGAGAACACGAAGTCGTCGACCAGGCGGCCGTCGCGAGCGAGCGCCTGCGCGCGGACCCCGGCGAATGCAGGCTCGACGTCGGCCCGCCTCAGCTCCGGCACGAACTGTGCGGCGGCCCGCGCGAGCGCCGGCACGGAGGTGGCGTAGCGCAGCTCGGTCAAGCCGGTCCGCCACCAGCGCCGCGCCATCCGCCACGTGCCAGGCCAGGCGAAAGTCGCGGCGATGTCGCGGGCGTTGGCTTCGCGCAGGCGGTAGGCAGCGCGCGCCGGCGCGAGCAGCGCGGTGGGACCGACGAGCACCTCGCCGCCGACGTGCCGCGTGAGGTGCACCCCGAGAAACGGCAGCTCGGGGTCGGGGACGGGGTAGATCAAAGAGCGCACGAGCCCGCGGCGCTCGGCGCGCAGTTGTAGGTAGGCGCCGCGGAACGGCACGATCCGTGGATCGGCGCTCGCGCCGGCCAGGACGGCGAGCCGGTCCGACCACGCTCCGGCGCAGAAGATGGCATGGCGCGCGCGCAGCTCGCCGCGCGTGTGCACGAGCGCGATCCGACGGCCGGCGGCGGAGATCGAGCGCACCGCGCAGGACGTCCCGAGTACGCCACCGGCGGCCGCGAGGTCCTCGGCGAGCGCCGCGGCGACGGCGCCGAAGTCGACGATTCCGGTGTCAGGCGAATGCAGCGCGGCGACGCCACGGGCGTGAGGCTCGAGCTCGCGGATGCCGTCCGCGTCGAGCCGCCGCAAGCCGTGGACGCCGTTGCGGCGGCCACGGCGTTGGAGCTCGTCGAGCCCCCGGAGCTGGGCGGCGCCCAGCGCGACGATCAGCTTGCCGCAGCGCTGCGCGGCGATCCCCTTGGCTTCGCAGTACTCGTACATGCGCCGCGCCCCCTCGACGCACAGTCGCGCCTTCAGCGAGCCGGGCTCGTAGTAGATCCCCGCGTGCACGACCCCGGAGTTGTGCCCCGTCTGGTGGGCGCCGGGGCGCGACTCCTGCTCGAGCACGACCAGCGAGCGTTGCGGATGGCGGCGGCGCAGCTCACGCGCGACCGCGAGACCGAGGATACCCGCGCCGACGACCGCCAGGTCGCACTCGCCGGAGGGGTCGCTCGCGGAGGGCAACCTCAGCGCAGTTCCGCGGAGGTCTTGCCGAGCAGCAGCCGTGCGACGATCAGCAGCTGGATCTGCTGGGTGCCCTCGAAGATGTCGAGGATCTTCGCGTCGCGCGCCCACTTCTCCAGCAGCCCGCCCTCGCTGTAGCCGAGGCTGCCGCACAGCTCGACGCAACCGAGTGCGACCTCGACGCAAGTCCTTCCGGCCTTGGCCTTCGCGATCGAGGCCTGCAGCGAGTTGGGCTTGCCGTTGTCGGCCATCCACGCCGCTTGCAGCGTCAGCAGGCGTGCCGCCTCGTAGTCGGCTTCCATGCCCTGCAGGCGCGCGGCGGCCGCGTGCTGGGCGAGCGCCGGCACGGCGTCGTCGACCTCCACGCCGGCCTGCGCGAGCCAGTCGCGGGTTTCCTCCAGGCAGGCGCGCGTGAGCCCGACAGCCATTCCGGCGACGAGTGGGCGGGTGTTGTCGAAGGTCTGCATCGCCCCGCCGAAGCCCTGCTTGTCCGCGACCTCGGGGGAGCCGAGCATGTCCTCCTTGGGCACCCGGCAGTCCTCCAGGCGAAACGCCGCGGTGTCCGACGCGCGGATCCCGAGCTTGTGCTCCAGGCGGTCGAGCTTCAGGCCCGGGTTCTCGCGTTCGACGACAAACGACTTGATCGCGGCGCGGCCCTTGGAGCGGTCGAGCGTCGCCCATACGACGACCAGGTCGGCGCGCTCGCCCGAGGTGACGTAGATCTTCTCGCCGTTGAGCACGTACTCGTCGCCGTCGAGCACCGCCGTCGTGCGAATCGCCGCGGAGTCCGAGCCGGCCTCGGGCTCGGTGATCGCCATCGCCGCCCAGCGCCCTTCGAAGCGCCGCAGCTGCTCCTCGCTGGCGACCGACGCGATCGCGGAGTTGCCCAGTCCCTGACGCGGCATCGACAGCAGCAGGCCGACATCGCCCCAGCAGAGCTCCATGATCCCCAGCACGGTCGACATGTTGGTGGCGTTGCGGTTGCCGCCGTCGCCGGCTTTCGAGTCGCGCCGCACGCCGGCCGCGCCGGCGCCGCCGATGTCGCTGCCGGCGTTCATGCCGTCGATCAGCGACGCGAGCATGTCGAGCTCCTTGGGGTACTCGTGCTCGGCGAGGTCGTACTTGCGCGAGATCGGCCGGAACACCTCCGTCGCGACCTGGTGGGCCTGGCTGACGAGCGGGATGAACTTTTTGGGTGTCTCGAGGTTGATCATCAGACGAGCAGAGCTCCCTCCATCAGGCCGACCGCGCGCAGGTCGCGATACCAGCGCTCCACCGGATGCTCCTTGACGAAGCCGTGGCCGCCGAGCAGCTGCACTCCTTCGGAGCCGATCCGTGCACCTTGCTCGGCGCACAGGCGTCGCGCGAGCGCGGCCTCGTGGGCGAACTCGGAGCCATGATCCGCCCGTGCCGCTGCGCGATACGTGAGCAGTCGCATGCCCTCCAGCTCGATGCCGATGTCAGCGACGCCGAAGGCGACGGCCTGGCGATTTGAGATCGGTTCGCCGAAGGCGGTGCGCTCGTTGACGTAGGGGATCACGTAGTCGAGCACCGCCCGCGCGGTGCCGACCGCCAGCGCACACCACGCGATCCGTGAGCGCTGTACACACTCGCGGTAGACATCCGCGGAGCCCTCCCCCAGCAGCGCCGCGGCGGGCGCGCGCGCTTCCTCCAGCGCCACTCGCCCGGTCGCCGCTGCGCGTAGGCCCATCGCGGGCTCCGCCTCCACGAACAGGCCCTTCGTCGAGGACTCGATCACGAACAGCGCCGGCCCGAGACCTTCGGCGTCGGCCGCGATCACGAACAGCTCCGCCTCCGCGGCGCGCGGCACGAGCGACTTGACGCCGCTCAGCACCCAGTCCCCTTCGCGACGGCGCGCCTTGACGGTGAGCGCCAGCGGGTTGAACAGCGGGCGCGGCTCCACCAGCGCGAGCGCCGCCGCGGGCGCGTTCTCGGATGTGAAGGCCGGCAGGTAGGTCGACTGCTGGTCGGCGTCGCCCCACAGGCCGAGCGC
Source organism: Solirubrobacteraceae bacterium (assembly GCA_036493975.1). Taxonomy (GTDB): domain Bacteria; phylum Actinomycetota; class Thermoleophilia; order Solirubrobacterales; family Solirubrobacteraceae; genus Palsa-744. Next base: position 15,800 of record DASXOX010000055.1, read on the forward strand.
TGTCGCGACGGCCCCGGGCGCGAGCGCGGCAAGCGCGACGGCGAGGTCGCCGTGCGCGAGCGCCTCCGCCATCACGACGCCCGTCACCGCGGACTGCTCGGCCATCACCCCGCCGAGCTCCTCGGGCACCCCGAGCGTGCCGATCCCGAGCTCCGCGGCCTGCGCCAGCAGCTCCGCCGGGGTCGCGCACGCGCTGTCGGCCGCCGCCGCCGCCGGGCGCACCTGCTCGCCGGCGAACGCCGCCACGGCCTCGCTGAGCATCTCCTGCTCGTCGTCGAGCGTGATGTCGAACAGGTCGCCGCCGCGCGCGCGAGCCTGGCGCGCGGGACGCCCGAGACGGCTGGCCGCGGTGAACGTGCGGCTGGCCGCGCCGACCGTGCGAAAGCCCCCGCGCGTGCCCTGGAACAGCGCCCGCTCCAGTGGCTTGCGCAGTCGCGTGCGATCCAGTAGTTCCGATCCCGCCAGACGATTCAGCGTGCGCAGGCCAAGGCCCATGCCGCGCTCCGCGGGGCTCTGCCCGCGACCCTCGCTGCTCATTTGCTCTTCACCTCTCCGTGTCGTCTGTTTTTGGGGCCCCGCCGCGCGCGGCGGGGTCTTCATCTGCACTCCCACCGCCCGCCTCGGCGAGCGGTTCGAGCACACCGTCGAGATGGCGCAGCGTCTCCTTGCGATCCTGCACCGCGAAACGCACGCCGCCGTCCTGCTGAGGCTCAGCGCCGAACGCGACCTCGCCGGGCAGTGCGATCGGCTTTCGGAAATCGACCTCGACCGCAAACGCATCGGGTAGCTGCTGCTCCAGCGCCGCCAGGCATCGCGCCTTCGTCCACATGCCGTGTGCGATCGCGCGCGGGAAGCCGAACAGGCGCGCGCTGAGCGCGTGCATGTGGATCGGGTTGCGGTCGCCCGAGACCGCCGCGTAGCGACGCCCTAGATCGCCCGGCAGTTGCCAGAGCGCGGTCTGCTCGGCGGGTTTGGAAGCCGGCCCCTTGGGCGCGAGCGGCGTCCCCGCGTCCGCCTCGGCCCCGGTGCTCTCGCTCGCCTCACTGCCCCCGCCGCGGCGCAGCATCGTGCTGTGCTCCTCCCACACCAGCTCCCCTTCGACGCGCGCCTCGGTGATGATCGCGAACGTGCGGCCGCGGCGGTGTGGGCTCAGCGGGCCGGTGCGCACGCGTAGCTGCAGCGCCTCCCCGAGGTCGATCGGCCGGCGCTGCACGATGCGGTTGGACAGGTGCACGACGCCAATCGCCGGGAATGGGAAGCGGCTGTCCGTCATCAGCGCGAGTTGCAGCCCAAACGCGAGCACGTGCGGGAACGTGGCGGGCAGCGTGTCGCGCAGCGAGAACCCGCACACGTGCGCGTAGGCCGCGAGGCGGTCGCGATCGACGCGCACGTTCTCCAGGACCAGCTCGAGCTCGGGGAGCTCATTTCCACGCCCCCCGACGAACGGCAGCAGCGAGGCGCCCGGCAGCAGCGGCGCGGTCGCGCGCGCATACAGCGGCAGGATTCGCGGAGGGCTCGACAGCGTGCGTGTCCTCATCACGCCCCCAGCAGGTTCTGGCCGCAGACGCGCACCACGTTGCCGTTGACCGCGCCGGACGCTGGATGCGCGAACCACGCGATCGTCTCCGCCACGTCGATCGGTAGCCCACCCTGGGCCAGGCTGCTCATGCGCCGCCCCGCTTCGCGGATCGCGATCGGCATCTTCGCGGTCATCTGCGTCTCGATGAAACCCGGCGCGACCGCGTTGATCGTCTGGCCGTCGGTCAACAGAGGGGCGAGCGCCTGGACCATCCCGATCACGCCCGCCTTCGAGGTCGCGTAATTGGTCTGGCCCGAGTTGCCCGCGATGCCGCTCATCGAGGACACGCACACGATCCGTCCGCCCGCGCGCAGCGCGCCCGCGCCGAGCAGCGCGTCGTTGATGCGCTCCTCGCTTGAAAGGTTGATCGCCATCAACTCGCTCCAGCGCTCCGCCGGCATCTTCGCGAGCGTGCGGTCGCGCGTGACGCCGGCGTTGTGCACGAGCACGTCGAGCCCCTCCGGGAAGCGCTCGACGATCGCCGCCGGCGCCTCCGGTGAGGTGATGTCGAGCCCGATCGCCGAGCCGCCGAGCGGCTGCATCGCCGCGCGTAGCTCGTCTCCCAGCGCCGGCACGTCGAGACCCGCGACCCGTGCTCCTTCGCGCGCCAGGGTCTGTGCGATCGCTGCTCCGATTCCGCGTGAGGCGCCCGTCACGAGCGCCACGCGTCCCGCGAGCGGCTGCTCCCAGTCGATCTCGCTGGGGGCCGCGACACTAGGGGCCGCGTCGCTGGAGGCCGCGTCGCTGGAGGCCGCGTCGCTGGAGGGCGCGTCGCTGGAGGGCGCGTCGCCAACGGCTCGGTCCCGGCCGGCCGGCGTATCGACGCGTGGCGGTTCCCCGACGCGGATCACCTGACCCGACACGTATGCCGAGCGCGGCGAGAGCAGGAAGCGCAGCGTCGAGGCCAGCTCGTCCTCCGCGCCGGGGGCGACATAGACGAGCTGCACAGTCACGCCGCGGCCGCCCAGCTCCTTGCCGAGTGAGCGCGTGAAGCCCTCCAGCGCGCGCTGGGCGGTTGCCGCGCGCGGGGTCGCGCAGGCCGCGGGCGCCGTGCCCAGCACGATCACGCGTCCGCAGCGCTCCAGCAGACCCACCGTGGGGTGGAAGAAGCTCTGCAGCTCGACCAGCTCGGTCGAGTCCGCGATTGCGCTCGCGTCGAACACGAGCGCCTTGAAGCGCTGGTCGCTCGGCGTCTCGGTCGCGGTGTCCACGCCCGCTTGCGCCAGTACCTCCGCGACCGCCTGTGCAAGGCGCCCGCCCGGCGCGGTGCCCAGCAGCGCGAGCCCGCGCAGCGCCGGATCACCTGGCCGGTGGCGCTCCAGTCGCACCGGCTGTGGCAGTCCGACGCGGCGCGCGATCGGGCCGGCGATCGGGGCATTGACGAGCCGGGCGTAGCGGTCGCTCACGGCGCCGCCTCCAGGATCGCGACGACCCCCTGTCCCGCGGCGGCGCAGATGCTGATCACGCCGCGACCGGAGCCGCGCTCGTGGAGCTCCTTCGCGAGCGACGCCACGATCCGCCCGCCCGTCGCCGCGAACGGATGGCCCGCGGCGAGCGAGCCGCCGTTGACGTTGATCCGCTCGCGGTCGATCGCGCCCAGCGGCTTGGGGAGACCGAGGCGCTCGCGGCAGAACACCGGGTCCTCCCAGGCGCGCAGCGTGCACAGCACCTGCGCCGCGAACGCCTCGTGGATCTCGTAGAGGTCGAAGTCCTGCAGCGCCAGGCCCGCACGATCGAGCATCCGCGGCATCGCGTACGCCGGCGCCATCAGCAGGCCTTCGCGCTTACCGACATGATCGACCGCCGCCGTCTGCGCCTCGGAGAGCCACGCCAGCACCGGCAATTCGTGGTCGCGCGCCCACTGCTCGGAAGCCAGCAGCACCGCTGAGGCGCCGTCGCTGAGCGGCGTCGAATTGCCCGCCGTCATCGTCCCGCGCTCTCCGCCGAACACCGGCTTCAGCTTTGCGAGCTTCTCCGGCGTCGAGTCCGGCCGCAGGTTCTGGTCGCGCTCCTGGCCGAGGTAGGGCGTCATCAGATCCGCGAAGAAGCCGCGCCCGTAGGCCGCCGCCATGCGCTGGTGGCTGCGCGCTGCGAGCTCGTCCTGCTCGGCCCGTCCCACACCCCATTCCTCGGTCATGATCGCGCAGTGCTCGCCCATCGACAGGCCCGTGCGTGGCTCCGCGTTGCGCGGGATGTCAGGCACGATCTGGCCCGGGCGCAGGCGTGAGAGCAGTCGCAGGCGAGCGCTTGTCGACTTCGCGCGGTTCAAGTCCAGCAGCAGCCCGCGCAGGTCGTCGTTGATCGCCAGCGGCGCGTCGGAGGTCGTGTCCACGCCGCCCGCCACGCCCACCTCGATCTGCCCGAGCGCGATCTTGTTGGCCACCAGCACGACCGCCTCGAGGCCCGTGCCGCACGCTTGCTGGACGTCGTACGCCGGGGTCTCCGGCGCCAGGCGCGTGCTGAGCACCGCCTCGCGCGTCAGGTCGCGGTCACGCGAGTGCTTGAGCACCGCTCCCGCCGCGACCTCGCCCAACCGCTCCCCCTCCAACTCGAAGCGCTCGATCAGCCCATCGAGCGCGACCGTCAGCATGTCGTGGTTGGTCGCGTGCGCGTAGGCCGAGTCCGACCGCGCGAACGGGATGCGGTTGCCGCCGAGGATCGCCACGCGGCGGGTCTCGGCGATCACGTAGCGCTCCCGCGCCCTGCCGGACGATCGTGACGTCCGGTCTCCACGAGCGCGCGCAGACCCGGCTCGACCGTCCGCACAAGCAGCTCCGCGGCCTCGGAGGCAGACAACGCCTCGGTGCGCAGCCACCAGCGCCCAAGCGCCTCGGCCGCGCCGAGCAGCGCAGTCGATACCGCCTCGACCTGGACGCGATGCGCAGGGGATACCTGTTCGAGCAGGGAGTCCGCGATCAGGTCGGTCATGCGCGCGCGGTACTCGCCGACGCGGTGCGCGATGCCGCCCTCCGTGGGCAGCGTCTCGTCGAACAGCACCCGCCACGCTCCGCGGTCGCGGTCGACGAACTCGAAAAACGCGTGGATGCCTGTGCGCAGAGCCTCCACGGGGGTCGTGCTGCGCTCCACGGCCCCGACGACGGCGGTGAGCAGGGCGTCGCCCGCGGGTTCCATGCAGGCGAGGTAAAGGCGCTCCTTGTTTCCGAAGTAGTTGTAGAGCAGCGGCTTCGTCACGCCGACCGCGGCCGCCACCTCGTCCATCGTGACCGTCGCATAGCCGCGCTCGGCGAACAGGTCGTGCGCGACCGCCAGCGTTTGCTCCATGCGCGCCTCACGCGGCAGGCGCGTTCTTGTGAGCGTCGGCGAGGCCATTTTTCGGGATGCTACTCACATATAAATTTCTATGTCGGTAGCTTGCTCGCCGGTATGCTCCGGAGGTGTGGAAGAGGGCCCCAGTGGAGACAGTCCGATGGCGGCGCCCGTCCCCGTAAGCGACCGCCTCGAGCGCTGGCTCGGCGGCGGGCAAGACAAGACGCTCGGTGGCCTGATCGAGCTGTTCGAGGAGAAGAGCTTCGCGATCGTCTTCGTCTTCCTGCTCGGCGTCCCCGCGCTGCCGTTGCCGACCGGCGGCGCCACGCACGTGTTCGAGCTCATCGCGATCCTGCTCGCCGCCGAGCTCGTCGTGGGCCGCGAGCGGATCTGGCTGCCGCGGCGCTGGTGCGAGCTCGAGCTGGCCGGTGAGCGCCAGCAGCGCTTCATCGCGGGCCTCCTGCGCATGATCCGTCGGCTCGAGCGGATCTCGCGGCCGCGGCTCGCGTTCGCGTTCGACCATCGCCTCAGCAACCTCGTCTTCGGGCTGCTCGTGATCGTCGGCTCGCTCGGCGCCTTCTTCGCCCCGCCGTTCACCGGCCTCGACACGCTGCCCGCGCTCGGCGTCGTCCTGCTCTCGCTCGGAGTCCTGCTCACGGACATCGCGATCGTGTTTGCCGGGCTCGCAGTCGGAGCCGGCGGTGTCGTGCTCGAGTTCGTGCTCGGCAAGGCCGCGCTGCACGGCTTCAGCCAGCTGTTCTAGGCCCCCCGTCGGGCTAGTTGGTGCCGGTCGCGCCGCGCGGGGCGTTGGTCGCGGCTCCTCAGGCCTTGCTCGTCGCGCGGTCCGCGAGGATCTCGGCCACGCGTGCCCGGTGACGGGCCGCGCCCCCGAGCAGTGCAGCGTCGAGCTGGGCGCGCTTGTAGAGCCAGTGCACGTCGGCCTCCCACGTGAAGCCGATCCCCCCGTGCGCCTGGATCGCGCTGGCCGTCACCTCGCGTCCCGCGGCCGATGCCGTCGCCTTCGCGATCGCCGCCGCCTCCGCCAGGTGCTCGGGCTCCGCGTCGGCCGTCCACGCCGCGAACGCCGTCGCCGAGCGCGCCCGCTCCGTG
>DASXOX010000056.1:0-1765 GCA_036493975.1 Solirubrobacteraceae bacterium
GCTCGCGTCGCTCTCGGCCTCGCCCTTTGGCGACGATCCCGGGATCTACCAGTTCAAGATCGGCGTCTTGGCCCGCCCGGCGCACCCGCGCGGACGCACGCGCCGCGGGGTCGCAATAACTCTCAGCCAGGGTTCCCGCACGCTCCGCACCTACCACTTCGCGACGAAGTGCGACTCCGCAGGGCACGGCTCCCTCGAGTGCTTCCCGCAGCCCTAGGCTCGCCCGCTTCACAGATTTCCGTCGGCCAGTCATGCGAACATATGTTCGTGCACAGGTCGGACGCATCCATCCTTCACGCGGACCTCGACGCGTTCTATGCGTCGGTCGAGCAACGCGACAATCCCCGCCTCGCGGGCCGGCCCGTGATCGTGGGAGGCGGCGTCGTCCTCGCGTGTTCGTACGAGGCCAAGGCACGCGGCGTCCGAACTGCGATGGGCGGCTCGATGGCGCGGCGGCTGTGCCCGGACGCGGTCGTGGTGCCTGTGCGCTTCTCGGCCTATACGGAGGCGAGCAAGGCGGTATTCGAAGTGTTCGAGAGCCTGTCGCCCGTCGTCGAAGGACTGTCGATCGACGAGGCGTTTCTCGACGTCCGCGGGCTCGACCACATCTTCGGCTCTCCGGCGGAGATCGGCGCGCGGCTGCGGCGCGAGGTGCGGGAGCGGGTGGGGCTGCCGATCACGGTCGGGGTCGCGCGCACGAAGTTCCTCGCCAAGGTGGCGAGCGGCGTGGGCAAGCCGGACGGGCTGCTGGTGGTGCCACCGGACGGCGAGCTCGCATTCCTTCATCCGCTGCCGGTGGAACGACTGTGGGGCGTCGGGAAGGTCACGGGCGCGAAGCTCCGGGCGCTCGGCATCACCACGGTCGGCGAGGTCGCGCGCCTGCCCGAGACCTCGCTGATCTCCATGCTCGGGAAGGCGTCGGGCCGGCACCTCCACGCCCTGGCGCACAACCGCGACCCGCGCGTCGTGCGCAAACGGGTGCGGCGCAGGTCGATGGGAGCGCAGCACGCGCTCGGGCGCGCGCCGCCGAGGACGTGGGATGCCTTGGACGCGGTCCTGGTCGCGCTGGTCGACCGTCTTGCCCGCAGGCTGCGCGCCGCGCGGCGTGTCTGCCGGACGGTCGTGCTGCGGCTGCGCTTCGACGACTTCACGCGTGCGACGCGCTCGCACACGATCGCGGAGGCGACGGCGCGGACGCAGACCATCCTCGCGACAGCTCGGGGGCTGCTTGCCACGGCGATGCCGATGATCGAGAGCCAGGGCATCACGCTGCTCGGGGTCGCGCTCGGCAATCTGGATGACGACGACGCGATTCAGCTCGCATTCCCGTTCGACCAGGTCCGCGCGACCGCGCTCGACGCAGTGCTCGACGACATACGCGAGCGCTTCGGAACCGAGGCGATCACGCGGGCGGTGCTCATCGGCCGGAAGCGGCCGCTGGCGGTGCCGCTGCTGCCCGACTGAGCAGGCGGAGTGCCGGCGAGGGCGCTGGTCGCCGAGCTGTGAGCGGACGCGTGTACATTCAGTTCCGGGTGGCAGCCATCGGTGCGGACAACTCGGGACTCTTCTCGGTCCCCAATCCGGTGAACGAGGTCTCCGCGCGCCTCGTCGCGGGCGGCGTGGTGCTGATGAGCGTCCTCGCCATCGCGCTCGACCAGCCCTGGCTCACCGCGGTGATCGCCTACGGCTTCGTCGCGCGCGTGCTCACGGGACCGACGCTCAGCCCGCTCGGCCAGCTGGTCACGCGCGTGATCACACCGCGGCT
>DASXOX010000057.1:0-2111 GCA_036493975.1 Solirubrobacteraceae bacterium
GTCAGCAGCCGTCATCCTCTGACCTTCGGCCATCGTGGTGCTCCTTCTCATCGGACTGCGGGAACAGACCGACGAGCTTGGACGCCACGGTGGTCGGAACCACCTCAGCGCCGCGTTACACCACTTCTACCGACATGACCCCATCACGACCGTCGCTTCGCCGACTGTGGGCGGTTCGGTCGCGAACTCGCGTCAGGCGCCCTCGGCGCTTTTCGCAAGCGCTCCCCCCTCACCCGGTTTCCCAGACCCATCACGACCGCGTCGCGAGCGTCTTCTCAGTCCCGAACTCGGCAATTCTGAGGCGAACTCAGAGAACTCAAACCACCTCAGATGCCCCTACAAGACGGCAAATTACCTGCACACCGCCACTTTGTACTCAAGATGTTGCCGGTTCAAGTCCGGCGGCGGGCTTTTGAGCCTTCTCGAGGAGGAGGCGCTTATACCGCAAGCAGTCCTCTTCGAGCCTCTGTGACCGCTCCCGCGGCCTCGGGGGGCGCTTGGATGGATGGTGCGCTGGTGGCGCGCAGGATCGGGCAAGCAACTACAGCAGTGGTTTCGTCGCGGCATCTACGTAGTCGAGATACTCGCGCCCAGCCTTTGTCGCGATTCCGAGCTGTTCATCTAGATCCAGCATGTCGTCTATGTCCGATCGCCGGTAGGCGAGTCGCACACGCCGGCGCCTCTCACGGATATCGAAGACGAGTCGCGGCCCTCCAACGATGATCGGCCCTGGAACCGGAATGACCGTTGCCGCCGGAAGAGAGGCTCGTACTAGCGCGTGAAGCCGCCACAGGTCGGCCATTACTCGGCAGGTGGCTTCAAGTACGACCGGTTTTGGGAGCGAGAGCGCGACGTGCTGCGCGATCTCATCGATCATGCCGCCGAATAGTCGCCTGTCAAAAGGCCTGGCTTCCCTGACCGTCGGGTAGCTGCGGCTACCACGAGACGTCAGCCGCGTCTTTCCTTGACAGTCGCCGATCGTCTGCGAGAGTGCGACGGTGCTCGATGGGGCCAGTGACGATTTCGCACAGGTCGTCGGACGGGAGCCGGAGTTCTCGGCGTTGCGCGGGTTTCTCGATCGCGACGCGGCGAGGCGATCGCTTGTGCTGGCGGGCGAGCCGGGGATCGGCAAGACCACGTTGTGGGAGGCGGGGATCACGATCGCGCGCGAGCGAGGTGTGCGCGTCCTGGTGGCGCGGCCGAGTGGCGCCGAGGCTGAGCTGTCGTTCGCTGCGCTGATCGATCTCTTCGACGGGATCGATCTGGGAGCGCTTGATGGTCTGCCGGTGCCCCAGCGTTTGGCGTTGGAGGTGGCGCTGCTGCGGGCAGAGCCAACGGCCGTCTCGGCCGAGCCGCATGCGATCGGTCTCGGCTTGCTCAACAGCCTGCGCGCGCTCGCGGCGCGCGAGACAGTGCTTGTCGCGATCGACGACGTCCAATGGCTCGATGGCCCGTCCGCTGACGCGCTCGCATTCGCCGTGCGACGGCTCGAGCGCGAGTCCGTGGGTTTCTTGCTCGCCAGGCGTCCCGGGCGCCGGCCTGCGCTCGAGCGCCTCCTCGAGCGGACCGACTTCGAGCGCTTGGAGATCGGCCCCCTGCGCCTCGGCGCGACGCGTCAGCTCCTATCCGAGCGGCTCGGTCTGAGCTTGTCGCGCTATCTGCTGCGCCGAATCGTCGAGTCCACGCTGGGCAATCCGTTGTTCGTCCTAGAGTTTGGGCGCACCCTCGTCGAGCAAGGGGTCCCGGAGATCGGGAGCGAGATTCCGCTCCCCGACAGCGTCGAGGAGATGCTGGGCACGCGCGTTGCGGGCCTGTCGGGCGGCGTGCGCAGGTTGTTGCTCGCGGTGTCACTGAGCGCCGATCTCCGTGTTGCCGAACTGCGGGCGATCGGCCCCACCGAAGCCGTTGAGGACGCGGTCGATGCCGGCGTGCTCGTGATCGACGGCGCGCGAGTGAGAGCGTCGCACCCGCTGCTGGCAGCCGTGGGGAGGAAGCGCTCGCGGCCGCGGGAGCGGCGCGAGCTGCATCTCGTGCTGGCCGGTGTGGTCGCCGACGAGGAGTTGCGTGCGCTGCACGCCGCGCTTGCGACTGTGCAGGCCGACCCAGAGCTC
>DASXOX010000058.1:0-11922 GCA_036493975.1 Solirubrobacteraceae bacterium
GCCCACGACCGGCGACGGCGAGGCCGCCCCGGCGCGCAAGGAGGCCTGGTGAGCGGCACGCGCCCCGTGCACACGGGGCGCCGGATGACGGCGATCCATACCGGTGGGCGACGCGGGGCGCTATGCGCAGCACTGTGCCTCGCGGCGCTGCTCGCCTGTGCCGCTCGCGCCGGTGCGCACGCCCAGTTGCTGGGCACTTCGCCTGCTTCGGGGGCGACCGTGCCGGTGCAGCCGCGCGAAGTGATCTTTCAGTTCGACGAGCCCGTTGGCGGCGAGCTGGGAGCGGTGCGCGTCTACAACGCCCAGGGCACCGAGGTCGATGATCTCGCGGTCTCCCATCCCGGTAGGCACGAGCACTGGATGGGCGTCGGCTTGAAGCCGCATCTCGCCGACGGCACCTACACCGCGACCTACCGCGTTGTCTCGGAAGACACGCACATCGTCTACGGCGGCGTCGTGTTCAGCATTGGGCGCCCCGGCGCCGCACCGCGCGTCACGGTCTCGGGACTGATCGGCCGGGACAAGACCGGCGAGGTCACGACACTCTCGTTCGGTGCCGTACGTGTCGTGGACTACGTCGCGATCGCGCTCGCGCTCGGAGTCTTCGCGTTCGTGCTCGTGGCCTGGATATCGGCGCTGCGGGCCGTCGCGAACGCCGAACCGGTTTGGCGGGAAGCGTCGCGGGCGTGCAGTCTGAAACTGGAGCGCCTGGGGGTCGTCGCGGTCGTGCTTGGGGTGCTCTCAAGTTCGGCCGGTTTCCTGCTGCAGGGCGCGAGCGCCGCCGGCGTTTCGCTGTGGAGCTCGCTGCAGGGTGCGATCCTGCAAAACACCTTCGATAGCCGCTTCGGCAAAGTCTGGAGCCTGGGCGCTCTGGACTGGCTGCTGCTCGGCACGCTGCTCGCAGCGGCGCGTCTTGCCAAGCGTCCGCTGGTGCCGACGCTCGCACCGGGGCCGCCGGAAGCGCAGGGGCTCGTCCCGACACCCGCCGCGCCGCGCTGGGCGATCGGCCTCCTCGTGCTCGGCGCGCTCTATCTCGCCGCGACCCCCGCGCTCAGCGGTCACGCCAGCGTGCAGAGCCCGGTATGGGCATTTTTCGGAGCCAACTTCATCCACGTGCTCGCCGCGAGCGTGTGGGTCGGCGGAATTGCATGCCTGCTGTTCGCGTTGCCGGCCGCGACCAGGCAATTGGAGCCCGCCGCGCGCACCCGCCTGCTGCTCGCGACGCTCGTGCGCTTCTCGCCGATAGCGCTCGCCGCGGTACTCGCGCTCGCGCTGACCGGAGTGCTGCAGGCATACATCGACGTGCGCACCCTCGACGGGCTGCTGCACACGACCTACGGTGCGCTCATCCTGGTCAAGACCGGACTTTTGATCGCCTTGATCTGTTTGGGCTGGGTCAACCGCCAACGCGTGATCCCGGGCTTGGAGCGGCTCGTCACGGCTGGCGCGAGCCCCGGCGGGATCGGCGTGCTTGCCCGGCGCACACTGCGCAGCGAGTCGCTGCTGATGCTGTGTGTCTTTGGCGCAACCGCCGCGCTGATCAGCTACGCCCCGCCGATCGACGCACTCTCGGGCCCGTACTCAGCGAACACCAGGCTCGGACCCGCGGAGCTCGAGCTAACGGTCGAACCGGCGCGCGTCGGCTCGAACACGATTCACCTCTATCTGATCGACGCGAAGACCGGGACGCAGTTCACACAAACCAAGGAACTCACCGCGACCGCGCGTCTACCGGCGAAGGGGATCGGGCCGCTGCCACTGCACGCGAGCCTCGCCGGTCCCGGCCACTACATCATGAACTCCGCAGAGCTCACCCCCGGCGGGGGATGGGAGCTCGAAATCACCGATCGCGTCTCCGAATTCCAGGAGTACTCAAAGACCTTGCAGGTCCCGATCCGATGACAACCCCACCGTTTTGCCACCAACGATCCCCGACAGGAGGCACTTGACCGATGAGAGCACCAAAGATCGCAGGGTTGGCTGCGGTGGGCGCCCTGCTCGTCCCGACGGCAGCCCAGGCGCACATCAGCCTGCACCCCAACACAATCCCCGCCGGTGCATTCGCCACGCTCGACGTGCGCGTGCCCGGCGAGCAGCAAGGCGCGCACGTCACCAAGGTCGACGTGCTCTTCCCCCCGGGCTTCACCGGAGTGGACTACGAAAACGTGCCCGGCTGGAGCGCGCGGATCATCGAAACGAAGCTCACCACGCCAATTCGGGAAGACGGTGAAACGATCGACACCGAGGTCTCCCGGATCATCTGGACCTGGACCGGTCCGCTGGGCAAGGTCAACAACGGGCAGTTCATTGACCTCCCGCTCTCGCTTGCGATGCCCGTGAACGCTATCGGCAAGGCGTTGGAACTCAGGACGGTCCAGACCTACAGCAACGGGCAGGTCGTGCACTGGATCGACCCGTCGCTGAGCGCCGAACACCCCGCGCCGCGCATTAACGTAACCGCTAAAGGCGGCGTCATCGAGGACGTCGCGGGAGGGGAGGCCGGTCCCGCCGCCGGGCAGAGCGGTGCGAGCCAATCGACCGCGGCACCAACGACGTCAACACCGGCCGCGCAGCCTGCCGGGGGCGCTAGCAAGGGCCTGGCGATCACGGCGCTTATCATCGGGGCTCTTGGTCTGCTCGCCGGCCTGGGAGCACTCTTCACGACACGCCGGCGACGGACATCGGTCTGAGCACGGCGGCATGGGTTAGGGTTCGGCTGGCGCGGAAGGACGGGCACGGCGCCGCCCGAGCCCTCTCCCCACACCCCGAGCGCACTGTCGCGCGGGCGCGTGGGCTTGTGGGAAACTGAGCCCGTGAGCACACAAGCACCCGGTGAGATACCCCCGCCGGACGCGGCCGAGGGCCCGGGAGCCCCCGCGCAGCCCGTGGCCGCCCGGCGCAGCCCTCTGCTGCAATTTGTGCTGCCGACCCTGGCGATCCTCGTGCTGCTCGGCGTTGGTGCGGCGCTGCTCAGCGGCGGGCCGGGTAAATCGTCGCTTCCCGGTGGGGCGAGCAGCGCGCACGCCGCCAACTTCGACGGCGCACTCCTCAGCCCGATACGCCAGGCCCCTCCACTCTCGACGCTACGCAATTACCAGGGCCAGCCGGTGAACCTTGCCAGCTACCGCGGCCGCGTGGTCTTCCTGACGTTCCTCTACACCCACTGCCCAGACGTCTGCCCACTGATCGCTTCACAGCTACACATCGCTTACTCCGAGCTCGGTGCACGCGCCCGCGACGTGCAACTGATCGCCGTCTCGGTCGACCCACGCGGCGACACTGCAACCACCGTCGCGACATTCCTGCGCGAGCACGAGCTGGCGGGCAAGATGCTCTACCTGATCGGCTCCGCCCACGAACTTGTGCCCGTCTGGAGCGCCTGGCATGTTGGATCCGCTCGAGACGCAGGCAACCCCGAATTCGTCAACCATTCGGCACTCGTCTACGGAATCAGCGCCACCGGCAAGCTCACCACCATCTACGCCGCGAACCTCAAGCCCAGCGAAATCGTCCACGACGTCCCACGACTCCTGGCAAGCTAGTTCACGCAACGACGAGCATCGGCGAGCTCAGGGGTTGGGGTCGCCTAGGGCGCCTCGGTCTGGCCTGATGCGGACGACCAGACCGGGCGCCTTTGATGCCTAGGAACGCCGACCGTGACCCCCACCCAAGTCGTGGCCGTAAGCGGGGCCCCACGGTGGCCTACCTCCGCCCCGCCCGTAGCCGCCGGCTGTGCGTCCACCGGGCCACGGTAGGAGGTAGGCGCGGTAGGTGTTGACCCCCGCGGGGAACTCGGCGTTGAAGAGTAGGTTGCCGGTGCGGTCGAACTCCGAGAAGTAGGGCAGTGAACCCCAGCCGATGAACAGGTCGCCCGCTCGCGTCGTCTGCGCGTTGCCCTGCGAGGGGGCCGAGAGGGTCTCGGGTTGAACGTCGGAGGCGACGAGTGTTGCGACTCGCCTCCAGGGATCCAGCCGCACCGTGACGGCGCGGCTGTAGGGCAGCAGCGGCGTGCCGGATGACTCGTTGTCGAAGAACGTGTAGTAGCCGTTGCCGAGCGCCTCGGGGTCGTGCTGCCACGCAAAGATCCGCTCGGCGCTGTCGAGCGTCTGTCCCGGCGCCGCCTGCAGTGTGAAACTGCTGTGCTTGCCGCCGAGCTGCCAGATGATGTGCCCGTCGAAGCTGCCGACCTTGTAGGTCGTCCAGGTGTTGCGCGCGTCGACCAGGAGGTTGCCATCGGTGTCGAGGTGCACGGCGTTGATGTGGAACCAGTCCCACGGTGTGCTCGGCGACGATGGCAGCGGCTGCTCGCTCTGGCTAAATGGCACGTGGTCCTGGCTGTTCCACTGGAAGAGGACCTTGCCTGTGGCGATGTCGATCTCCTGCACCACGCCGTCGATGACGGTCTGGTTGGATGGTCCGCCGATCGACGTGAGGTCCGCGGTGGCGGTGGTGTACGACAGGATCAGTGCGGTGTTCCACGGTGTGATGAGGAACTCGTGGCCATCCGCGCTGAGTCCGTTGCCGGCGTTGACGGTCGCGATCTGTCGGTAGTGAGTGTTGTAGATGTAGTCGGTGCCGCTGGCGAGGCTGCCGAGGCCCGTGCCTTGCCACCAGGTCAGCACCGGTTGGCCGTCGAGGCGCTGGACGCGGAAGTCGGCGGCTGTCTGGCCCTGGGGGATCGCTTGGAACCAAAGCGTGTTGCCACGGTCGTCGAGGATCTCGGGGCCGTTGGCGTAGGTTGTCGAGTCACCGGTTGGGGTGATGAAGATGTCCTCGCCGTGGGCGAAGCCGGGCTGGGATGTAAGGATCGAAACGGGCGGAGGGGCCGTCGGGGCCGCCGTCGCGACGTTCGCGGCGGCGAGAGCAGCGGTGAGCATGCCGAGGAACACCGCGATTACACGCAGCCGTGCGCGGGCGGGTGCGGTTGGAAGTCGCCGACCGGTGGAGGAGAGCGACTGCGCGGAGCGCAGCGGCGCGGCGGATCGAAGCAACACGATGTGGCGGTGGCGTGTCGCATCGTGTCGGCGTGTCGGCGAGCCTGGAGAGGGACTCATGGCTATCGGTCCTTTCAGCGGTCTTGGGTTGAGGTCGAGGGAGCGTTGGTCGAACACCGACCACACAGCAACAGGGTAGGTCATAATTCCGCTTTTTTCAATCAGATTTATGAACAATCTGTGCTGAGTGGACATCTGCGCGCTGGGTGGCGAGCGGTCTGTCGCGGCTAGGGTGTGCAGGGCTACGCCGCAGCCTGCGCCGACCAGTCGCGATACAGGGCGTGGTACTGCCCCTCGGCCGCGATCAGCTCGTCATGGGTTCCCTGCTCGACGATCCGCCCGTGTTCGAGCACCACGATGCGCCCTGCCTGCCGAATGGTGGACAGCCGGTGCGCGATCACGATCGCCGTTCGCCCCGCCAGCAGACGGCGCAAGCCCGCCTCAATACGGCCCTCGGTGTGCAGGTCCACGTTCGACGTCGCCTCGTCGAGGATCAAGATGCGCGGATCTGCGATCAGCGCGCGGGCGAACGCGATTAGTTGGCGCTGGCCCGCGGAGAGCTGTGCGCCGCGCTCGCCGACCTCGGTGTCGTAGCCGCGGGGGAGCTCTGAGATGAACTCGTCCGCGCCTACCGCCGCGGCGGCTGAGCGGATCTGCTCCAGGTCGGCGTCGGGACGCCCGAAGGCGATGTTCTCGGCGATCGTCCCGCTGAACAGGAAGGCCTCCTGCGGCACGATCCCCATCTGCGAGCGCAGCGAATGGCTCGTGACCTCGCGCAGGTCATGTCCGTCGACCATTACGCGCCCGTCGGTCGGGTCATAGAAGCGCGCCACCAGCTTCGCCATCGTCGACTTGCCCGCGCCGGTGGCGCCCACGAGCGCGACCGTCTGCCCGGGCGGGACGCGCAGGTCGATGCGATCCAGCGCCAGCGCCTCCGCCGGGCCGCTGCCGTCGGTGTCCGCGGGCGGCTTGCCAGTCCGACGCGGCCTGTAGGCGAACGAGACCTCCTCGAAATCGATCGCGCCACGGATCGCCCCGAGCGCGATCGCATCCGGGTGGTCCTCAAGAGCCGGCTCGGTGTCGAGCAGCTGGAAGATCTTCTCCAGCGCCGCCATCCCGGATTGGTAGGTCGTGTACAGCTGGGAGAGCTGCTGGATCGGTTCGAACAGGTACGCCAGTGTCGCCACGAACGCGACCACCGTGCCCGCGGTGATGTGTCCCGCGATCGCCTGGTAGCCGCCGTAGAGCACGATCATGGCGAGCGCCACCCCCGAGAGCATTTCCACAGCCGGGAAGTAGGCCGCGTTGAGGCGCACCGTCACCATGTTCGCGTCGGAGTTGTCGTGGCTCAGCTCCGCGAAGCGCGTCATGTGTCGCGGCTCCTGTCCGAAGCTCCGCACCACGCGGATGCCCGACAGGGTCTCCTGTAGGTAGGCCGTAATCGAGCCGATCGTCTCCCGTGTGCGCCGGAAGGCGCCGGCCGAGACGAGCCGGAACCAGATGCTCAGGCCTGCCACGACCGGTACGACGCAGAACGTAAGAAGCGCCAGCTTCACATCCAGGTAAAGCAGCACCGCGATCGCCCCGATCAGCGTCAGGCCCGCCTGCACGAGCGTCACGACGGAATCCGTTACAAGGCTTTCCAATGCCTCGACATCGTTGGTGATCCTCGATATCAAAACCCCCGCAGGGCGGCTCTCGTAGAAGCCGATTGGCTGGCGCTGCAGATGAGTGAAGATCCGGATGCGCAGGTCGGCGAGCGCTCGCTGTCCCACAAGGCCCACGAGGTAGGTCTGAATGTAGGTCATCACCCACACCAGCACCGCCGAGACCAGGAACGCCAGCACCACCAGCACGAGCGTTTTCGTGTCGCCCTGCTCGATCCCGCTGTCGATCGCCGTCTTCGCCAGCGGTGGCGGGGCCAGCGCAGCGGCAGTTCCCAGAATCAGCGCCGCGAGCATCCCGGCGACTCGCAGGCGATAGGGGCGTAGCAGTTCCAGCAGCCCGCGCAGGTTGCGCGCGCGACTTTCCTTGCTCGCGCGCTCCCCGCCCCACTGTGACATCCCGCGTCCGCCGCCGGGGCCCAGGCCACGCGCGAACGCGCGTCCGTTTGTCGCTCCCGCAGGCATCCGCCCGCCGCCGCTGTGCGCGCTCATATGCCGCTCACCTCGCGCTCCCGCGTCTCCTTCGTCAGGAAGACGTGCTCGGGAAGGCCCTTTTCCACGATCTCGCGGTAGAGCTCGGAATCGTCCAGCAGCTGCTCGTGATCGCCCTGCGCGACGATCTTGCCGTGGTCGAGCACGACGATCTCATCGGCCAGTGCGATTGTCGAGAGGCGGTGGGCGATCACGAATGTCGTGCGACCCGCCATCGCCTCCGCGAGCGCCAGCTTGATGCTCTGCTCCGTCGAAGCGTCAACGGATGAGGTCGCATCGTCGAGCACCAGTACCCGCGGGTTCGCCAGCAGCGCCCGCGCGATCGCGATGCGCTGGCGCTGCCCGCCGGAGACCGTCAAGCCGCGCTCTCCGATCTGGGTCTCATAGCCCTGCGGCAGGCGCATCACGAACTCGTGTGCCTGTGCCCGGCGCGCCGCCGTTTCGATCTCCTCGATGCTCGCCTCGGGGCGCGCGTAGGCGATGTTCTCCGCGACCGACGCCGAGAACAGGAATGGGTCATCGCTGACGACCGCCACGGTCGCGCGCAGCGACCGCAGCGACACCTCGCGCACGTTCGTCCCGTCGAGCAACACCTCGCCCGCCGCCGGGTCGTACAGTCGCGAGATCAGCGCCACCAAGCTCGTCTTACCCGAGCCGGTCGCTCCCACGAGCGCTACCGTCCGTCCGGCGGGGACGTCGAGGTCGATGTCGCGCAGGACCGCCCGTCCGTCGGTGTGCGTGTGTTCGTCTTCGGGTCGAGTGTCCTGGTTGTTCGCCGCCTCGCCGAGCGCGCGCGTACGCGCGGCGGTGTCGTTCTGCGAAATCGCAGTCGCCCCGAGCTCGTCATGGGGGTCGTCGTAGCGCAGCGTCACGCCGCGCAGTTGAACGTGACCGCTGCCTGCCGGGAGCGCTGGCGCATTGGGCACCTCCGTCAGGCGCGGCTCTCGATCCAGGACTCCGAAGATACGAGCCCCCGACGCCGTTGCGCGCTGGGCGAGGTTGAGCGTCACACCGAGCGAACGCATCGGGCTGATCAGCATATTCAGGTAGAGGTAGAACGATGTGAACTGTCCAAGTGTCAGGTGCGAATGGATCACCGCCTGTCCGCCCAGCAGCAGCACCGCCGCGAGCCCGAGCTGGGGGAGGAAGCCGATCACCGGGTTGTACGTCGCTTCCAGCCGCGTCGTGACCATCGCCTGCTCGAATACCCGCCCCGCGCTGCGCTGAAAGCGCGTCAGCTGGCGTGGCTCGCGCGCGAATGCCTTAACGACGCGCACCCCCGAGATGTTCTCCTCAGCATCAGCGGTCAGCTCGGCGATCCGCTGCTGGACCTCCTGGATCGCCGGGCGCGCCCGGCGACCGTAGCGGTAGGAGATCACGATCACGAACGGCACCGGCGCCAGCGCGATCAGGCCGAGCTTCGGTTCGACTGCGATCATCACCGCGCCCGCCAGCACGATCGTGAGGATCGACTGCAGGATGAACACGAGGCCATAGCCGAGGAAGAAGCGCACAGCCTGCAGGTCCACCGTCCCACGCGACATCAGCTGTCCGGTCTGCTGGTGGTCGAAGAAGCCCAGCTCCAGGCCCTGGAGATGGTTGTAGATGCGCTCGCGCAGGTCATATTCGACGCCCAGCGACACGCGTCCGGCGATCATGCGTCGCCAGTAAGTCAGCACCCAGCGCGCGAGCACGACCGCGAGGATTGCGATTGCGAGCACCAGCAGCGTGTGGCGCTCGTGCGTGCGCAGTGCCCCCTCGTGGTGGTGAGCCGCGCGTGAGCCCTTGTTGATCGCTTCCACAGCGCGGCCAGAGAGCGCCGGAAGAGCGACCGTCATCACCATCGCGCAGCTCGCGAGGATCCAGGAGATCGTCAACCCGCGACGGTACGGACGCAGGAAACCGAGCAGTCGATAGAAGATAGCCATAGTTGCTTAGTCAACTATTATTGCAGGGGTCGTGTCAGCATGTCGCGCCGGGTCCTCACCACGCATGTGTGCGGACCTGGCGGCGTTACGCTGCCGGGAGATGCTGCCGCCCGACCCACCATCGCCCTCCTCGCGTCCCGGGAGTCCGGGCGTGGGCCTCTGCGAGACATGTCGCTTCCAGCGCGTGGTCCGCAACACACGCGGCTCGAGCTTCTCGCTGTGCGAGCGCTCGCGCAAGGAACCCGCTTATCCGCGCTACCCGCGCCTACCCGTGCTGAGCTGTGCGGGGTATCAACGCACCGCTTAGTTTCAACCGCCGAGGCCGGGCGGCTCGAGCAGCATAACTAGGCCCTGTTGTGTTTCGGAGACCGTGAAGTCGTAGAGGTGTGGCTCGGTAAGCGTCTTGACCGCCAGCGCGTCCGGCCAGCCATTCATCTGCGACACGCTCGGGGTCGCCGTCGAGAGGGTAGCGCCCAAAGGTTGGCTGAGCTCCGGTGCGAGGTCCTGCTGGCTGAAGATCAGCGCGTGTCGCGGCACCCGCGCGGCGCCGCTCGTCGTCGCGGCACCCGCTGCGGTCGTCGATGTGCCCGCGGCGGCCTGTGCGGAGCTAGTCGCGATCGCTTTCGAGCCCGAGGTCTTGGCGAGGCTCGCGGGCGGGGGAGGAGGCAGCGTGACGAGGACCCGATCCACGCCGGACACGTAGCGGAACGTGTAGAGCGCCAGCTCCAGCGCCTCGCGCGCGACGAGCAGGCCGCGTTGTGTGGAGGGCTTGCCCTCCTTGATCGAGCAGTCTGAGCCGTTTCCGCAGAGCTGGTAGAGCACGTTGTTGCCTTCCAGCGGAGCCGGCGTCTGGCCGGAATGGATTACGCCGATCGTCAGCGGCTGTCCTTTGAGTGTGGGCGGTCCGCCCGCGACGTCGACGATCTGCCGTCCATTGGCGAGTCGGTACTGCGGCGCGACGTGCGCCGCGATCTGCTGAGCCGGGTCGACCCCGCTCGATGTCGGCTCCCACGCCGACCACGGACGTTCCGGGGCCGGCGCCGGCGAGCGCAGCAACGCGATCACTAACGCGATCGCCGCAACCGACAGCGCCCCGAGCGCGCCGAACAGGAACTGAAAGCGCGGCGCGTGGGGGTTCACCCGAGCCGGCACGGTGAGCGGTCCGCCGCGCTGGGCGCCGTCCGTCACGATCACGACGTCGTCTATCGCGGTCCTCGCGTCACTATCGCCTATCGAGGGGTCGGCGCTTGGTGCGAGGACCGCAGTCGATGTCGCCAGTCCGATTGCGCCGTTCGGGGAGGCGGAGGCCGACGCGGTGACGGGGAGCTCGCGCTCGTGGTCCTCGCCGGAGCCAGCAGTGAGAGCGGCGCGCAGGCTCGCGGGGTCGACCTTCGGCTGGGTCCCGGCGGGATCCGGAGGACGCTTGCGGGGATCGGGTCGCGACTCGCTCATCTCATCTCCCGCTCGTCATAGCTTCGGCCAGATCGACTCGTCGTCGAGGTCGATGACGGGGGCCTTCAGACCGGCGGCGTCGAGCACGTTCACGACCTCGTCGCCGTGCAGCTCGCGGCGCTCGATCAGCGTCTCCGCGATGTGCAGGACCTGCTCGCGGTTGTAGCGGATCAAGCACACCGCGGTGATGTAGGCCTGGCCGAGGATCTGGGCTGCCGCGCGGCGCTTGCCGGGGTCCGAGAGCACGGCCGCGATCGGATCCCCGGACTCGCGCATGCCGGCGGCGCGGTTCATGATCTGCGAGCCGATGCGCTCGAAGCGCTTCATGAACTGCTCCTGCGCCTCCTCGCGCTCCTCCTCGGAGTTGAAGCGTCGGCCGTTCAGGTCGATCGGCTCGGGGCCCATGCCGCACATGCCCACCATCCATGACGCGCGCGCCGTGGCGCTCTGCACATCGCCGCCGACGCCAGTGGAGTTCTCGCCATAGAAGACGTGCTCGGCCGCCATCGCGCCTAACGTCCACACGAGCTTGCCGACCTCCTCGTGGCGCCACGAGGAGAAGCGCTCCTCCTTCTCGATCGCCTGGTGGTGGCCGAGCGAGCCGCCGCGCTTGCGGATCGACAGGCGCGTGGAGAGGACGTCCTGCATGTACACGTGGCTCGCGGCCGCATGACCCGCCTCATGGATCGCCACGGCGCGGGTCTCCTCGGGAACGTAGTCGATGCCCTGAGCAGTGCCCGACTCGATCGTCGTCATCGCCTCCACGATGTCTTCCCACTGAAAGCGCGGGCGCCCGTCGGAGTGCGCGAGCGTGAGCGCCATCGAGCACACTTGCTCGATCATCGCCGGTGAATAACCGTTGGTGATCCGCGCGAGCTCGTCGCGGCGCGAGTCGCTGTCGAGGTCCGGGTCGTGGTCGACCTTCGCGAGGTACAGGTCGAAGATGTCCTTGCGGTCATCGGCGGTCGGAGTCCGGAACCAGATGTGGCGGCCCATCCGTCCGGGGCGGATCAGCGCGGGGTCGAGACGGTCGATCGGGACGTTCGTCGCGCCGATGAAATAGAGCTGCTCGGAGCGCGGCTTGGGCGGGCGCAGGCGCAGCGGGACCGGGCCGGCTCGCGGGGGAATGATGTAGGTGGCGTCCAGGAACGTGTTGAGGCGATTTGTGAAGAACCTGCGCATCATCGGCGGGGAGTCAACCCCGTCCATCTGCACGAGCAACTGGTTGAGCGCCATTCCGCCGCCCATCATCCCGCCCATCATGCCGCCGACCATCTGCATCAGCTGCTGAAGCTTCTGGTTGCTCATCGCAACCGCGAACTTCGCATCCGACGCATCGGCCGAGACGTCGAGCTTGTCGAACATCTGCTTGACCTGCGGGTTGTTGATCTG
>DASXOX010000059.1:0-6466 GCA_036493975.1 Solirubrobacteraceae bacterium
CGGTGGGCTCCGCGCACGCTCCCGGTCGGTCGACGGCACTCAGCAGCTCGTCCTGCCAGATGGCGAGCGGGGCAATTCCGATACCGCCGCCGAGCAGGATCGCGCGGCGGCCCCCCTCCGGAGCGGTGAAGCCGAGGCCGAGTGGGCCGAGCGCCCACAGCGACTCACCGGCCCGCAGCTCGCACAGACGCTGTGTGCCGGGTCCGACGTCCTCGAGTAGGAAGTGGAGCTCGCGGTTCTCGGTGTCGACCCGGGCGTAGGAGCAGGCGCGTGGCAGGTGGGGCCGCTCGTCCTCCCCCCCACCCCAGCGCTCTGCGGCGGCGAGCATCGCGAATTGGCCGGCGGCGGGCAGAGGGCCGTCGGAGTCGCTGACGCGCAGCAGCGTGTATGGGCCGAGCTGCTGTATGTCGGCGACGCGCAGCAAGCGCCGGCCGAAGGGCGCCTGTGCCATTAGCTGACCTGGACGGCGTCCCGCCCGCGGTGGAGCTCCTGCAGGCAAAGGACGGGCGGCGCGCCGCCCTGACGGGCGCTAGAGATAGCGCGCGCGGCAGAGACACCAGCCGCGAGCGTGGTGAGGCAAGGGATCCCGCGCGTCACGGCGGCGCGGCGAATCTGCCAGCCGTCGGTGCGCGCGCCGGAGCCGGTGGGAGTGTTGACGACAAGGTCGACGTCGCCGCGCTCGATCCAGTCGACGACATGCGGAGAGCCCTCGCCGATCTTGTTGAGTGCCTCGGCACGGACGCCCATGCGCGCGATTGCGGCGGCGGTGCCGCGCGTGGCGAGAATACGAAAGCCGTTGTCGTGGAGGATTTGGGCGATCGCGAAGGCGCCGTCCTTGTCGGAGTCGGTGACCGAGATGAAGGCTGTGCCGCCGAGCGGTAGCGGCGTGCCGGCGGCGGCTTGGGCCTTGGCGAAAGCCGTGGGGAAGTCGCGCGCGATGCCCATGACCTCCCCGGTGGAGCGCATCTCGGGTCCGAGCACCGCGTCGGCGCCCTCGAAGCGGTCGAACGGCAGGACGGCCTCCTTGACGGAGATGTGATCGCCGAAGCCGAGCCCTTCCTGCTCGCGCGGCAGGCCGAGCGCCGAGATCGGCTCGCCGAGCATGATCCGACAGGCGAGCTTGGCGAGCGGGAACCCGACAGCCTTTGAGACGAACGGCACCGTTCGAGATGCGCGCGGATTGGCCTCGATCACATAGAGCTGGCCCTCAACGACGGCATACTGGACGTTGAGCAACCCGACGACGCCGACCTGCAGCGCGATCTCGCGTGTGGCGGCGCGGATCTGGTCGAGCATCTCCCCGCCGAGCGAGTGCGGCGGCAGCACGCAGGCGCTGTCGCCAGAGTGGACGCCGGCCTCCTCCACGTGCTGCATGATCCCGCCGATCCAGACGTCCTTGCCGTCGCAAAGCGCGTCGACGTCGACCTCGATCGCGTTCTCTAGAAAGCGGTCGAGGAAGATCTGCTGGCGCCCCTCCTGCTGGACCTCGCGGCGCAAGTAGTCGGCGAGCCCGTCGCTGGAGTAGACGATCTCCATCGCGCGCCCCCCCAGCACGTAGGAGGGCCGCACGAGCAGCGGGTAGCCGACCTCGTCGCCGCGCTGCAGGGCATCGGCCACGTTGTGGGCGGTGGCGTAGGGCGGCGCCTTGTAGCCCAGACGACCGAGCAGCTCGCCGAACTGGGCGCGGTCCTCGGCGAGGTCGATCGCCTCGACGCTCGTGCCGAGCAGGGGCACGCCGGCGGCGGCGAGACCCGCGGCGAGCTTCAGCGGGGTCTGTCCGCCGAACTGAACGATCACACCGTCCAGTCCCCCCTCCCCGGCGCTCTCGACTTCGATCACGCCGAGCACGTCCTCCAGGGTGAGCGGCTCGAAGTAGAGGCGGTCGGAGGTGTCGTAGTCGGTGGAGACGGTCTCCGGGTTGCAGTTGATCATCACGGCGTCGCGCCCTGACTCGCGTACGGTCATGGCGGCGTGGACGCAGCAGTAGTCGAACTCGATGCCCTGTCCGATGCGATTGGGGCCAGCGCCGAGGATTACCACGGAGGGACGCTCTCCGCGGCGGACCTCGTGAGCCGGCCCGCTGGGCCGCACGGGCTCAGGGGCGCCGGGCGGCGGCGGACCGGCCCGATCGGAATAGATACCCGATGACGGGCGCTCCCAGCCGGAGTAGTAGTAAGGGGTCTGCGCTGGGAACTCGGCGGCGCAGGTGTCGACGGACTTGAACGTGCGCTCACCGGCAAACGGGGCGTCGGGATCGGCGGCGAGCGTGGCGAGCTCGCGCAAGAACCAGCGGTCGACCGAGGTGCGCTTGTGGATCTCCTCGACCGAGGCGCCGCGACTGAGCAGCTCGAGGATCGCCTCGAAGCGCTCGGGCGCCGGGGACTGCAAGCTGGCGAGCAGCTCCTCGTCGGCGATCGCCGTGAGCTTCGGCGGCTTGTCGAGCTCGCGCGAGCGCAGCGCCTTGGCGAAGGCCTGCCCGAACGTGCGCCCGATCGCCATCACCTCGCCGACTGACTTCATGTGGGTGGAGAGCGTGGAGTCGACGCCGGGGAACTTCTCAAAGGCGAAGCGCGGCCACTTGACGACGACGTAGTCGATCGTGGGCTCGAAGCTCGCGGGCGTGACGCCGGTGATGTCGTTGTTGATCTCCTCGAGCAGGTAGCCGACCGCGAGGCGCGCTGCGATCTTGGCGATCGGGAACCCCGTGGCCTTGGAAGCGAGCGCGGAGGAGCGCGAGACGCGGGGGTTCATCTCGATGACGAGGATCTCCTCGGTATCGGGGTTGACGGCGAACTGGACGTTGGAGCCTCCGGTCTCGACGCCGACGGCGCGGATCACAGCGAGCGCCTGGTCGCGCAGGCGCTGGTAGAGGCGATCGGTGAGCGTCTGTTGAGGGGCGACGGTGACGGAGTCCCCGGTGTGAACGCCCATCGGGTCGACGTTCTCGATCGAGCAGACAATCACGACGTTGTCGGCGCGGTCGCGCATGACCTCGAGCTCGAACTCGCCCCAGCCGAGCACCGACTGGTCGAGCAGGACCTGCCCGATCGGGGACGCTTCGAGGCCGCGGGCGACGATCGTGCGGAACTGCTCGGGTGTGCGCGCGATCCCACCGCCGCGCCCACCGAGCGTGTAGGCGGGGCGGATGATGCACGGTAGCCCCAGATCTGGCAGAGCATCCAGCGCATCTTCCAGGCTTGTCGCGATCGCGCTCTTTGGCATCCGCAACCCCGCGTCGCGCATCGCGACCGCAAACAGCTCGCGGTCCTCCGCGCAGCTGATCGCCTCGTAGTTGGCGCCGATCAGCTCGACCCCGAGGCGCCTCAACGTGCCGTCGTCATGGAGGGCCTTGGCGAGGTTCAGCGCGGTCTGCCCGCCGAGGGTCGGCAGCAGCGCGTCGGGACGCTCGCGCTCGATGACCTGGGCGACGGGTCCGGGGAGCAGCGGCTCGATGTAAGTGGCATCGGCGAACTCGGGGTCGGTCATGATCGTGGCGGGGTTGGAGTTGACGAGCACCACCTCATAACCCTCCTCGCGCAGGACCTTGCACGCCTGCACGCCGGAGTAGTCGAACTCAGCGGCCTGCCCGATCACGATCGGGCCGGAACCGAGGATCAGGATCTTGTGGATGTCATCCCGGCGCGGCATCTAGGCGATGGCCTCGGCGATGCGCTGGAGAAAGCGGTCGAACAGATAGACGCTGTCATGAGGGCCGGGACCAGCCTCGGGGTGGTATTGGACGGCGCCACCGGGGACATCGAGCAGCTCGATGCCCTCGACGGTGCGGTCATAGAGGTTCACGTGGGAAAGCTCGGCGGCGCCGAAGTCGGTGTGCCAACGCACAGGTTTGATGCCGTCGATCGTGCGAGCCCCGGCGGGCCCCAGCACCGCAAAGCCGTGGTTCTGCGAGGTGATCTCGACCCGCCCGGTCTGCAGGTCCTTGACGGGATGATTGGCGCCGCGATGTCCGAACGGCAGCTTGAATGTCTGCAACCCAAGAGCGCGACAGAGCAGCTGATGACCAAGGCAAATCCCCCAGACTGGCCGGCGGCCGACGAGTTCCCTCACCGTGTCAACAACGTAACCAAGCGCGGCCGGATCGCCGGGGCCGTTGGCGAGCAAGATCGCATCGGCATCGGATGCCAGCAACTCCGCTGCGGGGGTCGTGCACGGGTACAGCGACACCCGCGCGCCGCGCGCGACGAGATGGCGGACGATCGAGCTCTTGATGCCAGTGTCGAGCACGGCGATGCGCGGGCCAGCTCCGTCCTGGCCGTGGTGGGTGACTTCGGCGGGCGTGACGAGCGCGGCGAGGTCCTGGCCGTCCATCGCGGGCTCGGCGGCGATGAGCGCTGCTGCCTGCTCGGGCGAGACGCTCTCGGGGAATAGGCCGCCGCGCATTGCGCCGGCCTCGCGGATGTGGCGCACGAGCGCGCGTGTGTCGACGCCGCTGATCGCGGGGACGCCGCAGTCGGAGAGCCACTGCAGCCAGCCTCCCTCGGCGCCGAGAGCGTCTTCGCTGTCGCAGGCCTCGCGCATGATGACTGCGCGCGCCCAGGGGCGCTCGGACTCCATAGCTTCGGCCGACACCCCGTAGTTGCCGATGTGGGGATAGGTGAACGTGATCAGCTGACCGGCGAAGGAGGGATCGCTGACGGACTCCTGGTAGCCGGACATGCCGGTCGTGAACACGACCTCGCCGACGGCATGAGCGTCGGCAGCACAGCTTTCGCCGTCGAAGCGTATGCCGTCCTCGAGCAGGATGTAGGCGGGAGCGCGCACTAGAGGATCAGCCTCTGGACTTCCTTGAACTCGGGAGCGCGCGCGTCGCCGAGCAACTCGAACAGCGCAGACTCGACCGTGCTGACGACGGCACCCGCACGCTCCAGGCGCTCCAGACCGCGTTCGTAGTCGAGCGTGTGGCGCGAACCGACAGCGTCGGCGGGCACGTGTACGTCGACGCCGCGCGACAGCAGATCGTGGACGGTCTGGGAGACGCAAACGTGGGTCTCGATCCCGCAGACGATCGCCTGGGAGCGCTCCTGCAGGTCAAACCCGTCGGCGCGCGCGGCTGAGAACACCGTCTTCTCGATGCGCGGCTCGTTGAGAAGACCGAGCTCGGGCGCGCTGGCGCCGAGGCCTTTGGGGTACTGCTCACTGACGAGCGCCGGCAGCTTCAACAGGCGGGCCGCCTGCAGCAGCTTGGCGCAAGCGCTCGCGACGCCATCGAAGGCGGCATAGGGACGAAACGCCTCCTGAACGTCGACGATGACAACCGCGGCGCGGTCACGCTGGAGCAGGCTCACGCGCTCACCGCCCGCTCCACGCTCGCGGTAGCCGCGGTGCGCTGCGCGCGGAATGCGACCGAGCCCGCAGCGAGCGTCAGCAGCACCTGCCCGCGCAGGCGCCGGCCCGCAAAACAGCAGTTCTCCGAGCGACTCAGCCAGCCGCCCTCACCAGCGAGCCACTCGGCGTCGAGATCGATGAGCGTCACATTGGCCTGCTCCCCCGCCGCGATGCGCGGAAGCGGCAGCCCGAACAATGCGGCGCCCGCCGTCATGCGCTCCACGAGCACGTCGAGTCCGAGGACGCCTGGCAATACAAGCCCTGTGTAGAGCGCGGCGAACGCGGTCTCCAGGCCCGTCGTGCCCATCGGGGCCTCGGTGAAGGGAGCGGCCTTCTCGCTATGCGCGTGCGGCGCGTGGTCGGTCGCAACGCAGTCGATGGTGCCGTCGCGCAGTGCCTCAACGAGCGTCTCGCGATCGGCCCCAGTAGCGAGCGGTGGGTTCATCTTCATGCTCGTATCCAGCGAGCGCACGTCCTCCTCGGTAAGCAGCAGGTGGTGCGGCGTGGCCTCCGCGCTGACCTTCACCCCACACGCCTTCGCCGCGGCAACCGTTTGTACGGAGGCGCAGCAGCTGAGGTGCTGGAAGTGCACGCGCCCACCTTCGCAGCCCGCGAGCGCGGCGTCGCGCGCGACCAGCGTGGCCTCGCTCGCGCAGGGCACGCCAGGAATACCGAGTTCGGCGCTGACACGGCCCTCATACATCGCGCCGCCCGCCGACAGCGAACGGTCCTCCTCGTGCAGTGCCAGTACGCCGCCGCTCGCCATCTCGCGCTGGAGGTGCAGTGCCGCGCGCAGGACCCCGGCATTTGCGACCGGCTGCCCATCGTCGGTGAAACCGACCGCGCCGAGCTCACGCAGCTCCGCCATCTCGGTGAGTCTCTCGCCGAGAAGGTCGCGCGTGATCGCGGCGAGAAAGCCGACGGGTACTTGCGCTTCGCGCTCGGCTGTCTCGCGCACAGCGCGCAACCGCGCGGGCGTGTCGATTGCGGGATCGGTGTTGGGCATCGCGATTACGCCCCCAAACCCTCCGGCCGCAGCGGCGCGGGTTCCGCTGGCGATGTTCTCCTTGTGCTCCTGGCCGGGGCTGCGCAGATGAACGTGGGGATCGAAGAAGGCCGG
>DASXOX010000060.1:0-37614 GCA_036493975.1 Solirubrobacteraceae bacterium
TTGGGAAGGTCGCGGCGCCGACGTGCTCGAAGACGATGTCGGGAGCGTCGCCGAGGATCTGCTTGACGCGCTTGGCGAATTCGCGCGAGACGCCGAAGCGCGCCTTCTCCTCCTCGGGTGTCTCCTTCCCGGTGCGCATCATGCCCTTGAACTCCGCGCGGTCGATGTAGTCGACGGCGCCAAGGCGCTTGACGAGCTCGCCCTTCTCGGCGCTGGAGACGACGCCCACGCAGTGTGCCCCTGCGGCGGCGCAGAGCTGGGTCGCGAACACGCCGAGACCGCCGGCGGCGCCCCAGATCAGGACGTTGGCGCCGGCCTGGATCTTGCAGCGCGTGATCAGCATCCGGTAGGCCGTGAAGTAGACGAGACCGTAGGACGCTGCCTCCTCCCAGGTGAGCGCGTGGGGCTTGGGCAGCAGCTGCTGGGCCTGGACCTTGGTGAACTGCGCGAAGGAGCCCCACGTCGTCTCGTAGCCCCAGATCTTCTGCGATGGCGCCGCCATCGGGTCGAGACCGTGGACCTCGGGGTCCTCATAGGAAGCCTGGTTGCAGTGCACGACGACCTCGTCGCCGGGCTTCCAACGGGTCACACCGGCGCCGACCTTCCAGACGATCCCGGAGGCGTCGGAGCCGCCGATGTGGTGCCCGTACTGGGGGTGGTCGCCGTAGCGCCACACGCCGACCGGCTCGCCGAGCGCGGCCCACACGTTGTTGTAGTTGACGCCTGCCGCCATCACGCGCACGATCACCTCGAAGGCGCCCGGCTCGGGGACTTCGATCTCCTCGACCTGGAAGGCGTCCTTCGGTTCGCCCTGGCGCTCCTCGCGGATGACCCACGCGGCCATCGTCGCGGGCAGCTCGCCCGGCTCGGTGTCCACCTCGGAGATTTGCTTCAGGTCGATTGCCACGTGATGATCTCCTCCAAGTTCGTCTGGGTCGGGTCGTGGGAAGGGCTGCGAATCCTACCGCTCAGACGTGCAGCGCCTCGGCGGCGCGCGCGTCCCGGGTCTGCTCGGCCTCGCGCGCGAGCTGCTCGCGCTCCTCCGCGAGGCGTGTGCCGGCACGTCCCGCGACCAGCGTCCACGCCACCACGGCGCCCAGCAGCGCCAGGCCGCCGGCGACGTAAAGAGCGTTGGAGAGCGCGTACACATACGTCTGGCTGAGCGCGGTGCGCACCGCGGCCGCATGCCCCGCCCCGCTCGCCCCGGAGCCGAGCGCGTTCACGAGCTGTGTGCGCTCGTCGGCGCTGATATTGGGCAGCAGGGTCGTGATCCGGTGGCGACCAAGCGTCGCGATGATCGCGCCCATCACGGCGACGCCGAACGTGCCGCCGACCATCCGCGTCATCGAGAGCACACCGGATGCCACGCCGGCCTTCGTGCGATCGACGGAGTTCATCGCCGCGGTGCTCATCGGCGACATCACGAAGCCCATCCCGAAGCCCATCACGACGAACGCCACGCTCAGGTAGCCGTAGCTCGAATGCGTTGTGATCCCGGTCAACCAGAACAGCGAGAACGAGACGAGCACCAGACCGAAGGTCATCAACGGTCGAGCTCCCACGCGGTCGGCCAGGCGCCCCGCGACAGGCGCGGTGAGCATGATCACGATGGTCGAGGGCAGGAAGCGCACGCCGGCCTGCAGCGGGGTGTAGCGGAGGATGTCCTGCATGTAGAGGGCGAGGAAGAAGAACATCGCGAGCATCGAGAACGACACGATGAACGCGACGACGTTGGCGCCGAAGAACGAGCGCGAGCGGAAGAAAGTGAAGTCGATCATCGGGGCGCGCTGGCGGCGCTCGATCGGCACGAACGCTCCGAGCGCGACCAGCGCGATGGCGAACAGGCCGATCACGCGTGCCGAGCCCCAGCCCCACGCGTTGCTCTCCACGAGTCCGAGGACGAGCGCGGCGAGGCCGATCGTGAGGCTTGCAACGCCGGGCACGTCAACCTCGCGCGGCGCCGTCTCGTCGCGCGACTCGCGCGCGGCGAGCAGCGTGACCGCGATCGCGAGCACCGCGACGGGGACGTTGAGAAAGAAGATCGACTGCCAGCTGACTTCCTGTACGAGAAAGCCGCCGACGACGGGGCCGATCGCAAGCGCCATCGCCGAGACGCCGGCCCAGGTGCCGATCGCGCGGCCGCGCTCGTGGGCGTCGAATGTGTTGGTGATGATCGAGAGGGTCGCCGGCATCATGAAACCCGAGCCGATCCCTTGGATCGCGCGGAACGCGATCAGCCACAGGTCACTCTGTGCGAGCCCGATCAGGAAGCTCGACGTTCCGAACACAGCTACCCCGAAGAGGAACATGCGCCGGCGACCGAAGATGTCGCCCAGCCGCCCCGCCGTGACGAGTGTGACCGCGAACGTCAGCGTGTAGGCGTTGACCGTCCACTCCAGCGAGGACGTCGTCGCGTGCAGGCCGCGCTGGATCGAGGGCAGCGCGACGTTCACGACCGTGTTGTCGAGCATGATCATGAACAGCGCGAAGCACATCGCTCCGAGCGTCCACCAGCGGCGGTTGTGGTCGTTGATCGCGAACACGTTCAGGGGACCATCCCAGTAAAGCAACCCGACGCATGTGAGATACGTCACATGCAAGACCGCGGTACGCTGGGATGCCACCAACGTTCCGAACAGGGAGTCCAGTGTCCGACCGGCAGCCCTCCGAGGAGGAGCCCCAGCAGGGTCCCAACATCATCATGCCCCCCGAGGAGTTCGCGGGAAAGTGGGCCAACGCGGCTTCGATCGCACGCACTCCGCACGAGTTCACGCTCGATTTCTTGCGGATCGGCCCCCAGGGCCAGCAGGGCATCGTGGTCTCGCGGGTCTCGTTCTCGCCGCTGCTTGCAAGCCAGCTTGTAGATCTCCTCAACGAGCAGTGGCAGGCGTACACTGAAGAATCGGGAGTTCCACCCGAAAGCGAGTAGAGATGACCGAAAGCGATCCCTTCGAGCACGCACGCGAGAAGCCGCAGTTCAAAACGGTCGAGCTCCGGGGCCCGAACGTGACCAGCTCCATCGACCGGCCGCTGCGGGCTGATGCGCTACGCGTCCAGCAGGCCGCGATCCGCAAGCACCTGCACGAGCGCGAGCCGCGCGACCAGTCCGGCGGCGGCGCCTAGCGACGCTCGTCGCGTCCGGCGAACGGCAACTCGACCACCGTCGCCGAGACGCCGTGCTCGCCGACCGCGAGCGCGTCGCCGGGACCGGCCTCGCGGCGCACGAGCGCGAGCCCGATTGTTCCGTGGGTCGGAGAGGTGACGATGCTGGACAGGTGCCCGACGACGCGCTCGTCCAGGCGCAGCTCGGTCCCGGCCACCGGTTGGGAGGGGGGGTCCGATATCAACAGGCCGCGCAGATGGCGATTGGGCTTGCCTCTGTAGAAGAGGCGCGCCACCGTCTCCTGGCCGACGTAACAACCCTTGGTGAAGTTGACGGCGCGCTCGTTGATACCGGCCTCCTGAGGGATCGTGCCGTCATCCATGTCGACCCCATAGCGCGGTCGGCCATGCTCGACGCGCAGGATCTCCACAGCACCCTCGCCAACCGTCGACGCACCCGCCTCCAGTAGCGCGGTTTGTACCGCGTCATAGTCGGCGCTCGCGCAGAGCACGTCTATGCCGTCGCTGGTTGCAATCAGCCGCACTTGCCTCCCCTCGACAGTTGCGGGGACGTGATCGTGCTCGGATTGGAGGGAGTCGATCTGTGCGGCTGAGGGAGCGTCGGCTTTGTCGCCCCCCGCTGCGCGCGCGCCGCACGCGCGCGTCACGCACGCACGCGCGGCGGGCCCGATCAACGAGAACAACGAGCACTCCAGCGTGCGCTTGTGCAGCTCCACGTCGTAGCCGACCTTGTAGCGGCGAATCATGTCGAACAGCGCCTGCAGCGCGACGCGCTCGGTGTCTAGCAGCAGTTCCTCCACCGCGCCGCCCTCGCCGACGGCGAGCACGCGCAGGTCGCCGAGCATCTTGCCCTTGTTGGTCAAGAACGCCGCGTATCGGCCTTCGCCGGGCCGCAGGTCGGCGAGCTCGTTGGTGATCTGACCGTTGAGGAACTCGACGGCGCTGGGCCCGGTGAGCGCCAGCTTGCCGCGCTCGGAGCGGTCGAGCAGACCGCAGGCCGAACGCAGCGTCTCGTCCTCGCTCCGCCGCGGCTCACGCTCGGTGCGCTGGTCCTTCTCGGCGCCCTCATTGGCGCGCTGCTCGTCTGTGCCGAAGATGACCATGCTGCTTTCGAGCATAGCTCGGGCCAATCGCTAGGCTTCTAGCCGAGTATGGCTCTCGCGGACACCTTCCAGGGCATCGTTGACTCGCTGCCCGACGACTGGACTGATCTGGAGCTGGACCTGCGGATCGCGGATGAGTCGCGCTACGTGGACGCGGCGGTGTATCTGGCGACCTGCAACGCGCGTCCCTACTCGCGCCACGACTGGCACTGGCGCCTGCTCGTAGCGCATCGCTTCGGCCACGCGGCCTCGGCGCAGACCGTGCACGGGACGCTGGGCCTGCTCGACGATGCCGGCATCGAGGGTGAGCTTGTCCTGCGCGAGCTGCGCTCGGGCCGTGTCGAGGTGACCCAGATGTGGGGTCGCCCTTACTCGGTCCGCGAGGAGTTCCGCCGCCTGCGCGCCCAGTAGCGCACTTTTGCAGCCCCGCCGCGCGCGGGCGTGCGCTCGCGTACGCGCGCGGCGGGGTCGATTTCGTAGGACCCTCAGCTTCCGGCGGCGGCGACTTCGCCGGCGCGATGGATGCGCCGCGAGCCCCGCGGATCCAACGGGACGATCGTCGCGTTGGGCACCGACTCGCCGAGCATGTCGCGGTCTTTGGTGCGCTGAAAGAGCGCGATCCGAATCACGCCGCCGTGGCAGACGATCAGCGCCGGCGCCTCGGCGCGCTTGATGTCGTAGAAGGCGGCGGCGACGCGCACGCCCTGCTGCGCGAAGGACTCGCCGCCGGGAAACGCGAATGTCGGGTCGCCGGTGCGGAAGCGCTCGAACTCGCGCGGCGCTTCGGCGTGAACCTCGGCGAAGCTGCGGTCGGTCCAATCGCCGGCGTCGGTCTCCATCAGCCGCGGGTCCTCGCGTGGCGTGAGGCCGATGCGCCCAGCAACGACGTCCGCTGTTTCACGGGCGCGCAGCAGCGGGCTGCACCACAAGGCCGCGAACTCGTAAGGAGCCGCGCGCTCTGCGAGCTCCGCCGCCTGTTCGCGCCCGGTGGCGTCCAGCGGCACTGCGCCCTGGCCCTGGAAGCGGCCCTCGGCGTTGTAGGCGGTCTGGCCGTGGCGTGCGAGGTACATGCGGGGGGGTCTTGACACAACGGCTGAGGATAGCCCCGGATCGAGCCCCCACCCGCAGTAGGCGCGGGGCGCGCGCGAGAGAACCGACCGGAGGCGACCGTAAAATCGCGCTACGCATCGTTTTGTAGTTCGAAGAAGGAGGAGCGCATCGTGGAGGATCGTGGCCTGAGCGCCTATTTGGCGGAGCTCGTGGGGACCTTTCTACTGGTCCTGTTCATCGCGTTGATCGTCAGCGTCTATGCACGTGCAGACCTGGGTACGCCTGAATTCGCGGCAATTGGGCTACTGCACGCGTTCCTGCTGATGATGCTGATCCAGACGCTCGGGGGCACATCCGGGGCGCACTTCAACCCGGCGGTCACGATCGGCCTCGCGGCGGTGCGCAAGATCGCGCCAGTGGCGGCGGCCGGCTACATCGTGATGCAGCTGATCGGGGGGATCGCCGGCGCGGCGCTGTGCAAAGCGATCCTCGCCGAACTGCCCGGCGGTCCCAGCCTCGGCAACCCCTCGGTCAGCAGCCTGCTGGCGGGTAAGACGCTGCTGGGCGCGCTGTGCGAGCTGGTCGGAACGTTTGCGCTGGTGTGGGCGATTATGGGTGTCGCGGTCAACCCGCGCGGGACACGCGACTGGGCGGGCTTCGTGATCGGCTCGACGCTTGGCTTCGCGGTGCTGGTCTTCGCGCCGCTGACCGGTGCGGGCTTGAATCCCGCGCGCTCCCTGGGCCCAGCGATTGTCGCGGGCAGCTACTCCGGCGGCTTCGGAAACTTCCTGGTCGTCTACGTCCTGGGCCCGATCGTCGGAGGCCTGATCGCAGCGCTCGGCTACAAGATGCTCGTGATGGACCCACAGGAGCGCGTCGGCGAGCGGCCGATCGACAAGCTCGCGTAGGAGAGTGTTGGTCGGGACCTCATAGACTCGGGAGGATGCGTCGGAGGGTCACCTACTCGCGCAACCTGACGCTCTCGCTCTCGCGGACGTGCCAGTGTTATTGCAAGTACTGCGCGTTCGCGACGCACCAGGCGCACCTGCACTCCCCCGAGGAGGTGCGCAAGCTGATCGACGGCGCGGCCCGGCGCGGGATCAAGGAGCTGCTGGTCCTGACCGGCGAGCGGCCCGAGGTCAACGACGAGGTCGCGGCGCGGCTGGTCGAGTACGGGCACGAGGACTTCACGTCATACGTGATCTGGGCGTGCGAGCAGGCCCTGGAGCGCGGGATCCTGCCGCACACGAACCTAGGGGTTCTCTCACGCGAGGACCTGGCGCGGCTGCGTGAGGTGACGGCCTCTCAGGGGTTGATGCTGGAGTCGATCTCCGAGCGCCTGATGGAGACGGTGCACGCGGGCTCGCCGACCAAGCACCCGCAACGGCGTCTGGAGACGATCCGCGCGGCAGGCGAGCTGAGGATCCCGTTCACGTCGGGGATCCTCGTGGGTATCGGCGAGACCGAGGATGAGCGCGTGGCCTCGTTGGAGGCGCTCGCCGAGGTCAACGCGGAGTTCGGGCACATCCAGGAGGTGATCCTGCAGAACTTCGTCCCGCACCAGCGCTACTACGGGCGCGAGCCGGCTGAGATCGCGGACGCGGCGGCGCGCGCGTACTGGCGCACGGGGATCGAGGACGAGGCTTTCGAGCGCCCCGACTTGCCGCTGCCGGACTGGGCGACGCAGGGCGCGGGGCCGGTGAGCATCGAGGACATGAAGCGGCTGATCGCGCATGCGCGCGAGCTGCTGCCGGGTGTGGGCATCCAGGTGCCCCCGAATCTCGCGGACTGGTGGCCCGAGCTGGTGCAGGCCGGCGCGAGCGATCTCGGGGGACTATCTGCCAACGGGGATCACATCTCCCCGGAGCACCCGTTCCCGTCTCCGCATCGCGTGCGCCGCAGGCTGCAGGCCGACGGCGTCGCGCTTGCGGAGCGCCTGTGTGTGTACCCCCAGTACATCGGCCCGGACTGGCTGGCGCAGGGGGTGCTGGACACGATCAAGCTCAAGTACTGGTCGTTTATCCCGCGGAGAGGATCCGGATCGACGCTTGCTCTCGCCGCCGATGGCTCGGGCTCTGGCTCAACCGCCGAGTCCTGGGGTGGGCGCGCGGCGCGACCAATCCGCACCGACCTCGTGAGCGGCGCGATCACGCGTGGCCGCGAGGGCGCAGTGCTCAGCGCCGAGGAGCTGACGGCGTTGTTCGCAGAGACGCGCCCGGAGGCGATCGAGGAACTGCGCACCGCCGCCGACGAACTGCGCGCGGAGCTGATGGGGGAGACCGTGACGTTCGTGGTCAACCGCAACGTCAACATCTCCAACGTCTGCACTGTGGGCTGCGCGTTTTGCGGCTTCGGGCAGGGCAAGCGTTCACCCGACGCCTACGAGCACTCCGAGGAGGAGTTCGAGCGGCGCGTGCGCGAGGCGCTCGCGTACGGGGCGAGCGAGCTGTGCATTCAGTCGGGCATCCACCCGGATTGGAGTCTGGACGACTACCTGCACTGGTTGCGCCAGGCCAAGCGTGTCGCGGAGAGCGAGGGCGCCGAGCTACACCTGCACGCCTACAGCCCGATGGAGATCGCGCACATGTGCGACATCTCCGGCCTGCCGCCCGCGGAGGTCTTCGCGCGCTTGCGCGACGCCGGCTTGGACTCCACACCGGGGACCGCCGCGGAGGTCCTGCACGACGGGGTGCGCGAACGCATCAGCCCGAACAAGCTGCCCGTGGCGCGCTGGGTGCAGATCATCGAAGCCTCTCACGCCGCCGGCCTGCGCTCGACGGCGACCGTGATGTTCGGTCACATCGAGGAGCCGTGGGAGCTGGCCGAGCACATGCGCGTCGTGCGCGAGCTGCAAGAGCGCACGGGCGGCATCACGGAGTTCGTGCCGCTCTCCTTCATCCCCTTCCAGACGCTGCTCGGTCGCACCCACGGCATCGAGGAGATCTCGCGCGAGGAGAACCTCAAGCACACCGCGGTCTTCCGCCTCGCGCTTGGTCGCAGCGTGCCCAGCCTGCAGGCGTCGTGGGTGAAGATGGGACTCGACGCCGCCACCGAGTCGCTGCGCTGGGGCGTCAACGACCTGGGAGGGACGCTGATGGAGGAGTCGATCAGCCGCCTCGCCGGCAGCTACCACGGCACCAAGCTCGACCCCGATCAGCTCGTCGCCGCGGCCCACGCCGCGGGGCGGCCTGCGGCGGAGCGCACGACGCTGTACGCGATCAGGCGTCGCTACGAGCTGCCGGTCGCGGCCTGAGCTCCGGCGAGAAAGCGCTCGATCGGCTCGAGCATCTGACGGTGGTAGGTCATGCCCGCCAGCAGCGACCGTTCGACGCCCTCAAGACCGCCGGCGGCGCGCACATCTTGCATGCAACGGTCGAGCTCGGCGAGCTTGGAGATATGCCAGTCGCGCCGCTGGGCCATGATCGGCCCGGGGTCGGCGCCGGCGAAGATTTTCAGCATGCCCTCGTCGCGGTACTGCGGCGGCGCGAAGTCGGGGTCGCGCACCCACTCGGCGAGCGCCTCGCGGCCCCTGTCGGTGAGGGCGTAGCGCTTGCGCCGCCGCCCACCGGGCTCCTGCTCGGAGGAGAGATAGCCGGCGCTCGCGAGACGTTCTGGCTCTGCATAGAACGTCGTGTGCGGTATCGGCCAGAAGTTCTCGATCGAGCGCTCCAGGAGCTGCTTGAGCTCATAGGGCGTAGCCTCGCCAAGTAGATTCAGAAGACTGAAAACCGCATATGAGGTGTGCGTGAGTCGGATGTCGTTGCTTTTCATAGTTCGATCTGTATAGTACATGACGAACTGTCAAAGTGCCGCTTATGCCAAGCGGCACGCGCTAGCTCAGGAGGAAACCCATGAGCGAGATCCAGCAAGCCAAGGGCACCAGCGCGGAGGCCCGGGACTACGACGTGGCGATCGTCGGGGCGAGCATCGCGGGATGCACCGCGGCCACGCTCCTGGCGCGCGCGGGCGCGAAGGTCGCGCTGCTTGAGAGCCACAGCGACCCGAAGACGTACAAGCGGATGTGCACGCACTTCATCCAATCCAGCGGCACGCCGACGATCGATCGCCTCGGCCTGCGCGGCGACATCGAAGCTGCCGGTGGGCGGCCCAGCGGGCTGAACATGTGGACGCGCTACGGGTGGATCTCCTTTGACCCGACAGTTGCGAAGTCGGCGACGTTGCGCGAAAACCCCGGCTGGAACATCCGCCGCGAGACGTTCGACCCGATGGTGCGCGAGCTCGCGGCCGAGACCGACGGCGTCGATCTGATGCTCGGCCACACTGTCCAGTCGTTGCTGTCTGAGGGCGGCCGGGTGCGCGGCGTCAAGGCGCGCGAGCGTGACGGCGCCGAGCACGAGCTGCGCGTCCGGCTGGTCATCGCCGCCGACGGCCGCGACTCCACGGTCGCCAAGCTCGCCGACCAG
Organism: Solirubrobacteraceae bacterium; assembly: GCA_036493975.1. Taxonomy (GTDB): domain Bacteria; phylum Actinomycetota; class Thermoleophilia; order Solirubrobacterales; family Solirubrobacteraceae; genus Palsa-744. The sequence goes on from DASXOX010000060.1 coordinate 9,701, forward strand.
CCCGCCAAGCTCAAGCCCAACAAGCGCTTCGGCTACTTCGCTCACTATCGCGACACGCCGCTGGTAACGGGGGGCCACGCGCAGATGTGGCTGCTGGACCCCGACATGGCTTACGCGTTCCCGACCGACGGCGGGTTGACGCTGCTGACTTGCTTGCCTCACAAGGATCAGCTGCCCGAATTCCGCGAGGACCCCGAGCAGGCGATGATGCGCGTGTTCGAGCGCCTGCCCGATGGCCCCCGTCTGGATCCGAGCAAGCGCGAGTCAAAGCTGATGGGCAAGCTCGATATCCCGACGGTGGTGCGCCAGACGACGGCTCCGGGACTTGCGTTCGTTGGGGACGCCGCGATCGCAGCCGACCCGCTATGGGGTGTCGGCTGCGGCTGGGCGCTGCAGTCCGGTGAATGGCTTGCGGATGCGGTAACTCCAGTGTTGCGCAGCGGCGACGCGGCGATCGACGGTGCGCTCGCGACCTACGCTGCACGCCACCGCAAGGGGCTTGACGCGCACGAGAAGTTCTGTTCGGCGTACTCGACCGGTCACAAGTTCTACCCGCCCGAAAAGATCTTGTTTCGTGCGGCGGCACGCGACGAGCAGCTCACCGAACGCATGGCGCTCATGGGCGGTCGCTGGATGACTCCACAGCAGATGATGAATCCTCCGACTGTCGCGCGAATGCTGCGCGTGAACCTCAGTCGCTCCCGACGGCCGGTGGGGCTGAAGACCCAGCCGCTCTCGCCGGCGATCGCGGCCTGAGCGTGTCGCGCTCGGGCAGGATCAACGTCGGCGGGATCGGCTCGCCGGTCATCGAAGCCGGGCCCCGCGAGGACTCCGAGGCGGTGGTCTTCGTGCACGGCAACCCGGGCTCCTCGACCGATTGGAGTGCGCTCCTCGAGAAGGTCGGCGAGCACGGTCGCGCGGTGGCGTTCGACATGCCGGGGTTCGGTAAGGCCGACAAGCCACGCGACTTCAACCACCACGTGTCCTCCTACGCTGACTTCCTGCAGGGAGCGCTGGGGGAGCTCGGGGTCGAGCGAGTGCATCTCGTGGTGCACGACTTCGGGGGGCCGTTCGGCCTGCTCTGGGGTCTGCAGCATGCCCAGGCGTGGGCGAGCGTGGTGCTGATCAACGTCGGCGTGATGCCCGGCTACACGTGGCACACGATGGCCAAACGCTGGCGCACACCTGTGGTCGGTGAGCTGGTACAGGCCTGGGTCCCGCGCTCGGCGTGGCGCCGGCTGATGCAGAAGTCCAACCCCAGGGGGCTGCCGCCGGAGTTCGTGGACAAGATGTACGACGACTACGATCGCGCGACGCGACGCACGGTGTTGAAGCTCTACCGCGCGACGCCGGACCCGGGGGACACGGCGGTCGCGCTCGGCGCGGCGATCCACGACCTACACAAGCCTGCGCTTGTCGTCTGGGGAGCCAAGGACCCGTTCATCGGCGTCGAGTTCGCCGAGCGCCAGCGCGAGTTCTTCGAGGTCGAGCACATCGAGATCCTGCCCGAGAGCGGCCATTGGCCCTTCCAGGACGACCCGCTCGCTGTCGAGCGTGTGGTGGTGCCGTTCCTGCGCGAACAGCTGGGGGCTCGTGAACAGTCGAGCGCCGCACCGCCGGCGGGCGTGGACGGGTAAGTCAGCGAAAGAGGTCCTCATCGAGCGGACGCAGTAGCTCCACGGCTCCAGGGCCGTCGGCTTCGGTGACGAACCGCTGCAGGCCGTCGACGATCACAACGGGCTCGCGCGAATCCTTTGCGCGCGCGAGGTCGGCCGCCGCGGCGACAGCATCGGCGAGCGCGATCCATGTCGCTTGCAGCTCCATTCCGGAGCTGTCGCGGCGCCCGCGCCAGTCATCCAGCGCGGCGATCCCGGCGCAGCCGATCGCGACATCGCACTGCCCGTGACGCCACGCGCGGCCGAAGCTGTCGGTTATCAGTACCGCGGCCACGACGCCCGTCAGCTCGCGCAGGCGCGCGCGCAGCCGGCGAGCCGAGGCGTCGGGGTCCCGGGGCAGCACGATCAACGAGTCCGCGACGGCGGCGTTGGAGGCGTCGACCCCGGCGTTCGCGCACACGAAGCCGTGGTGGGTGCGGCAGATCAGCACTCCGTTCGCGGCTCGCAGGACCTCGCGCGACTGGTCGAGCACGACCTGCACGGCGCGCGCGTCCTTGCCCTGCGCCGCGGCAAGCTCACAGGCGCGCTCGGAGGGCTCGATGCCGGCAAGCGCGACGACGGCGCCCTCGGCCTTCGAGACGGCCTTGTGCGCGATCGCCACGATCTGGCCCTCGCGCAGGCTTGGCTCGCGCGGCTCGCTGTGATGTGGTTCGTTCTCGAGGGCGCGCACGATCAGCGCGGCGAGGTCATCTCCGGCATGAACCTCGGGGAGGCCGCTGACGCTGCGCGCGGAGAGGACGGACATCGGTGTCCTCCCTCAGGCGGCGCGCGAGGGGTTGTGGCGATCCACGGGCAGGCCCAGCACGGAGCGCGTCCGGTGTGCGCGCACGCCCTGACCGGCGAGGCGCTCGCGCAGCACGGCCAGGTCTTCGCCGGTGTCGATGTCGAGCAGCAGCGATGACGGGCGCTCCAGACGGCAGGCCGCTCCAGCGGAGCTCGCGAGCTCGCGATGGCGCTCGCAGCTGCCCGGCCCGAAGCTCGGGTCGATCGCGGTTGGGGGTGTGAGCAGCAGCCCGTTGGTTCCGGTGCCGTGGCGGTCTGGGACGATCACGACCGCTGCGCGGTCACCGGGGCTCTCACCGACCGCCTCGGCGTCTTGGCTGAGAAGCGCATCGAGCTCGGTGGGCTCAAGCGCGGGGCAGTCGCCGGGCACGCACAGGACGCGTGCGGCGTTGTGGGCGACGGCCTCGGCGATGCCGAGCGCGACAGCCGCGCTTTGGCCGTCCTCGCGGGTGTCTGCGACGACGATCGCGCCGGTGTAGCGGGCGGCGGCGGCGACGGTGTGCTCGTTGGTCACGACGATCGTGAGGTCGATCGAGGAGCAGCGACCCAGTGCGCTCAGGACATCTCCGACCATCGCTCGCGCGAGGTCTGCGCGCAGGGTGTCGGCGACGCTCTCGCCAAGCCTCTGCTTGGCCCGTGAGAAGCGCTTGACGGGGAGGATCGCGGCGGTGCGCATCGCTGCGCCAGAGCCTATCTCGCGAGAGGCTTAGAACTGGAGCAGCATCAACCCGACGCTGACACCGGGGCCGACGGTGACCATCAGACCGCGCTCGCCGGTCCGTGGACGGCGCTCTTCGATGTGCCGCTGCAGGACGTACAGGATCGCGGGTGTGCCGATGTTGCCGTGCTCGGCGAGCACCTCCCAGCTCGTCGCGGCGTCCTCGGGAGAGAGCTCCAGGGCGTCCTGGATGCATTCGACGATGCGTCGGCCGCCGGGGTGGACGATCCAGTGGTCGATCCCCGATCGCGAGGCGCCGTTGCGGGTGAGAAAGCCGCTGACGAGCTCACCGAGACCGGCCGCCGCGAGGTCGGGCAGCTCGCGCGCGAGGTGCAGGTGGCTGTCCTCGGGGCTCAGGGAGAGGCTCACGGCGCCCAAGGTGCCGCTGATGTGATGGACCTGCGAGTCGAGAATCTGTGGGCCTTCGAGGCTGTCCTCGCGGGAGAGCAGCACCGCAGCGCAACCGTCGCCGAAGATCGCCGAGCCGACTGTCTTGGCGCGAGTGTCCTCGCTGGTGGCGCGCATCAGGATGCTGCTCATGCTCTCCGCGGCGACCACGAGCGCGTGCTTGCCCGGATGTTGGGGCAGCGCCTGCGCGGCGAGGCGCAACAGCGGCACGGCGCTCGCGCAGCCGACGCCGGTGATGTGGTACTTGTCGGTCGCGGGGTCCATCTCGTAGTGCTCCAGCAGCCGGTGCGCGAGCGTGGGACACCCGACCGAGTAGAGACTCGCGGTGAGCACCGTCCCGATCTCGCGGGGGTCGATGCCGAGCTTGTCGACCGCACGGACGGCGTGGCTCATCAGTTCGGCCTCGACGCGCTCTCCGCGACCTTGCAGCGTGTCCTGCAGAAAATCGTCGGCGAGGTTGAGGTGGCGCTGCTGGACGCCGCAGCGCTCGAAGATGCGCTCGGCGAACTCGTCACCCTTCAGGCCGAGCAGCGCCAGGACCTGCTCCTGGGAGTAGGTCGCGTCGGAGTCGGCGAGCGCGAGACCGGCGATCCGCGCGCCGATCCGCGGCGGCCGGCGCGGCCGTGCCCGCGCGCGCAGTCGCGCGTAGTGCGCCGCATCGGTGGCCAAGGCGGTCGGCGACGGGGACTCCGGCGCGACTTCGAGCGACACGGTGTCCGTATGATCGGGGCCTGCGCCGAGGACCTCCACCTGCGCGCCCTGTGGGGTGAGATTGCTCATGGAGAAGTTCGGTTAGCGTTCTGTTAGAGGATGTTGCGAGTGCCCCACAATAGCGAGCCGGGCGGCGTGCGGTCGCAACTGCGCCACCGGAGTCCGTCGACGAAACGCAAAGGAGCGCGATGAGTCCCATCAAGGTCATTGGAGCCGGCCTGCCCCGCACCGGTACCCTCACCCAGAAGCTCGCCCTGGAGCAGCTCGGCTTCGAGCCGTGTTACCACTGGGTCAACGTCCTTGCCGACCTCGACCAGGTCGATCTCTGGAATCGCGCGCTCGACGGCGAGGCGGTCTGGGCGGAGGTCTTCGCGGGGCATGCCGCGACGGTCGACTGGCCCGGCGGCTACTTCTGGCGCGAGCTGATGGAGGCATATCCCGACGCGAAGGTGCTGCTGAGCGTGCGCGACGGCGAGAAGTGGGAGCGCAGCTTCCGCGACACGATCGTCTCGCTGCGCCACGGGGAGTCGCTGATGCGCCTGCTAGCGAGCGCTCGGGGTGAGGTCGATCCGCGCTGGCAGCGCTATCTGGAACTTGTGGACCGGATGTTCTGGGGCCCGCAGGGCTCGTTCTCGGAGGGCTTTGCCGAGCCGGCGCAGCTGATCGAGCAGATGCACAGCCACAACGAGGAGGTCAAGCGCAGCGTTCCGGCCGAGCGACTGCTCGTGTGGGAGGTCGGCGAAGGCTGGGAGCCGCTGTGCGAGTTCCTCGAAGTCGAGGTCCCCGCGGGGCCGCTACCGCACGAGAACGACCGCGACACGTTTCTGGAACGCGTCTGTGGAGGGGCGATCGACGCGCTGCAGGCCTGGCGCGAGCAGCGCGCGGCGCCGCTCGCATAGGTCAGCCGCCGGCCAGGGTGTCGGCAAACGCGAGCACCTTGGCGGCGAGCGCGGCGCGCGCCGGCGCGTCTGGCATGTGCGTGTCGATGCACAGCCTCGGCAGCTCCTCGGCAGGTGCGCTGGCAGACCCGCTGCCCGGCGCATCCGCCGCGGGTGGCGGCTCGTCGGTGACGATGCCGTCGATCAGCTCCTTGTAGTGCTCGGCGACTCCGCGAGCGCTCAGTTCATGCCCGGCGAAGGCCAGGAACGCGGCGGTGGGGCCCTTCAGCACCTCGCCGCCGACGATCGGGCTGACCGCGACGAGTGGAGCCCGAGCTTGGCGCAGCGCGTCGCGCATCCCGGGGACCGCGAGGATCGGGTCGATCGAGGCCAGCGGATTGGAGGGCCCGATCACGATCGCCCGTGCGCCGGCGATCGCGGCGAGCGCCTGCGGTGTGGGCTGGGCGCGCTCGATCCCGCGAAGCTCGACCCCCTCGATCGCTCCCTCGCCGCGCGCGCGGATCATGAACTCCTGAAAGGACAGCGACATCGGCGCCTCGGCTGTGCGGATCCACGTGCGGACGGGCTCGTCGCACATCGGCAGCACCCGGGCGTGCAGGCCGATCGTGGCGTTCAGCCGAGCCAGGGCGATCGTGGGGGAGAGGCTTTCGTGCGCCGCCATCCGCGTGCGCTCCAGGCACCAGGCGAGGTCGCGGTCGCCGAGGTTGAACCAGACATCGACGCCGAGCTCGCGCAGGGCGTCCATGACGTGGAAGGTGTCGTCGCGCAGGCCCCAGCCGCGCTCGTCGATCAGGTCGGCGAGCCAGAACGAGACGAGGTCGGGGTCGGGGGAGACGTGGGCGCCGTAGATCTCGATGTCATCGCCGGTGTTCGCGATCACGACGAGGCGCTCGGGTCCGACGACGTCGAGCATGCCGCGTGCGAGCTTCGCGCCGCCGGTGCCGCCGGCCAGTACGACGACGTCGTTCGAGGAGGCCGCCGCGCGCGCACACACGCGCGCGGCGGGGTCGTGCGAGGCGACTACCTCCACGCCCGTCGCGGCGTCACTGTCGCGGCTACTCCCACAGCGCATCGGGCAGACCCGTGAGACGGATGCCGGCGTGGGCCTTGTAGCGGGAGTTCACGGAGATCAGCATCGCGGTCAGCGACTCGGTGACGCGCGCCATCTCGAGCCGGCCGCAGTCGACGCAGCGCAGGCCGTCGATGCGCTCGATCAGCGCGGCGGCCTCGCGCTTGTCGGCGCGGGAGTCGCCGCAGACGAGCACGTCCTCGGCGAGCTCGTGTTGCAGGTCGCTGAGCGAGGCGGCGCTGACGGTGTGCAGCGCCGAGACGACGCGCACGCCGTCGGGGACCATTTCGAGTGTCTGCTGCGCGGCGGATCCTTGCCAGACGCCGAGCATGCGCGTCGCCTTGCCGCTGACGGCGGCCGCAAGCGGGACACTTGCATCGATCAGCAGCTGCCCGGGACGTAAGGCTTGCTTGAGGTTGGTCAGCGTCTCGGACTGGTTGCGGAAGGGAACGCTCAAGATCGTCGTGTCGGCCTGGGCGACGGCGTCGGCGTTCTCGGCGCCGCTGAAGGAGCCGTCGGAGACGGCGGCCTGGGCGCGTCGCACGGTTTCCTGGGCGCGCTCGGTGTCGCGGGAGCCGATCACGATCGGAACGCCGGTGCGCGCCAGTCTGAGCGCGAGCCCGAAGCCGAGCGCCCCGGAGGCGCCGATGATGCAGACGGGATCGCGGGGCGACACGGCGCCGGAGTATAGGCTTGCCGGTATGCGACTGGAGGGCAAGATCGCTTTGGTCACCGGCGGGGCGTCGGGGATCGGCGCCGCGACCGCTCGGCGGCTGGCCGCGGAGGGGGCCCGCGTGGCGCTGGGCGACCTCAACGAGGAGGGCGCGCGCGAGGTTGCGGGTGAGCTCGACGGCCTGGGCGTGCACATGGATGTGACCGACGTGGACTCCGTCGTGGCGGCGGTGGGCATTGCGAGCGAGCAGCTCGGGCCGATCGACGTGCTCGTCAACAACGCGGGCACGGATCTGTTCTCGTTCTTCGTGAAGACCGACCCGGGCCTGTGGGACTTCGTGCTGAACGTCAACCTGCGCGGCGTGCTCGCGGTGACCCATGCGGTGCTGCCCGGCATGCAGGAGCGGCGTGCGGGTGCGATCGTCAACGTGGCCTCGGAGGCGGGACGCGTGGGCTCGCAGGGCTCGGCGGTGTACTCGGCGGCGAAGGCGGGAGTGATCGGCTTCACGAAGGCGATCGCGCGCGAGGCGGCGCGCTACCGGGTGCGCGTCAACGCCGTTGCGCCGGGTCCGATCGAGACCCCGTTGCTGAACGCGGCGCCGACGATCCTGGGGGAGATCGGCGAGCGCTTGAAGCAGGGGATGGTCGACGCGACCCAGCTCGGGCGCGCCGGCGAGCCGGAGGAGGTTGCGGCGGCGATCGCGTTCCTGGCCTCCGAGGACGCGTCCTACGTGACGGGCCAGACGCTGAACGTCAGCGGTGGCCTGTCGATGTCCTAGCGGTCGTGGCGGGGGAGGGCGACACGAGCGACCTGCCACGTGCGGTACGGGTCAGGGAGGTCGGCCCGCGCGATGGTTTCCAGAACGAGCCGGAGACGATCCCGACCGACAGGAAGGTCGAGCTGATCGACGCGCTCGCGCGCACCGGCCTGCGGCGGCTGGAGGTGACGAGCTTCGTGCGCCCCGATGTGATCCCACAGCTCGCCGATGCGGTGGAGGTGCTGGCGCGCATCGACGTGCCCCGGGAGGTCGCTGTGAGCGTGCTGGTCCCCAACGAGCGCGGACTGGACAACGCGCTGGCGCTGCGCGAGAAGGCGACCGCTTCCGGCTCTGGCGCGGGATCGCGGGCGGCGTTCGATGAGATCAATGTCTTCCTCTCGGCCTCGGAGACCCACAACCGCAAGAACGTGAACCGCTCGATCGCCGAGTCGCTCGCCGGCCTGGAGGTCGTCCTCGCGCGCGCACGCGCGGCGGGGCTGCGCTGTGAGGGTGTGATCTCGACCTCCTTCGGCTGTCCCTACGAGGGCCGCGTGCCATCGGAGCGCGTGCTTGAGATCGCGGCGCGCCTGCGCGACGCGGGGGCTCAGGAGATCGGCTTCGGCGACACGACGGGCATGGCCAACCCGCGCCAGGTGCGTGAGTTCTTCCTCGACGCGCGCGAGCGCTTGGATGCTGGGACGGCCGCTGCGGTGGAGCTCACGGCGCACTTCCACAACACGCGCGGCCAGGGGCTCGCCAATGTGCTCTCGGCGCTGGAGGCGGGGGTCGAAAGTTTCGAGTCGAGTTTCGGCGAGTTGGGTGGCTGCCCGGTGCCGGCGGGCGCGACCGGCAACATCGCGACGGAGGACCTCGTGTCGATGCTGCACGAGATGGGCATCGAGACCGGCATCGACCTTCCCGCGCTATTGGCGTGCGCGCGAGGGGTGCAGGAGATCTTGGGGCGCCCGCTGGGGAGCCACACGCTCGTGGCGGGACCGGTGGACTGGCGCGAGGGCTAGAGCTACGGCTAGGGTGTCGCCGGCGTCGATGCCGCGACGGCCTCAGCCTCGCGCGCGGCCTCGCGCATCGCCGCGACGCAGTACTCCTGCACCGAGACCTCCATCTCCAGGGTCGCGGCGAGAGCGGGACGCGCCGATGCGTCCATCACGCGCTTGGCGCGCCCGACCGCGACGTGGGAATGCGCGAGCATCTCGTCCACTAGCTCCTGCGTGACCCGCTCCAGGTCCTCGGGCGCCGCGAGCCGGTTGACGAGGCCAATCGTGTGAGCCTCGGTAGCGTCGATCGTGCGGGCGGTCATGATCAGCTCCTTCGCGCGGCCGAGACCGACAACGGCGGGCAGCCGCGAGGAGCCACCGACGTCGGGGATGATTCCAAAGCGGACCTCCGGCAAGCCGAGCTGGGAGCCTGCGGCGGCGACGCGCAGGTCGCATCCGAGTGCGACCTCCAGGGCGCCGCCGAAGCAGGCGCCGTGGATCTGACACACGACCGGCTTGGGCATCTCTTCGCAGAGGTTCGCGCAGTCGAGGAAGACGCCGCGAAATGGACGCAGCACGGCGGGATCGCCGGCGAAGGCCATCAGCTCGCCGAGATCGACGCCGGCGGAGAAGACGGGGCCTTCGCCGCGCAGAACGACGCAATGCACGGAGTCCGACTCGGCGGCGTCCCGCAGCGCATCGCCGAGCTCGCGCAGCAGCACCTGGCTCATCGCGTTGCGCTTCTCGGGGCGGTTCAGGACGACGTGGCGGACCGCGCCGCGGTCCTCGGTGGTCACGAGGCTCATGGGCGGCTCCCGTCGGTGGTTGCGGTGACTGCGTGGCTCATGCACTCAGTCTCTCAGCTCGACAAATCCAACACCGGCGTGGGCGCTTCGATCGTCCCGTCCTCGCCCTCGCGCGGGACGATCGCGGTGCCGATGGCGAAGAACTCGATCGTGTGGCTGCCCCAACCGTGGCTCTTCTCCTGTAGCTGGACCCCGACGATGCCCTCGGCGCTGAGTTCCTGGGCCTCGCTCTGCATGCGCTCCATCGCGAGCTCGCGCGCGTCGTAGAGGGCCTGGGTGAAGTTGGGAAGCTCGACGTTGCGGCCGGTCTGCGCGAGCGACTGGAGCATCCCGCGGTGTGCGACGTGGAAGACGCAGCTACCCATCACCATCCCGACGGGGCGGTGGCCGGTGCGCAGCAGGGTCCAGAAATCCTGGCCGGAAAGATCGCTGGTGAAGGGCCGTCCGTTGGGCGCGCGATGCAGGACGCCTTCGCGGTGCTTGACGGCGGTTCCGATCGCGATGAACTCGGCCATGTCCTGGCCCCACTCGTAGCGCCCGATGTCCAGGCGTACACCGACAACGCCGTCGGCGCCGAGCTGATCGGCCTCCTCCTCCATGCGGGTCATCGCGAGCTGGCGTGCGCCATACATGGCTTCGGAGAGCACGGTCATCTCCTGGCTTTTCTTCCACCCCGCCACCTGGATGCCGATGTGGTAAATCGAGCTGCCCACGACGAGCCCCAGCGGCTCGAAGCCGGCCTGCTTGACGAGCAGGAACTCGTTGACGCTGAGGTCTGAGGTGAATAGGCCGGCGCGGTTCTGCTGCAGGCGCGCGCGGCCCGCCTCGGGGACGCCCTCCAGGGAGGTCGGGTCGTAGGTGCTCTCGCTGCCGGTGCTGTCGCTCATGTCGTGTTGGGCTCCCGTGCTCGTGCGTGGGCTCAGAGTGTGAGATCGATCGTTGTCTCGGGTGGATGCAGCGGTAGCGCTTCGCGCTCCCGGATGGCGGTGCCGATCGCGTGGAAGGTCACCATCAGGCCGCCGCGCTGATAGCGCCCGCCGCCGATCGAGATGCGCTCGACCCCGTGGTTGATGCGCATGCCGACGACCCCGTTGGCATTCAGCTCGGCGGCCTGTGAGGTCAGGGATCTCATGACGGTCTCGCGCGCCTCGTAGAAGCCCTGCGTGTATTCGCCGAGCTCCTGGTTTTCGGGGAACATCATGCGACCGCTGAGGCCCCCCATCATCTGGGTTTCCGGCGACGCGGCGGCGAAGAACACCGAGCTCCACGCGACGATCCCAAGCGGTTCGATCCCGGCGCGCTCGAGCTTGGCGAGGTCGGCCATCGAGAGCTCTGTCAGGACGGGGTTCGCGGCGGTGGGGCGCGACTCCCGAGACCCTCCCGTGTCCTTTGGCTCCCTCGCCGGCCCTGGGCGCCCGCCATGTGCGACGGCGGTGCCGATTGCGACGTACTCGATCGAGTTTTCCGCCCAAGCGTGCGATCCGGTGCGCAGGGCAAGATCGACGACGGCATCCGCGCCGACGTGGGCGGCCTCCTCGGCGAGTCGCTGCAGCGCGCGCCGACGCACGCCGTTCCATGCCTCCGAGAGCGTTTCCAGCTCGAACATGAAGCTCCCGCCCGCGCCCCACGACCACGGCGCTTCTTGCCAGCCGACCTGGTAGATGGAGCTCCCCATGACCTGCGAGAGCGGGCGCAGCCCGAGCTGGTGGCAGAGCGCGAAGTCCGCGACGGAGAGGTCGGAGGTGAACGATCCGCCGCGCTCGCGCAGCGCGCGCAGACGGCGCTCGGCGGCGAGCGGGATCCCGCCTCTTTCAACGCGGCTCAGGGACTCCGCCTGCTCGGCCTCCGCGATCTGGTCGGGATCGCCGTCGGGCGTCATCAATCCAGCAGCCTTGCGAGCGCCTCGCGCGCCTGGGCGCTGCGCTCGGCCTCGACGTGGAGGTCCTCAGTGAGCGCACTCACCCACGCCTGTGGGTCCAGCGCCTCGCGCTTGATCGAGATCCCACCGACTTCGCGTTCTCTGAAGCCCTCGACGCGCTCGCCGTCGACGGCGAGCTGGTAGCGCATCCCGCCGAGCTCAACTCGCAGGAGGCGCACGTGCTTGGGACCCCGGCCCAGCAGGCCCTCGCCGCGGCGCTCGACGTGAGCGTGCCCGGGCAGGGCTTGCTCGAGCTTGCTCGCGAGCACCTCCAGCGAGACGCGCAGGTCCTCGCCGCCGGCGCGCAGGCCGGCCGCGGCGAGGTCGAAGTCGAGCTCGGGTGCCACCGGGCAAGGGTACTCTGCGGGCCGAGCTCACGGTTACGCTCCGGTGCCCCAATCAAGTGAAAGGACCCCGATGACGATGAGAGAGCCTGACGTGTTCGTGCTGGCCGATCGCGCCCTCGATCGGGTCGTTGGACAAATTCGCGATGAGCAGTGGGAGATCGTGCTGCCGGAGAGCTTTCGCACGCGGCGCATGGACCGCCGTCCGACGCTGCGCGAGATCGTTAACTACCACGCCTACGACGATGCCTGGGTTCCCGACATGCTCGCGGGGCGCACTATGGCGGAGGCGGGCGCGGAGAACTTCAAGGGCGACCTGCTCGGCGAGGATCCGCATGGAGCCTTCAGCGCAATTGTCGAACTGGCGTGTGCAGCGGCGAGTGAATTTGACGATCTCGACCGGGCCGTGCACTGCTCGTTCGGCGACTTCCCCGCGCGCCACTACTTCTGGCAGATCAACCAGTTCCGCGCGCTGCGCGCCCACGACATCGCGAAGGTCATCGGCGCCGATCCGACGCTCCCCGAGGAGCTCGTGCAGGGGATCTGGGAGGAGGTTGCCCCCAACGCTGAGGAGTGGCGTGAGATCGGCGTGTTTCCCGCCGCGGTCCCGGTGCCCGAGGACGCACCTCTGCAGGCGCGGCTGCTCGGGCTCACGGGTCGGGAGCCCGACTGAGAAGCAAACGGAAACGCGAGTCCGACCGGGCGGCTATGCGGCGGCGCCGTCCAGCTGCGCTGAGAGACGAGCGTGCTGCTCAGAGTCGCGCCCGAGCAGCTCCTCGATCCAGCGTATGACTTCGGCGGTGTCGACCGCGGTACCCCAGTCGAGCATTTCTTCGATGTCGCCCCGGTCCTTGGGGCGATCGAAGACGGCCTTGCAGACGATCAGGTGCTCGGGGGAGAGGATCGGGATGCGCACGGGGCCGAATTCGACCTCGCGCGAGCGGTTCGCCATCTCGCGATGCAGGTCGAGCGTGGCGAAAAACAGGTCGAGGTAGACCCCGTCCCAGTCGAGCCGAGCCTGGCCGTCGCGCTTGATCGCGCTGCGGTTGGCGCGGGTGACGGCGACGCCGAGGTGTCCCAGTGCGCCCAGCACCGGACCCGCGTCGGCGGGTGTGAGTGTGACATTGAGATCGATGTCGAGGGTCGCACGCGGGCTGCGATACCACGCCAGCGCGATCGCGCCGCCGAACTGGTGGGGCAACTGAAGCGAGTCGAGCATCTCGTGCACCGCGGCGATCTTCGCGGCGAGGCCGCTCAACCGCACGGCGCTGCTCATCCGCGCGCGAGGCCAGCGGTCCTGTGGCGGTCGCCGGTGAGCTGCGCGAGCGATGGAAAGACGAGCGGTGCGGCTGCCCTCGCCGGCTGGCTGGCGGTGACGGCGTCGGCGAAACCGAGCAGGTCGATGAGCGCCTCACCGGGGCTCATCCGCTCCGAGCGCGGGGTGCGCCGCAGCGAGTGCGCCATCCGGCTCGACGCTGATACGAAGCGCCCGCCGGGAGCTCTGCGCGTCGTGGCGGAGCCGGCACGCGTCGTCGCAGGGTCCGCGCTTGCCGGTCTGGGAGCCGCCGCCCCCGTTGGGGCTTTAGCAGTAATCCGAGCGCCGGCCCGCTGGCCGGAGGCGAGGACCGCGGTCACGTCGAATGGTCGCCTCGCGCGCGCCTCGGCACGCGCGAGGACCTCGTCGCTCAGGACGCCGAAGCCGGCGAGCGTACGCGCCCGAGGGCCGCGCCCCGTGTGCAGCGACTCGCGTATCTCGAAGCGTCCTTGGGGCCGCGCGACGACGTAGGCCATGCCCACTAGCCTACCACTAGGTGCACCCACTAGACGGCGGCCGGGACAGCGTGGCTAGTTCGCTGCGGCTGCCTGCGACTTCGCTTGTGCCTCGACATCCTCGAGTTCGCGCTTGAACTCCTTGCTGTCGGCGTCGATTTCCTTCTCGACCGACTTCACGGCGCGTGTGAGCGCCTTGTCGAGTTGCTCCTGCACGCGTGACTCACCGATCACGATCAGGGCGGCCTCGCCCTCTTCCAGCAGTTCTCCGAGCTCCTTGGCGTCACCGCGCGAGATGCCCTTGCGGAAGTGCCCGCCGAGACCGCCGACGACGCCGCCGACTGCCGCTGCGCCGAGGATCGCGGGGGCGGCGACGACGCCGATCAGCGCTCCGACCGCGATGCCGCCCCAAGCGCCGTGCTGGGTCGGCTTCTCGTGCTTGTTGACGTGGACCTTGCCGTCGGCGTCCTTGCTGAGCACGGCGACGTCGTAGGTGCCGACGAGTTTCTCGGCGTGCAACTCGAGTAGGACGTCGTAGTCGGCCCAGGCGTCGTCGGGGTCGGCGTAGGTTGCGGCATAGATAAAGACGGGTCTGTCACTCATCTCGACTCCTTGGATGCTTGTTGGGGCACGGATTGGGTCCGAGGCGCAGGCCTGCGCCTCGGACCCAACACGACAGTCGTGCTCTCGGGTCGTCGGCCGGTCCATGGCCTATCTCGCATAGTGCGGTGAGGCGCTCTTGGATCACTCGCGATCCGTAGTCTTCCGGTGAACGCTCACGGCTGACTCCGGTTTTGCCCGCGGTGGGCGTTGGTGACGATGAGACATGGCGCTCATCTCCGCCGATGCGACGGACGCCGCGCTGATGCGTGAGGTCCAGGCCGGGAGTCGGGTTGCGCTCGGGGAGCTGTATGTCCGTTTCGCGCCCCTGGCCTACCGAACAGCGATCGCGGTGTGTCGCGACCGCGACTGCGCACAGGACGCGGTGCAGGACGCATTCGTCTCGATCTGGCTGTCACGGTCGACCTATCGCTCTGAGCGCGGAGCGGTGGCGCCTTGGGCGATGAGCATCGTCCGCCATCGTGCGATCCACCTCGCCCGCCGCCGGGCGGCCGGCCGAGAGCTCACCTTGGCGCCGCCGCGCCTGGAGGAGCAGGCCGCCGAGGATGACGTGCCAAGCGACTTTGCCTCCCGCGTGGAGGCAGAGCGGCTCAGGTTGCTACTAGCGGAGTTGCCCCCGGCACAGCAACAGGTCATCCAGCTCGCGTTTTTCAGCGATCTCACTCACCGTGAGATCGCCAGCCGGCTTGATTTGCCGCCCGGCACTGTCAAGGGCCGGATGCGGCTCGGGTTGACGAAGCTGCGTGCCGGACTCGCTCACGGATCATCCGTTATGAGCATTTGAGGGCTTGGAAAGCTTGTTTGTAGTCGGTGGCGAGCTTGTTTAGCGAGGACTTGATCTTGGGTTCCGCGCTCTTCAGCGCGGCTTCGCCGCTCGCCGCGCTGCTGACCGTTGTGGCGAGAAGCGAGGCCAGTTCGAGTTGGAACGTCTTGGTGGCGGCATTGAATTCTTCCTTGCGCGCCGGTTCGAGATTGGGGGCGGCGTCTTTGATTTCGCCAAGGCTGTCGTTGATCGCTTCGGCGCCCGATTTGACTTCGGTTGGGAAGCTCGAGGAGATTGGCAGCGTCTCGAGTTTTTTGACCTGCGTGGAGATTTCATTGGTCGCCGCGCAGACCTGCTTGTTCGCCTTTTCCTCCGAGGATTCGCCGCAGGCGGCCAGTCCTAAGACGACGATCGCCAGTGCCGCGACGCCGACCGACTTGCTGAAGATGCTGAGCATGGGGGCCTCTTCTCTGCTAGGTCACGGACGCGACGACGACGCTGCAATGGGACATGCCCTTCGGGGCGAGCCCACTCGACAACGATGCCCGTCAGGGTGGTTCAGTCGTATCCGGGTTTACTACTCACCGCGATCCGTGTTTCGCCTGCGCCTACACGCCGGATGGGTTGTGGCGCGATCCCCAACGAACTCCGTCCATCGATTAGGCTGCCTCCCCGATCCGACACCAACGTTCGAGCCAAGAGGGGCGGGAGACAAGAGATGGCGCAGCAGATCAAGCAGGTGGGAGTGCTGGGCGCGGGCCTGATGGGCCACGGCATCGCACAGGTCGCGGCGCAGGCGGGCTATGAGGTCGTGCTGCGTGAGGTCGACGAGGCGACGCTCGCGAAGGGGATCGGCAAGATCGAGAAGCAGCTCGCTCGCGCGGTCGAGAAGGGCAAGAGCTCCCAGGAGGACGCCGACGCGGTGCGCGGCCGGATCAAAGGCACCGTGGACTATCGCGAGCTGGGCGACTGCGATCTCGTGATCGAGGCGATCACGGAGAGCCTGCCGCTGAAGCTAGAGATGTGGAGGGAGATCGACGAGATCGTCAAGCCGGAGGCGATCTTCGCGACGAACACGTCCTCGCTGGCCGTGATCGACCAGGCCGCCGCGACTGGCCGTGCGCAGCAGTTCGTGGGCGTGCACTACTTCAACCCCGCGCAGGTAATGAAGCTCGTGGAGGTCGTGCGCTGCGTGACGACCTCCCAGGAGACATTCGACACGGCGCTGGAGTTCATCCGTTCCGAGGGCAAGCTCGCGATCCCGACGCGCGACAAAGCGGGGTTCATCGTCAACCGCCTGCTGGTCCCGTACATGCTCGACGCGATCCGCGCGCACGAAGAGCAGGTCGGCTCGATCGAGGAGATCGACGACGCGATGAAGGCCGGCGCGGGGCACCCGATGGGCCCGTTGACGCTTGCGGACTTCGTCGGCCTGGACACGCTGGGTTCGATCTGCGACGTGCTCTTCGAGGAGTTCCGCGAGCGCCGCTTCGCGCAGCCGCCGAACCTCCGCAAGATGCTCGCCGCGGGCTGGTTCGGGCGCAAGTCCGGCATGGGCTTCTACGACTACTCCGGCGAGGCTCCGCAGCCGAACGCCGCGGTGTAGGGGAGGGATCGTCCGCGCGGGTTGGTTGATGGCCCGCGCGCGACGGGGCAAGGCATCCGTGCCTTGCCGACGTGGCATGTCGATTTTCGTTCGCGGGCGAGTAATCTCCTGGATATGAGCGACGCATCGACGCTGCGCGTGGCCGACGACGACCGTGAGCAGGCCGTCGATGAGCTGCGCGAGCACGCGCTCGCCGGGCGGCTCACGGCGGAGGAGCTCGAGGACCGCATCGGCAGCGCCTACCGCGCGACGACACGCGCCGATCTCGATCGCTTGAAAGTCGACCTGCCGGTCAGCTCGACGACGGTGGCGCGCGTGCTGACCAAGCGCAAGGGCCAGCTGCGCCGGCGCCTCGCCCAGGAGGCGGGCGGCTCGCTGACGGTCTCCGCGATCTGCTCGGGAGCGTGGGTCGCGGCGGGCGCTCACGGGGGCTTCTGGCCGGGCTGGGTGATCGCTTTTACGCTGCTTCCCGTGGTGCGCGACGGGTGGCGCCTGCTGGGGCCGGGATCGGATCTCGAGGTGGTCGAAGCGCGCCTGCAGGCCCGCCACGAGCGCCGCCTCGCACGCGGGCGCCGGCACCAGTGGCACCGCGGGCCCGGCGGGCAGTGGTGGTGAGAGGGCCGGAGGGCGCGGAGGACGCGCCGGCGGAGGGCGCGTCGACGGCCCACAGGCTCGAGGAGGCCACGGAACGCGCCCTGCTGGGCGGCCCTGAGCGCCACCGCGAGAAGGCGAGCGCGCAGGGCAAGCTCCCAGTGCGCGAGCGCGTGGCACGGCTGCTGGATGCGGGCTCGCTCGCCGAGGAGGCGTTGCTGGCGAACTGGCAGGAGGAGGGGCTCGGCGCCGACGGCGTAGTCACGGGTGTCGGGTGCATCGGCGGGCGGCCGGTTGCGGTGATGGCCAACGACCCGACCGTAAAGGCGGGCTCGTGGGGGCCGAAGACGGTGGAGAAGATCCTGCGCATCCAGGAGCGCGCGCTGGAGCTGCGCGTCCCGATGGTCTATCTCGTGGACTCCGCCGGCGCGCGCATCACCGAGCAGGTCCAGATGTTCCCCGGCCGCCGCGGGGCGGGGCGGATCTTCCACAACCAGGTCAAGCTCTCGGGGCTCGTGCCGCAGGTGTGTGTGCTGTTCGGACCCTCAGCCGCCGGCGGCGCCTACATTCCGGCGTTCTGTGACATCGTGATCATGCGCGACGGGAACGCCTCGATGTACCTCGGCTCGCCGCGGATGGCGCAGATGGTGATCGGCGAGGACGTGACGCTGGAGGAGATGGGCGGCGCGCGCATGCACACGGGTGTCTCCGGCTGCGGACACATGCTGGTCAACAGCGACGAGGAGGGCATCGACGCGGCCAAGCGCTACCTCTCCTACCTGCCTGGCCGGTGGGAGGACGAGGCGCCCGTTGCGCCACCTGCCGCGCCCGCGCGCGCACAGGCGGGCGCGCGCGGCGGGGTCGAGGAGGAGCAGGCCGGCGAGCCGACCTCGATCGCCGACCTGATCCCGGCCGACGAGAACAAGCCGTTCGACATGAAGCTGCTGCTCGACGCGCTGCTCGACGAGGCCTCGTTCTTTGAGATCCACGCGCGCTGGGCCAAGGAGCTGATCGTGGGCTTCGGCCGCCTCGACGGGCGCGCGGTGGGGATCGTCGCCAACCAGCCCAAGGTCAAGGGTGGCGTGCTGTTCAGCGACTCCGCGGACAAGGCGGCGCGCTTCATCTGGACATGCAACGCGTTCAACGTGCCGTTGTTGTTCCTCGCGGACGTCCCGGGTTTCATGATCGGCACCCAGGTCGAGCGCCACGGCATCATCCGCCACGGCGCGAAGATGATCAGCGCGGTCTCGGAGGCCACCGTGCCGAAGATCTCTGTAGTCGTGCGCAAGGCTTACGGAGCCGGTCTGTATGCGATGGCGGGGCCCGCGTTCGACCCCGACTGCTGTCTGGCGCTACCGAGCGCGTCGATCGCGGTGATGGGTCCGCAGGCGGCGATCAACGCGGTCTACTACAACCAGCTCCAGGCCATCGCGGATGACGAGGAGCGCGCCGCTGAGACCGAGCGGCTGCGCGCGGAGTACGCGGCGGACATCGACATCATGCATCTCGCGTCCGAGCTCGTGATCGATGCTGTGATCGAGCCCGACGCGTTGCGCGGAGAGCTGATCCGGCGCTACGCGCTCGCGGTCGGCAAGCGCCGCGACTGGCCGGCCAAGCGCAACGCGGTCACGCCGGTCTAGCTCGCCGCGACACCGGCCGTGCGTGTCTGCTCGTCCTGAAACGGCGGGTAGGTCTCGGTGAGCAGATAGATGTAGGCGTCGCTGCGCGCCGTGTAGGAGCTGCCGAGCACGAGCATGTCGAACAGGCCTCGCGGCAGTTTGCCGGTGACGAGGATCACGAACCACGCCGCCACTGCGCCGATCTCGATCAGCAGGCCCATCGCGTAGCGCACGAACAGCAGGGGGATTGCGAGGATGAATCGGAACAATGTCTTCAGCCGGCTGTAGTGATCGAGTGGACCCGCGAACTCCATGCGAATCGGGTACTGCCCATCGGGGCCGCCGCCGAATGGGGGATAGGGGTCGCAGAGCAGTGCCGCGTATGCGGTGACTTGCGTGACGAAGCGCGTGTATCCGGCGACGAAGTCGTACAGGCCCTTCGGGAAGCGCGCGGTGAACACGATCACGAACGCGCTCTGCGGCGGCGCTTTGTTTGCAATAGATTCCAGCCGTGGACGTAGTCGACCTCGCCTATGCCGGGATCGCCCGCCAGGCCGAGTTGATCGCTTCGAGGGAGCTTTCGGCGCGCGACCTCGTGGAGGTCTATCTACAGCGCATCGAGCGCTTCAATCCGAAGCTGAACGCGTTTCGGGTCGTATTCGCGGAGCGCGCGCGCATGGAGGCCGAGCAGGCCGACGCCCGCCGTGGCGCCGGCGGGGAGCGGCCGCTGTTGGGTGTGCCGATCGCGGTCAAGGACGATGTCGATGTCGCCGGCGAGGTCACCGCGCTCGGCACCGACGCCTACGGCGAGCCCGCGCGCGAGGACGCCGAGATCGTGCGTCGCCTGCGCGCTGCAGGCGCGGTGATCGTCGGCAAGACCAACGTGCCCGAGCTGTGCGCGTTCCCGTGGACGGAGTCCGCGACGTGGGGCGTGACGCGCAACCCGTGGACGCTGCGGCATACCCCGGGAGGCTCCAGTGGCGGCAGCGCCGCGGCGGTCGCGGCTGGGCTCGTAGGCGCCGCGACGGGCTCCGACGGGGGCGGCTCGATCCGCTTCCCTTCCGCTTACTGCGGGCTCTTTGGGCTGAAGACCCAGCGCGGACGCGTGCCGCTTGCGCCGCACCTGGACGCCGTGCACGGACTGTCGGTCAATGGTGTCCTTACGCGCTCGGTGGCTGACAGCGTGCTGTTCTACGACGCGATCGCCGAGGGCACGCCCGACCCCGAGCCGGCCGCCGCTGGGCGCACGGCCCCGCCCCCGCCGCTCTCCTTCCGCGACGCCGTCAGCCCCGGCGCCGCGCGTGGGTCGCTGCGCATCGCGGTCTCGACCAACCTGCCGCCGTCTCCGCTGACGCGCCTGCACCCCGACAACGCCGCAGCGGTCCGCGAGACCGCTGAGCTGCTGCGCTCACTTGGCCACATCGTGACCGAGGTCGAGGTCGATCACGGGCCGCTCGCCCCGGCGCCGGAGTTCGTGGTGCGCTACATGCACGGCATGCATGAGGAGGCCGCCGCGCTCGCGCACCCCGAGCGCCTGGAACGGCGGATGCGGACATTCGCGCGGGTCGGCGGCATGCTGCCCGCGGCGCTGGTCGACTGGATGCGCGGGCGCGAGAGCGCTTACGCGGAGCGGTTGAACCGGCCGCTGCTCGACAACGATGTTCTGCTGACGCCTGTCACGCCGGCTCCACCTCCGCGTATCGGAGCCTGTGAGGGACGCGGCTGGCTGTGGACGACGATGTTCGCATCCGCGACCGTGCCCTACGCGGCGTGCTGGAACACCACCGGCCAGCCCGCCTGCTCGGTGCCGGCGGGCCTTTCCGCCGAGGGCCTGCCGCGTGCGGTGCAGCTCGTCGGGCGCCCCGACGGCGAGGGCGCCCTGATCGCGCTCGCCGCCCAGCTGGAGGCCGAGCGCCCCTGGGCCGTGCAGCGCCCGCCGCAGTTCTCGTGAGCGCCGCCGAGGAGCCGCCGCGGGTGTCTGCCGATGCCACGTCGGGGGAGGCCGAGGGGACTGCGTCAAGGGTTCCCCCCGAGATCTCCCCGCGAGAGCTGCTCGAGATTGCGCACGGCGAGGCGCTTGCGGCCGGAGCGCTGCTGCTGGAGAGCTACCTGAGCGGGCATGCTCGCGGGGTCGACAGCAAGAGCACCCCGACCGACCTCGTCAGTGACGCGGACCGCCTCGCCGAGCGCGCGATCCGCGAAGGCCTTGCGCTGCGCCGACCATACGATGGGTTCCTGGGGGAGGAGAGCGACGTGGAGCAGCAGGGCTCAAGCGGCCTGCGCTGGGTCGTCGACCCGCTCGACGGCACCGTCAACTTCCTGTTTGGGATCCCCCAGTGGGCGGTGAGCATCGCCGTGCAGGACGAGCGCGGCACGCTCGCCGGCGTGGTCCACGATCCGGTGCGAGGCGACACCTTCTCCGCGGTGCGCGATGGCGGTCCCCCCACACTGGAGACCCCTGCTGGATCCCACTCCCTCTCTGGGGAGCCGGCCGCTCAAGCTGGTCGCACGCTTACGCTCAAGGGCTCCGAATGTGACGAGCTCGCACGCGCGATGGTCGCGACGGGCTTCGCTTACGACTCGCAGGTACGCGCCGCGCAGGCGCGGGTGCTCACCCGCGTTATCCCACGCGTGCGCGACATTCGCCGCTTCGGTAGCGCTGCGCTTGACCTCGCGTGGACCGCCGCGGGACGCTACGACGCTTATTTCGAGCGCACCGTCAAGGCCTGGGACATCGCCGCCGGAGCGCTGATCTGCGAAGCCGCCGGGCTGCGGGTGGTCGAGCTGCCTGTGCACGAGGACCTGCCGTGGGGAATCTTGGTGGCGCCGGCGGGGCTCTGTGAGGAGCTGTTGGAGCTGGTGGGCGGGCCCGGCTAAATGCCCGCTCACGACGGTCTCAGGCCAGCGGGTTCGTCCAGCTGAGCCCGTCGAACAGCGCGAAGTCGGTGTCGGTCGAGTAGAGCGTCAGGCCGTGCTCGATTGCGAGCGCAGCGAGCATCGCATCCGGGACGAGGTTGCCGTGAATGTCGTGCCTGCGGAAGAGCTCGCCCAAGACGCGGCCATGTTCGGGTCCCGGCTGGGGGATCCATGTCGCGGGGGCTGAGAGCCAATCATTCACGCGCTCCCATGCGGAGGCCGCGGTCAGCGGACGCGGAAAGGCGCGGGGGTGTGTCGAGATGCGCAGAAACGCACCCAGGCTCGACCATGGGATGCCGATTCGGCGTGAGCCGTTGAGCTGCTCGGTAAGCCATGTGCGCGTGGCGTCGTGACGAGGGTCTCCCTTATGAACCGCGTACAGGAGCAGGTTCGCATCCAGGAGCATCAGCGCGCTGCTGCGCCGTCGAGGGTCTCGATCGCGTCGGCGACGTTGCTGTAGTCGATGCCCTTTCCGAGATCGTGGGTCTTCTGCCGAAACGGCCTAACCGCCTGTTGGCGCACGAGGCCCGCGCGCACGAGATCGTTGACCGCCTCGCTCAGCCCGATGGAGCGTTCGTGGCGCATCTGCTCGACCGCAGCCGCGACGTCATCGGCGAGTGTGACCGTGGTGCGCATAAGGTCACGATAGCGCATCAAGATGCGCAAATAGCGGCATCTCGATGCCGGATGGCGGCTACCCCTCCGCCGCCGGACTGGCCTCAAGGTTCCCCGGCCGCACCCGCAAGAGTTGCGCGACGGGCCGCGGGAACCACCAGTTCCAGCGCCCCATCAGCGACACCAGCGCAGGCAGCAGCAGCGCGCGGATGATCGTGGCGTCGAGCAGGATTCCCGCGCCGAGACCGGTCGCGAGCACCTTGATGTCGGTGTTCGGCGCCGACGCCAGCGAGGCGAACGCGAGGAACAGGATCAACGCGGCGCTCGTCACCAGGCGCCCGGTGCGCCCGAGGCCCGTGATCACGGCCCCGTCGGTGGAGCCGGTGCGGTCGTACTCCTCGCGCACGCGGGTGAGGATGAAGACCTCATAGTCCATCGAGAGCCCGAACAGGAACGCGAACACCATCACCGGCACCCAGAACGTGATTGCGCCGGTCGCGGGGATGTTGAACAGCGCCTGCGAGCCGTGCCCCTCCTGCCAGAACCACGTCATCAGGCCGAACGCCGCCGCCATCGAGATCAGATTCAGCAGCACCGCCTTGACCGCAAGCGTCACCGAGCGGAACGCGCGTGCGAGCAGCACGATCGTGAGCAGCGCGATCACCGCGAACATCAGCGGGAAGTTGCCGAAGACCGCCTTCTGGTAGTCGAGCGCGATCGCGCCCACGCCCGCAACGCCGACCGCGCCGGTCTCGCCGCCGAGAGCGTCGCGGACCGTCTTGACCTGCGCGAGCGTCTCGGAGTTCACCGTTTCGCGGTCGGGAATGCCGAGGATCAGGCTCGTCCCCGCGCGGTTGCTGTCGGGTGCGCTGGAGAGCACCGCGTCGGCCATGCCCGGCAGCGCCGCCACTTTTGCGCGCACTGCCTCGGCCTGCGAGGTGCGCGCGAGCACTTCGATCGGCGTCAGCACGCCGCTGGGCGCGCCGCCAGCGCGGATCTGCTGGAAGGAGGCGTTTGCGGGGCCCGATTTCGCGAGCGCGCTCGAGCTCGTTTCGCCGGTCTCCAATTTGAAGACCGGCACGATCAGCAACGCGAGCACGATCACCGCGAGCGCCGCCGCGGGCCCGCGCCAGCGCACCATGCTGCCCGACCACACTGTCCATAGGCGGCTGGCGTGGCCCTCGTGGCGAATCCGCGGCCAATCCACGCGCGGGCCGATGCCACCCAGCAGCGCCGGCAGCAGCGTCAGCGACACGCAGGTCGAGACCAGCGGGATCAGCATCCCGCCGTAGCCCACCGAGCGCAGCCCGGGCACGGGCAGCACGACGAGCGCGATCAGCCCGATCGCGACGGTGAGGCCGGAAAGCACGACTGCGCGCCCCGCTGTCGCCATCGCGACCACGACGGCATCGTGGTTCTCGAGGCCTCGCGCGCGCTCCTCGCGCCAGCGCGTCACGATCAGCAGCGAGTAGTCGATCGCCACGCCCAGCCCGACGAGCGAGACGAGGAACTGCACGATGAACGACACGTCCACGACATAGGTGAGCGCGAGGATCACGAGCAGCGTCGAGAGGATCGAGACGGCTGCGATCAGGAGTGGGATGAAGGCAAGCAGCGACGCGAACACGAACGCCAGCACCGCCAGTGCGCCGAGCCCGCCGACCATCGTCTCCAGGAACACCCCGGGGCCGCTGCCCGACTTGTTTTCCTGGAGTTGCTGGATGCCCGTCAGGCCGACCCGCGAGCCGTGCGGGAGCGAGGCTGCGAGCACCTGGGTCGCGTGTTCGGCGACCTTCGGCGCGCCGAAGCTGTGTTCCTGGGGGGTGTACAGGAACGCGTACGTCGTGCGGCCGTCGGTAGAGATCAGGCGCGGGTCGTGCGTGCTCGCGTAGTCGACGACACGCACGCCGCGGTGGCTCGCGCGCACGTCGGCGAATGCGCTCGTGATCTGGGCTTGCTCGTCGCCGATGCTCTGTCCGACCGGCGCGTCGACAACCATGATCGCGGGCGGCTCGTCGCCGCCGTTGCCGTAGGTGTCGATGATCTGACGCGCCGTTTCATAGCCCGGCTGTCCCGGTAGCGAGAAGTCAAGCGAAAGACGCTTGGAGACGTGCGAGGCGCCCATCGCGCCGGCGAGGAACACGATCAGCCAG
This sequence comes from Solirubrobacteraceae bacterium, assembly GCA_036493975.1. Lineage (GTDB taxonomy): Bacteria > Actinomycetota > Thermoleophilia > Solirubrobacterales > Solirubrobacteraceae > Palsa-744. The sequence continues at coordinate 34,112 of DASXOX010000060.1, forward strand.
CCGACCATCACGATCCGTCGGTGCGCCAGCACGAAGCGCGCGAGGCGCGTGACCGTGCTGTGCTCGTCGAAGGTCCCATCGGCTGCGGATGAGGCGGGGATGGGGTTTGCAGTGGGGGTCGGGGATGCGTTGTCGGGGGTCATCGCGTCACCTCCATGTCATCGAGTGTGCTCGTCTGGCCTGGGGGTCTGGACTGCGTCTTTGGACTGCCCTGCCCGGCCGGACTCATCGCCGCAGCGCTCAACTTTACAATTTCAAGACAAAATGGTTTCAGAGAGAAAGCATCCTAGCGGATATCATTTAGTCATGGAATCTTCTCGGGAGGGGGATCCGGGGGCCGCCAAGGCGGGCGCGGTCGCGGCCTCTGAGCGCGGCGCCCGCGCCGGTGTCCAGGCCGAGGCTGTCGGCGACGAGCCCCAGGCCTTTCGCGCCGTGGGCTTCATGCTCTCCTCGCTCGGCCACGCGGTCGCCGCTACGTTCTCGGCCCGCCTCGCCCCGCTGGGCCTTGAGCCGCGCGAGTTCGCGCTGCTGCGCAGCGTCGGCTCCCGCGAAGGGGCATCCCAGCAGGCGACCGGCGAGCGCCTTGGGATTCCGCCGAGCCGCATGGTCGCGCTTGTCGACACGCTCGAGGAGCGCGGCCTGCTACAGCGGCGCCCCAGCCCGAGCGACCGCCGCGCCCATGCGCTCTACCAGACCGCCCGGGGCAAGCGCCTGCTCGCAAAGGCCACGGCGGTCGCCGCCGCGCTGGAGGGCGAGCTCACCGAGGATCTCGACGCCGAGCAGCGCGCGCGGCTGATGGCGCAGTTCGATCGCATGGCCGCGAAGCTCGGCGTGCCACCCGGCGTTCACGGCTCGCAGCTGTCCGGCTGAGCGGCGCCACGGGCAGCTCTGCTGAACGCCCCGCCGCGCGCGTACGTGCGCGCGCATGCGCGCGGCGGGGTCTTGCGCATAAGTGCGGCCAAGCCGTCAACATGTGCGTATGGTCGAGGCGACGTCGGCGACAGCCATCGCAGATCCGCACGCGTCTACGCGGCAGAGCTGGGCTTCGGGACGGAGTCCCGCGAGGGGCCTCCCGCCCGGTCCGCGCTGGCCGCGACTGTTGCAGACGGCCCTGTGGGCCACTCGGCCCGGCGCGCTCTCCCACTACTGCCGGCGGCGCTTCGGCGAGATCTTCACGCTGCGTGTTGCGGGCATCGGCGATGTCGTCGTCCTGACTCGGCCAGAGACGATCGGCGAGATCTTCACGGGTGACCGCGAAGTGCTGCTGGCCGGCGAGGCCAACGCGGTGATGGAACCGGTCCTCGGAAAGCACTCGCTGCTGCTGCTCGACCGTGAGCGCCACCTGCGCCATCGACGCCTGTTGACGGCGCCGTTCCACGGTGAGGCCGTACGCGCCTACCGCTCACGTGTCGAGGAGATAGCTGCCGCCGAGGTGCAGCACTGGCCTGTCGGCGAGGAGCTGGCGTTGCGCCCGCGCATGCAGGCGATCACGCTCGAGGTGATCCTGCGCGCCGTGATCGGCGTGAGCGACGAGCGCCGCATGGAGCGCCTGCGTGTGCTGCTCCAGCGCCTCACACGCATCGGTCTCCTAGAGATGTGGCTCGCGTTCACATATCCGAAGCTCGCTCAGCACTCGCTGTTGCGGCGTCTGACGACGCTGCGGATCCTGCCCGAGGTCGACAGGCTGCTCTACGAGGAGATCGCCGCGCATCGCGCCGCGCCCGAGGGGGGCGACGATGTGCTCGCGCAGCTGATCGCCGCCGGTGACGGCGCGCTAACCGACGAGGAGCTGCGCGACCACCTGATGACGCTGCTCGTCGCGGGCCACGAGACCACGACGACCGCGCTGGCGTGGTGCTTTGAGCGCCTGCTGCGCCATCCCGCTGCGCTGGCGCGTCTTGAAGCCGAGATCGCTGAGGGGCAGGAGGAGGCCTACCTGGACGCGGTCATCAACGAGACGCTGCGTGTGCGGCCCGTGATCGACGCGGTGTGGCGCAAGCTCGCCGCGCCGCTTCGGGTCGCCGGATGGATGGTGCCGGCGGGCGCTCTGGTGATGCCTTCGATCATGCTCGTCCAGCACTCCGCGGCGTTCGCCGAGCCTGACGCCTTCCAGCCCGAGCGATTCTTTGGAGGGGGCGCCCCGCCATATGCCTTCATCCCGTTCGGCGGCGGGCCGCGACGCTGCATCGGGGCGAGCTTCGCGACGATGGAGATGCGCGCGATCCTCAAGACCGTGCTCGAAAGCGTGCAGCTGCGCGCTCCGAGCATGAGACCGGAGCGCGCCAAGGTGCACCACATCACGCTTGTTCCCGCGCAGGGCGCGCGGGCGATCGTCACGCGCCGTCGGTCCGCGGCACACTGACGAGGGGGACCGGCGAGGCGCCCGGCAGTCCGCTCGTCACGGTCCGCCGCCGGATGCTTCTCTGCCCCCCTTCTAACCGGTCCAGGTACGGGGCGAGGTAGTGGGCGGCGATCTTGTTAGGCGGAGACCAGGTCGGGGTCTCGCTGATCTTCGAGCTGAACCCATGTCCTCCGGTGATGCGCGCGGTCAGGTAGCGCGGCCGGTCAGCCGTCAGGAGCATGCCGCGGATCACGGGGTGAAACGGCTTTGGCGTTACGTCGGCGCCGGCGAGCGCAGCGATCGACTGCGCCACGACATCGGCCTGCTGGGCGGCGATGCCGCCGTGCTTGACGGCGAAGTTGGTCGCGTCGCCGGCCGCGTAGACGTGGGGGACTTCGCGCACGCGCCCGTAGCAGTCGGTGCGCAAGAAGCCGTGTTCGCCGAGCGGGATGCCGCGTACGCAAGGCCCGTAGAGCTCGGGCAGCGCAACTATGCGGTCGACGCTCATATGGCGATTGCCGGGGTTGATCACTAGCGCACCCGAATCCGGGACCTCGGCGTAGGCTGAGCCGATCGTCTGGATGTTGGCCTGCATCAGCAGTTCCGCGACCGCTTCGCTCACGGTCGAGCCGAAGATCGCCAACGGGCTGTCCTCGGGTGTGACGATCGTTGTGGCGAGCTCGACGCCCATGTCATAGGCGCGTCCGGCCGTCATCAGGGCGAGCTCATACAGCGGCAGCGGCCACGCCATCCGTCCGGGCGCCACGAACGCGAGTCGCCGGACGTAGCCGCCCTCGACGTCCTGGATTAGTCCGCGCATCAGCTCGTCCAGGCGGCGGTCGTCGATCGTCAGGGCGTGCGCATAGCGCGGATGCACGCGGGCGCCCATCGCGATTACGAGCGCGTCGTACTGGACTTCCCGCTCCGCCTTCGTGTGCAGTGTCTGTCTATAGGGGTCGATCCAGCTGAGCTCGTCGGACAGCAGCCGCGCGCGGGCGTCGGCCGCGATGCGCTGCAGCGGGTAGCGGCGCGCGGGGGCGTAGGCGAAGGGCTCGCGGACCGTCGTCGGGCGATACACGAAGTCCGTACCGGGCGCCAGCAATGCCACGTCGGTCTCCTTGGGTGCGAGGTCCGCGAGCGCGAGCACCGTCTCCAGTGCGGC
>DASXOX010000061.1:0-20593 GCA_036493975.1 Solirubrobacteraceae bacterium
CCCGTCTCAGCAGCTCCTCGGCTTTCGTGATTTGCGCCGTTGGGTCGCTCTGGCCGGCAACCGAGTGCACGTATTCATCCATTTCCGCCCGCACCGCTTTCTGCTGTTTGACGGAGCGTTCGGTCATGCCAACGTGCTCGACGATCAGATACACAAATACGCCGAGGTAGGGCAGGATGACGATGAAGATAATCCACGCAACCTTCACCCAACCGGATGCGTCGTGGCGGCGAAACAAATCGGAGAAAACAGTAATCAACAGCCAAATCCAGATGAAGAAGGCAAAGAAAACCAACATCGTCCAGAAGACTTCGAGAAACGGATAGCTGGCGATCGGCATGTGACTCTCCTCGCTCGTCGATCCGCATCCGCCCGTTTCCACGCGACACCAGGGACCGCTGGAAGAAATTCGATGCTGTGAGGCTATAGCGCAGGGGTCCGGCGACCTCAGTATTTTCCCGCAGCGAGGTGCGAGAAACCTCGCTTCGCCGGACGCGCTTCAGGCAGCCACCCAAGGCCCGTGCCAGCGCCCGAACCCCGCGACCAACTGGTCGGCGTCCTGCGGCCCCCAGCTCCCGGGCGCATAGCGATGTGCGGCCGGCGCGTGGTCGAGCAATGGCTGGAACACCCGCCACGCCTCCTCGACGCCGTCCTGGCGCGTGAAGCGCTCGCTGCGCCCGTGCATGGCGTCGAGCAGTAGAACCTCGTAGGGCGTCGGCGCTTCGCCGCCCTCCTGGGAGAACTCCATATCGAGCGCGATCTCCCCCGGCCCGGCCTCGTCGGCGCGATGCGCGTCAAGCAATAGCTGAGCGCCGGTACTTGGGTCGAGCTTGACGACGAACTGGTTGGGCTCGGGGTGGCGGTGCCCGTGCTCGATGAAGTGCAGGCGCGGGGGGCGGCGAAAGACGACGCGCAACTCGGTTTGCGTGACCGGCAGCCGCTTGCCGGCGCGGATGAACCACGGCACGCCCGACCAGCGCCAGTTGTCGATGTCCAGGCGCAGCGCGATATAGGTCTCGGTGTCGGAGTTCGGCGCGACCCCGTCAATGTCCAAGTAGCCCTCATACTGCCCGCGTACGCAATGCGCGGGGTCGGCGGCCTGCACCGCACGCAGCAGCGCGAACTTGGCGTCCTTGAGCGCTTCGGGGTCGCTGCCGGAGGGCGGCTCCATCGCGGCGACCGCCACGACCTGCATGAGGTGGTTGACGACGACGTCGCGCAGCGCGCCGACGGGGTCGTAGAAGTGGCCGCGGTCCTCGACGCCGAAGTTCTCGGCCATCGTGATCTGGACGCACGCGACATTGGCGCGATTCCACAGCGGCTCGAGCATGGTGTTGGCGAAGCGCAGGTAGAGCAGCTCGTCGGTGCCCATCTTCCCGAGGAAGTGGTCGATGCGGTAGAGCTGGGGCTCGTCGATGTAGCGGTGGATTTCCGCCGCGAGCGCCCGCGCGGAAGCGAGATCGTGCCCGAAGGGCTTCTCGACAACGACGCGCGCGCTGCTTGTCAGACCAGCGGCGGAGAGCTGCCCGATCACAGGACCGAACAGCGACGGCGGGATCTCGAGGTAGAAGACCGGATTGCGCGCCGCGCCGACGGCGTCGCGCACACGCGTATACGTCGCGGCGTCGGCGAAGTCCCCACCGACATACGAGAGCCGCGCCGCGAAGCGCTCAAACACCGGGTCATCGATCGTCTCGCCGGTGCCTTCGATGCACTCGCGCGCGTGCTCGCGCAGCCGCTGCACGGTCCAATCCTGAGCGGCGACACCCACGATCGGGCACTCCAGCAATCCTCGGCGCTCGAGGCGGTAGAGCGAGCGAAACGTCATCACCTTCGCGAGATCCCCGGTGATCCCAAATACGACAAGCACGTCCGCGGGCGCCGCGGAACCGTCAGCCACCGCCTGCCTCCCCCCGGCCCAGGATCCAGCGCTCGACAGCGATCGCGAAGCCGTCTTCCTCGTTGCTGGTCGTGACGCGCCGGGCGGCGCGTTGGACCTCGCGATCGGCGTTGCCCATCGCGATGCTCAGGCCGGAGCGGGCGAACATCAGGACGTCGTTGGGCATGTCCCCAATGGTCGCGATCTGCTCTGGTGGGACATCGTAGCGGCGCGCGAGCCATCCGAAGACCGCACCCTTGTTCGCGTCGGGATGGGTTACGTCAAGGTAGTAGGGCTGCGAGCGCGCAGCCGACACGTGGTCGCCGAAGCGCTCACGTGCAGCGTCGGAGGCGCGCTCGACGGCGTCGAGATCGTCACTGACGCCAACGAGCTTGACGACGTCCTCCTCGACACCGGCGAAGCTCTCGAGCACGGTGGGCTCGAACTGCACGGTCCGCGTCTCGTGCGCCACGTGCGCCCCATTGCGGTCGCGTACCAACCAGTCGGCGCCGCGATAGATCCAGACGTCGAGCGCGAAGGACTCCAGCAGCTCGATGACTTCGGGGACCAGTGGGTCGAGAATCGAATGATGCTCCAGCGACCGTAGGTCACGATCGACGATCAATCCACCGTTGAAAGCGGCGATTGGCGTCTGCAAATCGAGCGGCTCGATCAGCATCGACATCCCGCGCGGCGGCCGCCCGCTCGTTACGGCGAACACGACGCCGGCCTCCCCGAGCGCGCGCACGGCCGCGATCGCACGGTCGGTCAAAAGCTTCTCCTGCGTTACCAGCGTGCCGTCGACGTCGGCCAGCACCAGCCTGATCGAGTCCGCCGCCCCAGCGCTCCGCGTGGCGCCCATCGCGTGAGTCTGGCAGGTCCACCCGCATAGGCGCCGACTCGGCCGGCCCCGCCGCGCGAGCGCGCGTGCGTGCGCGCGGCGGGGCATGATGTGACACCGTGAAGCCCACGGCCAACGAGGAGCGGGGCCGAGCGGAGCGACTCCTGGACTGGCTGCTCCCTGGCACGAACCCGGCTGGCGCGATCTACGGGATGATCGCGATCGGCGCGCTGCTGGCCGCGGAGAGCGGGCTGCGCGAGACCTATCCGGAGACGCTCGGCTCAGCGCTACTGGCGCTTTCGTTGTATTGGCTAGCGCATACATACGCAGACCTACTGGGCCAGCGACTGGAGACGCACGAGCGGCTTAGCTTGAAGTCGCTGGGACAGAAGCTTCTGCATGACTGGTCGATCATGCGCGGGGGCACCCTGCCGTTGCTCGTGCTGGTCGTCTGCTGGGCGGCAGGCGCGAGCCAAGAAGCGGCGGTCACGATCGACCTTTGGGTGACCGCGGGCAGCCTGCTCGCCTATGAGCTGCTCGCGGGCTTGCGAGCGCGGACACGCCCCGCCGAACTGGTGCTCGAAGGATGTGTGGGCGCCGCGATGGGCCTCGGGGTGCTGGCGTTGCGGGTGATCCTCCACTGACCGATCTCTCAGTGCCCGCCAATGTGGTTGGGTACGCTGGCATCGTGGAGAGCGAGGCTCCGATCTTGATCGCCTACGATGGATCCGAGCCGGCGCGCGTCGCGGTACGTGAGGCTGGAAGGCTGTTCGCGCCGGCCCGGGCGCTTGTGCTGACGGTGTGGGAGCCGGCGTGGGCGCAACTGATGCTCGTCCCGGACCCCTCGGGAATGGGCAGCACGATGATGCCCTACGACCCCGCCGTCGCGCGGAACGTTGAGCGGGCCAGCGAGGAGCATGCGCAGGAGGTGGCCGACGACGGAGTACGTCTCGCGCGTGCGGCCGGCCTCCAAGCGCAGGCGATCCTCGCCGAGGAGACCACCGCGCCTGCGGATGCGATTGTGGCTGCGGCCAGCGCGCACGATGCGCGCGCGATCGTGATCGGGTCACGCGGTCTGCGGGGGCTGAAGTCCAAGTTGCTTGGCAGTACGTCTTCACATGTGCTACGCCATGCACTGCGCCCGGTGGTAGTTGTTCGCCACCCCGAAGATCACGACCAACACGCGTAAACGGATCGCCGCAGAAGCGTATCCGGCGGCGTCGTGTGTGACGCTCGTCGGTCACTTCGCGTGCCTAGCGGCCTAGTCAGAAACATTTCAGAGAAACTCCCTGGCCGCGGCGGCAAAGGGCACGGCGAGCCTTGCAAACACCCGCAACCGGCTTTGGTCGGCAAAGTGGCCGACATCCGGTAACTCGCATTCCGAGCTCGCGGCGATCGGAGGACCCGAGGATCGAGACGCTCCCCGCCAGCGCCGCCCGACGACTCCTGTATCGTCGGCAAGTCCGATGCTCCCAGGGGAAACAAGCGCAATAGCGGATCCGCTACACGCCGAGGCTCAGATGCATAGACTTAGCTGTAGACAAAGAATCGCTGACATGGAATGATGTTGTTTACCAGACTCCTTGACAGTCTGGTTATAGAAAGTATCCGGGGAGGTGGAATTACCTATGTTGGAGCACGGGAGTCGCGGCTCCTCGCGGCGAGAGGACCGCGAGGCGCGACCGGCTCAAACGATTGCGCCTATCTATAAGCGCCTGCCGAAGGGTCCACACGGCATCACGAAAATGGGAGTGGCCCACCACCAGCGAATCCGGATGCACGGGGCGATGATCGAGGCGATCGCGACGCGCGGCTACAAGAACACGAGCGTCAAGCACGTGATTGGTCTCGCAGGCGTCTCGCGCCGGGCTTTCTACGAGCAGTTTTCGAACAAGGAAGACTGCTTCCTGGAGACCTTCGATCTGATCGTGCGGCGAGGGATCAAGCGGATCAACCACGCGTATCGCTCGGCGGCGGGCACCAGCGAAGAGCGCATGCGCGAGGGGTTCACGGCGTTCGCCGAGGAAGTGCGATCGAACGCGAAGGCGCTACACCTCGTGGTCATCGACGCCCAAACGGCGGGCCCCGGCGGCCTACGCCGCCTGCATCGGATCACGGCAATGTTCGAAGGGCTGCTCTCGAACAGCTTCGTGGATCGCCGCGAGACCGATGCGCTCCCGCTACCCGTGGTCCGAGCGATCGTCGGCGGTCTGCGGCGAGCGACGTTCACGCGTCTGCGCGAGGAACGCGTGGAGGACTTGTCAGAGCTCGCTGAGGAGATGCTGCGGTGGTCGCTGGTGTTCCGCTCACCAGCGGTCGCCGAGCTGCGCCCGCGGCCTTGTGCGAGCCTTCCATCCCCCTATCCCCCCCAGCTGGCGCCTGCCGAGGGCGCACAGAGTGAGCGGACCCAAATCCTGCGGGCGGCGATCAACTTGTCGTTGCGCGACCGCTTCGGCGACCTCAGCGCGCTGCGGGTGGCTGACGAGGCGGGCCTCCCGATCGAGAGCTTCCTGGCGCTCTTCAAAGATAAGGAGCAGTGCTATCTGGCGGCGCTGGACATGGTGGCTGACGAGGTCCTTCATGTGGTCGCCAACCCCGAGCTCGTCTCAACCGACTGGGCGGGGGCGGTGTGTGAGACGATCGAATCGTTGCTGGCGCACCTTGCTTCCCAGCCGGCGTGCGCGATCACGCTGATGGCCAAGGCGCCCGAGGCGGGTCCACGAGCGCTCGAGCACACGATGGAGCTCGCGCTCGAGCTGGCGACATTACTGACGGAGGGCGCGCCGCAGCACCCGCCGAGCGAGCTCGCGGTCGAAGGGGTCGCGGGGGCACTCTGGCACACGCTCAGTAGCGAGATCGTGGCGGGCCGCGGACATCGGCTGCCGATCCTCGCGGAGTACCTCTCCTACGCGGTGCTCACGCCATTCGTCGGCGCCGAGGACGCGGTGCGGGCGATCCTCGCTTCACGGGCCGCCGTGCCTGCTGCGGCGAGTGGCGCGGCGATCGATGAAGTACATGAGCAGCGCCCCAGCGAGAACGGAGATCACGATCACGATGATCAGCGGTGCGCGCCCGGAGCCGAAGATCCAGTCGACCTTGACGGTTTTGAGGTTGAGCACAGCGAACAGCGTGGCGAGCACAGCGAGCAGCACAAGCGCACCGGTGCGCGCGAGCTCACGGCGACTGCGCTTGCGCTCGGTGGTAGGGACGTCGTCGAGGGTGGAGGCCATGTCCGGCTCGATGCTAGTCGCCGGCCGGCCGCGCCGCGTCAGGCGCCCGCAGCTCGGACGTGATCCAGGGGCAACTGGAGGAGAGATCCTCGACGCCGAGGGCGGCAGCGACTTGTAGCGCCATACCGTGACGGAAGAAGTCATCGAGACGCTCGTCATCGACTCCCGAAAGGTCTTTAGCAAGACCGACGAGCTCGGCATAGCGGTGTCGAACACAGGCGCGCACGACGTCGTCCTCACACGCGGCGTAGGACTGGTGCTGGAGCATCAGATAGTCGCGATCTGAAGCCAAGAGTTGCTTGTAGGCGCGTCCCATCGCTTGCAGCACGTCGTCGCAGTCGGCAGGAGCGTTTCCGGCGTCGTATTCGGTGGCGGCGAGCCGGAACATCTCGGCGACTCTCTGGAAGCTGCGGTCGATGGCAGCGATGAACAACTCTCGCTTGTTGCCGAACAGCGAAAAGACATAAGGCTGGGCCACCCCAACGCGACGCGCAATGCGCTCGACCGGAGTGCCGTGCAGACCGCCGTGAGCAAACTCGTGAACGGCTGCGGTGATCAGAGCTTCGCGCCGCTCGGCCGCGGGCACACGCGTGCGGACCGAAGACTCGCGCGCGAGCGCGCTCGCGTGTGCGGGCGAGGCGCGCCGGAGATCTTCGGACTCCAAGCGTGCAGGGTCGGCGTGCATCAATCAAAATTAGCCGCCGCTAATAAAATTGTCAAGGAGGTGCGGCGCGCGGTTGCGACGAACTACTTACCTTGAAGCCATGAGGCAAGGACTGACGATGGCATTGGCGTGCGGGACGCTGATCGCGGCGGGCGCGGTCCTCGGCGGCTGCGGCGGCACGACGAAGACGGTGACCGCGGTGGGCGCGCCGAGCGCGAGCGAAACGGCCTCCTCCGCGAGCACGACGGCGTCAGGCGCCCAGCGGACGACGACCACCAAGGCGGCCGGGACGACGACCGCGACGACGCCGTCCCGGAGCGCGGCGGGGAGCTCGACGACCCGCACGGCGCCCGAGCCGGCGTTCGCCCAGAACGGCGGGACGGGAACGGCCGAAACCTCGGGGGCCGAAGCAGCTGCGGCGGTGGCGACCGTGAAGACACACGGGTATACGCCCAACGACGCGGCGGAGTACCACAGCGACCAAACGCTGAGAGTGCTGACGGCGACGCGCACGGGGTCGGCCGACGGCTACGACCAGCGCGCATTCTTCTTTCTCGACGGCAAGTACATCGGCACCGACTCCAGCGAGCCGAGCGCGTCGGTGCGGGTGGTGGCGCAAAGCGACACCGAAGTCGTGCTCGCATATCCGCTCTACCGCGCGCACGATCCGCTGTGCTGTCCGGCGGGCGGCCAGGCGAAGGTGCATTTCCAGCTCAACAATGGGCGGCTGGCTCCACTTCAGCCGATCCCTCCGGTGAGCTCGGCGTCGGGTTTCAGCCGGCAATAGCAAAACGCGTCGCGGAGGACCCTGCGTCGGCCGCGCAGTCCCTATCGTGATGTGCGTGCGCAGGCGAGGCACACACATACATCACACCGCGAGAGAAAGCGTGAGGAATGCCGATGAGCTCGAAGATCGAGGGACGCGCGGCGGAACTGCTGAACGCGAAGAACTTCGCTGTCGTGTCAACACTCCGCGCCGACGGCTCGGTGCACGCGGTCCCAGTCTGGGTCGACCTGCAGGAGGGCGTGCCGACACTCAACACGGCAGAGGGCCGCGCATGGCCGCGCAACCTGGAACGCGACCCGCGAGTGACGCTGACGGTGCAGAACCTTGAGAACCCCTACGAGTATGTGGCGATCCGGGGGCGCGTCTCCGAGCGCACGCGCGAGGGCGCGGATGCCCACATCGACGCGCTCGCTGGCAAGTACCTGGGCAAGGCCGAGTACCCGTTCCGCCAACCCGGCGAAGAACGCGTGATCGTGCGCGTGACACCCGAGTACGTGCATGCCTACGGCGCTTGATAGTTGAGCGGCTTGCCTCCACGCGTCCCCTACTGCCCGCGGGATGAGCGGCGCACGAACATGCGCCGCCACCACGCGGGGCGCTGGGGCTGGTCGCGGAGCCACTCGTCGCGCAGTACAAGCTCGCCGCGGGCGCGGGCGGCGAGCACACAGTCGGTATGCGCGTGCCGTCGCCGCCGGGTGTCGCCTTCGGGGGCGATCAACATGTGGTCGCTGAGCGCGGGCAGGTGATGGCCGCAGAGCGGGCATCGATACGTCGCGGGCTTGCGATTCGCCGCGCGGCGCACCGTCCACCATGGAGCACGCGGAAGTCCCGTGGCCATCGCTCCATTCTCGCGCCCGGCGGGGCGCCTTCGGGGGGCGCGTTCAAAGTGGTGTCGCTGGCGACGGCGCTGGCGATCGTCGGAGTCGGAGTGGCACTCGCGCGAGGCGAGCGCGAACGACGCGCAGCGGCGCGCAAGCGCCGCGCAAGGAGCTCCTCACTACTCGACGGAGAGCCACCCGTCGCCGCCTTGCGGCGCGTGATCGTCGGCCAACTCGACATCGCGATCGAATTGCTCCAGGATTACCCTGGAGAGAGCAGCGAGCACACTGTGCACGAGACGCGCAAGGCACTTAAGCGCGCCCGCGCGATCCTGCGGCTGCTACGCGATCAGCTCGGCGACAAGCGCCTGGCACACGAGAACGCGGCGTTGCGCGACTGCGCGCGCCGCCTGGCGGGGGCGCGCGACGCGGTCGTGGCGCTCGACACGCTCGATGGCCTGCTGAAGCGCCACCCAAAGCTCACCGATTCCCACCGGCGGCGGGGCGCGAAGGCCGTACGCGACCTACGGGCGCGGTTACTCGCCGAGCGCGAAGGCGCGATCGTAGACGGGGGTCGGGGGGGATATGCGCTGGGGGACACCGCGAGTACGCCGGAGCGCGTCGAGATCGAGCGCCACGGTGCGGTGGCGCTCGAGCTGCTGGCGATCCGTGGGCGTATCGCGGCGTGGGAACCCAAGGACCCCCGGCGAGCGTCTTCCTCGAAGCTGCCAGCGGGTGGCGTGGAGCGGCTCTACCGCCAAGGCCGGCGTCGCATGCGCCGCGCGCGGCGGCGCCGCGGCGATGCGACCGCGATGCACACGTGGCGGAAAAGCGCGAAGGACCTTCGGTACGTGGCGGAAACACTCAACCGCACGGGCGCATCCGCTCAAGACAAGAGCTCCAAGCGCCTGAAGCGCGTGGCACGCCGAGCGGACCGGCTCGGGGAAATTCTCGGCGATGAGCACGACCTGGCGATGCTCGACCAGGCGGTGCGCTCACACGCCAAGCGCCTCCCGGCTCGCAAGCGCGACTACAAGCCGCTGCTGAAAGCGATCGAGCGCCGCCGCAAGCGCCTGCGCAAGCAAGCACTACGCAATGGCGAGCGCCTTTATGGGCGCAAGCCGCGGCGCTTCGTGCGTCGCGTGCGCGGCGCGCTGTAGAGAGCTGAAGTTTCGACCCCGCCGCGCGCACACGCGCACGCGCGCGGCGGGGTCGCGAAACGAGACCCACCAGACACCCGACACCCGCCCATCGCCCGCGGCGCCAACTTCAGCAGCGCCGCGGGGCGGCCGATGGACAGATGAGGGCACAGGGGATGCGAACACGACCGACACCGATCACTTTTGTGCTGGCGTTCCTGCTGGGGGGCGTGGGAGTGCTTGCGCTGCACACGCTCGCGGGAGTGGGCGGGGCAAGCCGCGACGGGCTCTTCGACCAGGGCGTCTACGGGGTCCTGACGGGCGGCGCGGCGTTGATGACGCTCGCGCGCGGGGCGCTCGTGCGTGCCCAGCGGGCGGCGTGGCTGACGCTCGGCGTCGGGCTCCTGTGCTCGGACCTCGGAGACCTCTACTTCGCGCTGTTCGTCGAAGGGACGCCGTCAGCGGCCGGCGTGACGCCGGCCGACGCGTTCTACCTCGTCTTCTATCCGTGCTGCTACGTGGCGCTGGTGCTGCTGATGGGCGCCCATCTGCGCGAGCTGCGCATCGGCATGTGGCTCGACGGCTTGATCGGGGGCCTCGCGGCGGCGGCTGTGGCGGCGGCAGCGATCCTGCCGGCGATCATGGCTCACGCGCATGGCGACACGGCTTCGACAGCGGTTGCGCTGGCGTACCCGATCGGCGATCTGCTGCTATTGGTGTTCGCGATCGGCGCGCTGGGCATGACCGGCTGGCGCCCGGGACGGGTCTGGCTGCTGATCGCGACGAGCATGCTGGTGAGCGCGATCGCGGACGCGGGCTATCTCTATTTGAACGCCACAGGCGGCTTTCGCCTCGGGGACTGGGTGCAGCTGCTGTGGTCGGCGGCGACGGTCATGCTCGCGCTCGCGGCGTGGACGCCGTGGCCGCGCCCGACACGCCGGCGCGTGGAGGACTGGCGGCTGGTGTCGGTCCCGACGTGCTCGCTGCTGGCGGCGCTGGGGGTGTTCGTGTACGGCAACCTGCACGGGCAGCTGACGCCGCTGGCACTCGTGCTGGCGATCGCGACGGTGCTCGCGGTTTGCGTACACCTAATGATGACGGTGCGGGAGAACATCGCGATGCTGGTGGGCTCACGGCGGCTGGCCTCGACGGATCCGCTCACGGGCCTGGGCAACCGCCGGCAGCTGATGGAAGACCTACAGGTCGCCTGCCGGCGCGCGCGGGCGGGCGAATCGTGGCAGCTGGTGCTCTACGACCTCAACGGGTTCAAGCGCTACAACGACACCTTCGGGCACCCGGCGGGGGACGCTCTGCTGGCACGCCTCAGCGACAAGCTCCAAGCGATCGTGGCTCCGCACGGGACGGCGTATCGGATGGGCGGCGACGAGTTCTGCGTGCTGTTCCGCAATCTCGCGGGCGCGACCGACGCGGCGCTCGTGCAGGCAAGCGTGGTGGCGCTCGCAGAGCGCGGCCCGGGCTTCTCGATCGGAGCGTCCCACGGGGTGGTGAGCATTCCCCCGCAGGGCAGCGACCCGGCGTCGGTGATGCAGCTCGCCGACCAGCGCCTATACAGGCGCAAGGACGAGACGCGGGAAGCGAGCGCGGTGCAGCAGCTGCGCGACGTGCTGCTGCAGGCCTTCCAGGAGCGCTACCCGGATCTGCAGGAGCATCAGCGCGGCGTCGGCGCACTCGCGCTGGCCGTCGGGCGACGCCTGGGGATGGCGGGAGAGGAACTTGATGTGCTTGCGCGGGCGGCGGAGCTGCACGACGTCGGCAAGATCGCGATCCCCGACTCGATCCTGCAGAAGGAAGGCCCGTTAGACGAGGAAGAGTGGCGCTTCATGCACCGCCACACAGTCCTCGGCGAGCGCATCCTGATGGCGGCGGCGGCGCTGCGTCCGGTGGCGCGGCTGGTGCGCTGCAGCCACGAGCGCTTCGATGGGGGTGGCTACCCCGACGGCCTGCGCGGCAGTGAGATCCCGCTGGGCGCGCGCGTGATTTTCGTGTGCGACGCGTACGACGCGATGACGTCAAAGCGCAGCTACAGCGACGCTATCGGACGCACCGAAGCGCTCTGTGAGCTGCAAGCGTGCGCGGGGACGCAGTTCGACCCCACAGTGGTCGAGGCGTTCGTCGAGACGATCGGAGAGCTCGGGCAGCCCCAGGACGCGGGGATCGCACAAGCCGACATGCTGGCGGGCGCCGCGGGATCAGCTGACGCTTAGGATCGTCAGGACGCTCTCGCCGCGCGGCAGCGTAACCGACGCCTGCTCGCCGCTGCGGCGACCGGCAAGCGCGCGCGCGACGGGCGATTCCGCCGAGAGGAGACCCTTGGCCGGAGCGGCGTCGTGGGAGCTGACGATCGTCCAGGTGCGCTGCGTGCCGTCCTGGTCTTGGACGACGACGGTAGAGCCAAAGCCGACGACCCCTTCGGCGGGACCCTCGTCCTCGGAGACGATCACGGCGGTGGAGATCTTTTCGCGCAGTCGCGCGATCTTGGTCTCGAGGTGGGCTTGGTCGTTCTTAGCGTCGTGGTACTCGCTGTTCTCCTTGAGGTCCCCCCACTCGCGTGCGACTTTGATGCGCTCGGCGATCTCGCGGCGCCCGTCGTCTTCGAGCGCGTCGAGCTCGGCCTGGAGAGCGTCGAGCCCGGCTTGGGTCATGAGGTTGCTCGTGTCGGTCATGGCTTGTGGCACAGCCTACTGTGCGACGCGCAGCGGACCTAGAAATAGGTGCTGGGCGAGGTGGAGAGCAGCGCGTAGACCTGCACGATCGCGGCCTGGCGCAGCAGTTCGGGGGATGGTGGGGAGCCGTAGGCGAACAGGTTGTCGCTCAGGCGATGGCGCAGCCAGGCGTAGTAGGCGTATTCGCGCACCGGCAGCGAGCCGGGTGATTCGTGGGTGAAGTAGTTGAGATAGAGCAGGTTGCGGAAGTAGACGGCGGCGAAGAACGGGTTTTCGCCCGAGAGGCGGCTGTAGGTGAAGTAGGTCCGCGCAGCGGCAGCGGTCTGGCGGGCCTGGGTGAGGTATTCGTGGTTGCGCGTAGCGAGGTAGAGCAGCATGGCGGCGCCCATCATCGAGCCCTGGTTGTAGCTCCAGAGGCTCCGCTGAATGCTGCCGCTGAGATTGATGTGATCGGCGTAGAGACCGCTTGGTTCCATCAGGCACGCACGCACCCAGCCGTAGGCCATCTCGGCGAATTCGAGGTAGCGGATGTTGTGTGTGATGCGATAGAGCTGAACGGCGAGCTCGGCGCCGGGCGCAGTAGTGACGGTGTTGCGCGAGACGTTGCTGGCGGCGTTTGAGAACGGCACCCCGCCGGGACACGGAAGCGGCTGCCCGCTGGGACCGGTTGTTTGCCAGCCGGCCATGACAAACGCGATGATCTGCTCGGCCTGCTGGAGGGCTTCGGTGTTGTGGTCGAGCTCGTAGAGGCGCGCGAGCTCGATTCCGACCCACTCGTTGTCGTCGTAGAAGCTGCTGCCGGCGGGGCCGCCGGGAGCGGCGACGGTGAAGTCATATGAGGGCAGTGCGACGCGCGTGGCAGCGGTCGCGGCGGGATCCTGGGGAGACGTGGAGGGTGCTCCGGTGCTCTGTTCGGCGGCGCTGGTTTCCCCCGCGGACGGCGGTTCGGCGCTTTCGCCGGCGGCGGGACCGGGGCTGAGGTACTGGCGCAGGCCGACCATCAGCGCGCGTCGCGCGTCGGCGAGCTGTGAGTGGGTGCCGCCTGAGATGTGCGAGAGGCTCACGGTCGCGGCGAGCGCCTGCGAGAAAGGCCACAGGAACGAGAATTCTTCGGTGCCGCGATACAGACCGGTGCCGGCGATGTAGAAGTTCTGCTGCATAGCCTGATAGGCCTGGAGGGCGCGCACCGCGTAGGTGCTGAGCGGGGCCGGGGGCTTGGTGTGCGAGCGATGCTGTGTGCGAGCAGCGGCGGCGTTTGCGCTCTGGCGGCCCTGCGCTTCGGCGGCGCTTGGGGAGAGCGCGAGGATCCCCACGAGGGCGAGCGTCCGGGCGAATGCGCGGAGCATCGATCGTGAGCGGGCTGTCGGGGCGAGTTTCATTGGCGGCGATACCCAAGACACCGAACAGGCGAACCGCGCGTTCGATGTGGTGGACTCTTACCGACACGCCACCGCGTACCCGCAAGATCTCTGGCGGCGGTATGGGCGTCGCGTGGGCCGGTCGCGGCGCACGCCGTAGAATGCCGCCGACCCGGTCGAGCGAGGCGAGGACGGCATGGCGTGAGGACGGTCAGAGAGGCGACAATCGAGCTGCTGCGCGAGCGCGGCATGACAACGCTGTTCGGCAACCCGGGCTCGACGGAGCTCCCGATGCTGAGCGACTTCCCGGCCGACTTCCGCTACGTGCTGGGGCTGCAGGAGGCGGTGGCGGTGGGGATGGCCGACGGCTATGCGCAGGCCAGCGGCCGCGCAGCGCTCGTCAACTTGCACACGGCCCCGGGCCTGGGCAACGGGATGGGCGCGATCTTCAACGCACAGGCGAACAAGTCGCCGCTAGTAGTGACCGCTGGCCAGCAATACCGCTCGCTGATGACGCTGCAGGCGAACCTGACCAACCGCGACGCGACGCGGATGCCCCATCCACTGGTGAAGTGGAGCTACGAGCCGCCGACCGCACAGGACGTACCGCACGCGCTGGCGCGCGCGGTGCACATGGCGTCGCTGCCGCCGCGCGGCCCGGCGTTCGTGTCGATTCCGATGGATGACTGGTACGCGGAGGTGCGCTCCGAGGAGGAAGTGCGCCACCAGACGACGCGCACGGTCGCCGGCGCGACCCGCCCGGACCAGGCGACGATCGACGATCTGGCACGGCGTCTGGCACAGGCGAAGAACCCGGCGTTGGTGGCGGGCCCAGACATCGACGCGGCCGGCGGCTGGCACGCAGCGGTAGCGCTGGCGGAGCGCGCACGGCTGCCGGTGTACGCGACCCCGGCGACGGGCGGCGGGCGGTTGGGCTTCCCGGAGGACCATCCGCAGTTTCAGGCAATCCTGCCACCGGCGGTGCAGCCGGTCGGCGAAACGCTCGCGCCGCATGATTTCGTGCTGGCGGTGGGTACGTCGATCTTCCCGTACTACCCCAACATCCCGGGCCCGTTGCTGGCGCCGGGGACGAGCTTGATGGCGATCACGAGCGACCCCGACGAGGCGGCTCGCGCCCCGATGGGAGACGCGATCGTGGCGGACGTCGCGTTGACGCTGCAGGCGCTCGCCGACGCGGTGGTGGGGGCATTGGAGCACGCGGGCTCCACCCGCGAGGCACCGCCGGTTAGGAGCGCCCCCGAGGAGGTGCCGCTGAGCGACCCGATGAGTCCGTCGACGGCGGTGCGGACGCTGGCGCAGGTGTTTCCGGACGACGGGATCGTCGTGCTGGAGTCCCCGTCGGCGACACCGGCACTGCGCAACCAACTGCGCTTGGGGCGACCAGGCAGCTACTACTTCTCGGCGGGTGGCGGCCTGGGCTTCGGGATGCCGGCGTCGATCGGCGTGCAGCTCGCGTGTCCTGAGCGCCCCGTGGTTTGCGTGATCGGCGAGGGCTCGGCGCAGTATGCGGTGCAGAGCTTCTGGACGGCGGCGGCGTACAAAGTGCCGGTGACATTCCTGGTACTGCGCAACGAGGAGTACGCGATCTTGAAGTTCTTCTCGCTGATGGAGGAGATCCCGAACGCTCCCGGCCTGGACCTGCCCGCCCTCGACACGGCGGCGGTGGCGAAGGGCTATGGCGTGAACACGAGCGTGGTCGAGAGCGCGGAGGAGCTCGGCGTGGAATTGCGCCGCGCGGTGGCCACCGACGGCCCCGAGCTTGTCGAGGTCCGCGTCGCTCCAGGCATGGCGCTCCTTTGAAAGCGTAGCCTTCGCGAGCGATGTCCGGATCAAATGGCAACGCGAGCACGGCGCAACCCGACGTGATCGTCGTGGGCGCCGGCCTGGCGGGCCTCGTGAGCACGCTCGAGCTGCTGCGCGGCGGCCACACGGTGCTACTACTGGACCGCTGCGCACCGCAGGAGTTGGGGGGCCTGGCGCGGGAGGCGTTCGGCGGGATGTTCATGGTTGACTCCCCCGAGCAGCGACGCTCGCGGATCGCCGACAACGAGCAGCTGGCGCTGGAAGACTGGCTGCGGATCGCGGAGCTCGAACCTCAAGACGAGTGGCCGCGGCGCTGGGCCGAGCAGTACGTGACGCGCGCCCGCGACGACGTCGGCGGCTGGCTGCGGACGCTCGGAGTGCGATTCTTCCCGGTGGTCAACTGGGCCGAGCGCGGCAACTTCGGCGACGGCAACTCGGTGCCGCGCTTCCACCTGACGTGGGGCACGGGTCGGGCGCTCGTGGAGGCAGTGTGGGCAGCGATCGAGCACGACCCGCGCCGTGGGGCGTTGGAGGTGCGCTTTGGAACGCGTGTGAGCGAGCTGATCGTCGAGGACGACGGCCGTGTGATGGGCGCCAGGATCGAGGACGGACGCGAGGTGCGCGCGAGCAAGGCGGTCGTGATCGCCGCCGGCGGCATCGGCGGCAACCCCGAGATCGTGCGCCGCGAGTGGCCAACGGCCGAGCTCGGTAGCCCGCCGCAGAAACTGCTGATGGGCTCCCACCCCCACGCCGACGGGGCGCTCCACGAAGAGGTGGGCCGTGTGGGCGGCAACGTCACGCACCTGTCGCGGATGTGGAACTACGCGGACGCGGTGCGCCATCCACGTCCGCAACGTGAGAATCACGGCGTCAAGCTGATCCCGCCGCGCTCGGGGGTGATGCTGAACCCCGACGGGCTCCGCTATGGCCCGACAGCCGTGATGCCGACGTTTGACGCCTACGCGGCTCTGGAGCGGATGTGCGAGGACGAGCGCAAGTACTCGTGGCTGGTGTGCAACTGGAAGATCGCCAAGCGCGAGCTGGACGTGTCGGGCTCCCAGCACAACCCGCACCTGCGCGAGCGCCGCGTGGTGCCGTTCCTGTTGGGTGTGCTGCTCGGCAAACCGCGCCAGCTGCGCCATTTCTTGGAGGGCTCGCCGGATTTCGTCGCGGCGGACTCACTGGGCGAGCTAGCGCAAAGAATGAACGAGGTGACCGGCGAAGCGGCGATCGCCGCCGAGGTACTTGCGGCGGAGATCGGCCGCTATGACGCGACGATCGCGCGCGGCAAGGGCTTGTTCAACGACGACCAGCTGCGGCGTATCGCCCAGCTGCGCGGCTGGCGCGGCGATCGGCTGCGGACGTGCGCGTTCCAGCGGATCGTGGATCCGAAGGCGGGGCCGCTGATCGCGATCCGCCTGCAGGTAATGGCGCGCAAGAGCCTCGGCGGCATCCAGACCGACCTCGGCTGCCGCGTGCTGCGCGCACGCGATGGCGAGCCGATTCCGGGCCTCTACGCCGTGGGCGAGGCGGCCGGCTTCGGCGGCGGCGGCATGCACGGCAAGCGCTCGCTGGAGGGCACGTTCCTCGGAGGCTGCGTCTTCACCGGACGCCTCGCGGCGGCCGCGATCGCAGGCGCTGAGCTCCCGCTGCGCACTCCCCCGCCGGTCGTCGCTACCCAGCGCTGAGCGTGCGCTTCGACTACGTGACGGTCGGGCATGTCACGGTCGACGTCATTGCGCGCGAGGACGGCCCCAGCGATTTGCGCGACGGTGCCACGGGCGAGCACCGCCAGCCGGGCGGTGGCGCGTTCTACAGCGCGCTCCAGGCGGCGCGCTTGGGTTTGCGCACCCTGATCGTGACGCGCGGTGTCGCTGAGGAGCTACAGCCGCTGCTGGCGCCTTACGCCCCGGAGCTGCAAGTGGAGATCCTCCCAGCGGCGCACACGACGACGCTGCTCACACGCGGCCGCGGCCGCCGGCGCTCGCAGCGACTGCTGGCGTGGGCCGGCCCGTTCGATGAGCCGCTGGCGCTCGACACGGAGATCCTGCACCTGGCACCGATCGCGCGTGAGACCCCGCGCTCCTGGGGAGGACCGGTGAGCTTCGTCGGCCTCACGCCGCAGGGGCTCGTACGCGGCTGGGGAGGGGGTGGCGAGATCGGGAAGGCCGACCTCGCCCGCGAGCGGATCCCGGCGCACTGCGACGCGGTCGTGTTCAGCGCGGAGGAGAGTGGACGCTGCGCGGAGCTGCCAGCGCTGGCCGGGAACCCGATCGTTGCAATCACCGCCGGAGCGCGACCGACGACGGTGTTGGGAGAGACCGACGCGCCGATCGACGTTGCGACGTGCGAGGTCCCGCTGATCCGCGATGACCTCGGGGCCGGCGACGTGTTCGCTGCGGCGTTCTTCGTGGCGCTGCACGACGGCCTACCCCCCGAGCGCGCCGCGGAGTTCGGCAACGCAGCGGCGGCGGTGCGGATCGCCGGCGCCGGTCCCGACGCGATCGGTGACCGCAAGGCGATCGAACACATGGCGGCCCGAGGCTCGCGCTCGGCCGAGCGCTAGCCCACCGGCTCGGCGAGCGCGGCGTCAAGCAGCGCTTCGAGGTCCAGTTGCGCGAGCGCGCCCTCTGCTCCGCAAGCGCGCGCGGCCAGCAGCAGCGAACCGCCGACGGGCGCCATCTCTGCGACCACGATGTGCGCGGCGGGCGCATGTTCGTGAACCATCTGCGTGAGCGGATCGACGAACACCGCGCCGGCCTTGTAGGCGCTGCCGATCAGGCCGACGGGGAACTCGCCTTCCAAGCCCGTCTGGTGGATGACGGCGGCGATCTGCTGGGTGAGCTCGCGCGCGCCGGCCTCGTATATGGAGAGTGCGACCGCATCGCCGCCGTCGGCCAGGCGCGCTGCCTCGGTGGCGAAAGCCGCGATCTCGCTCTTGGTGAGCGGCTTGCTGTAAACGGACACGGCGAGCGCCTCGACGCTGGCGATCTCGAAGAACTCCACGGCCGCGTCGCTGAGCGCGGTCCGTGGCCCCGACGCCTCGCGGTCGCGCAGGGCGGCTTTGATCGACTGCAGTCCGAACCAATAGCCGGAGCCCTCGTCGCCGAGCAGGTGCCCCCAACCGCCGGCCCGCCATCCCTGTCCGCTGCGACCGACGCCGAAGACGTTGCTGCCGGTGCCCGAGATCACGCCGACGCCGGGGCGCGCGCCGGTGGCTGTCGCCCATGCTCCGACGACGTCGCCGACGACGAGCCAGTCCTCCGAGCGCTGGGCGTGCACGTGGGCGACGACGGCGTCCGTGTCGGTGCCGGCGACGGCGAGCACGGCGCCGTCGAGATCGCCATCGTCGATGCCGGCGCGGGAGAGAGCCTCATCGGCAGCGCCGAACAGCGCCTGGCCGGCCGGGCTCACGCCGACGGCATCCTGGTTGCTGGGTCCACCGTGGCCGAGGTGCAGCGTGGCTTGCTCAAGGTCGAGCACGGCAGCGAGCGTCTTTGTCGCGCCGCCGTCGATCCCCAGGAGGTAGCGCGCCTTAGCGCCATTCGGCGGCTGCTGCGCAGATGGGAGCGCGTCGAAGTGCGCCAGCGCGGATGGGAGGCTGACAAGCGAGTCGCGGTCCACGTGGGGATACTTACACCGATGCGATCCGACGGTGTCCACCCCATGTTCGCGGGCGCCCCGCTGCGCGGGGGCATGTACGAGTCCTTCTACCTGCGCGCAGTCGCGCCGCGGGAGCCACTCGGCCTGTGGATCCGCTACACGGTCCACAAGCGTCCTGGCCACTCTCCGCGCGGTTCGCTGTGGTGCACGTTCTTCGACGCTACCCAGGGACGCCCGTTCCAGCACAAGTCAACGAGCGATGAGCTGACGGTCCCCGCGGACGGCTGGATCGAGATCGCGGGGGCGACGCTCGGACCAACCCACGCCGAGGGCTCGTGCGGTCCGGCGAGCTGGTCGCTTTCGATCGAGGCGCCGGAGCCCGAATTGCGCCACCTTCCGCGCGCGTGGATGTACCGCGCGCCGCTGCCGCGCACGAAGCTCACGAGCCCGGCGCCGGCGGCGCGGTTCGGTGGCACGCTCACGCTCGCGTCCGAGTCGCCGGGACAGTCCCCGCGCACCGTCGACCTGGATGGATGGCACGGGATGGTCGGGCACAATTGGGGCGCCGAGCACGCCGAGCGCTGGATCTGGCTGCACGGGATCGGCTTCGACGCGGAGCCCGGGGCATGGCTCGACGTCGCGATCGGGCGCGTGCGCGTCGCCGGCGCCACGACGCCGTGGGTCGCCAACGGCGCGCTGTCGCTGCAAGGAAGCCGCCATCCACTGGGCGGCCTAGGCAAGCGCGGCCTGCTGGTCGCAGAGACCCCGCGCCACTGCCGACTCTCGATCCCGGGGGCCGATGGGCTCGTCTTGCAGGCCCACATCGACGCGCCCGTGGAGGCGATCGCGGGCTGGTGCTACGCAGACCCCGACGGCGGCGCTCACGACGTCGCGAACTGCTCGATCGCCTCGCTCGCGCTGACGGTGCACCGGCCCGACATGCCGTCGCGCACCCTGGAGACCAAGCATGGGGCGGCCTACGAGTTGGGCATGCGCGAGCGCGATCACGGTGTCTTGATCGCGCCGTACCCGGACGGCTGAAAAGTATTCGCGAAAAGCGCCGAGATGGAGACGTTTCCCGCGTTCTCGGTGCCCTCTGCGAGTGGTCCAACGGACCCCAAAGACGTCGACAACGGGCTACGTATTCCTCCGCAGGATTGTATCTCTCTGCTTAATTCTTACGGAATTTGGGCCGAAAACGGTCTATGATGGGTTCTCGCACAAGGGAATGACAGTCGTTGAAGCAGGGATTAGCTTCGGTTTGAGTTTTGACCTCGCGCATCTGTGCTGGTCCGTCGAGTGACGGCCAGTCAGAATGACGGGATCGTTCAAACCATGACTCGGCCCCCGAAAGGGGGTCGGTAAGGACAGCGAGGAACACGGATGATCATCGCAGGCAGGAATCGGGGACGAATCCATGCCACGTCGGCCACGCTGCAATCGACGACGATCGGTGGACGGCACGGCGCGCATGCTCCCTCGCCAGCCCCATGCCCTCCCCCGGAGCAGCGCTCGGCGAGCGAGCTCCGTGAGGCCCTAGAGCGCTTACGATCCACGCCGCCTTCAGAGCGTTTCAGACGGCACGCGAGCCGTTTTTCGCTGCGCGCGACCGCGCTGGGCATCGACACCCAGGCGGCTATCCCGCTGGTGTTGCTTGGGCTCGCCGTGACCGCCTTCATTCCGGGCGCGCACTTCGAGCTGCAGTCCGCCTCCGATCTATCTGCCGTGGAGACAGCGGCGACATTGATCTCGGCGTTGGCAGCGGT
>DASXOX010000062.1:0-9521 GCA_036493975.1 Solirubrobacteraceae bacterium
GGGCGCCCTGGCCGCACACTACTTCTTGCGCTCGGCCAAGCCTGCGCGCGCTTGGCTCGCCGGCGATCGAGCGGATGGAGGCACGGCCGCTGCGTGGGCGACCGCTGCACGGCTGCCGTTGATGCTTGTGCGACGCCCAAGCCTGTACGCGATCGGTGCTGTCGGCGCCGCCGCGGCCGACATTCTGGTCGCCGGGCTGCTCGAGCTTCCGATGTATCGGGCCGTGCTGCTGTTCCCGATGTCCTATCTGCTCTACATCTCCTGCGGCGTGCTGCGCTACGTAGGGCTTGAGCTGTCGATGCGACCGGTGCTGAGGCACATCGGCGAGAAGCTGCCCGAGCTGTCGCTCCCCCGCTTCTCACGCGTGACGCTTCACCAGCGACTGCTGGTAACGGTGCCGATGGTCACATGGGGCACGGCGCTGATCGTCGGAGGGCTGGTGACCCCCAACACCCGCAATCTTGACACGGTCGGGCTCGCCAGCGTCGTTGCATTCGGCGTCACTGCGGCCGTGTCGATGTGGCTGAGCCTCGTGCTGGCGGACGCGGTGTCGGGGCCGATCAGGGATCTTCGCAACGCGACACGCCGGCTCGGCTCGGGTGATCTCACCGTGCAGGTGCCGGTCGTGTCCACCGACGAGACCGGTGAGCTCGCTGCTGCGTTCAATGCGATGGTCGCCGGGCTGCGCGAGCGCGAGCGGCTTCGCGAGGCTTTCGGCGCCTTCGTCGATCCCGCGCTGACGGAGCGGGTACTCGCCGAGGGAACCGACCTTCGAGGCGAGGAGATCGAGGCCTCCGTCCTGTTCCTCGATGTGCGTGGGTTCACGGAGTTCGCCGAGCGCGCCGACGCGCAGGAGGTCGTTGCACGCCTCAACGAGCTCTATGAGGCGGTCGTGCCTGTGATCGAGCGACACGGCGGGCACGCCAACAAGTTCGTGGGCGATGGACTGCTTGCCGTCTTCGGCGCGCCCGAGCGCCACGCTGATCACGCCGCCCGCGCGCTCGCGGCCGCCTGTGACATCGCTCAGCTGATGAGCGAGGGCGTCGGCGGTCAGCTCCAGGTCGGGCTCGGCGTGAACTCCGGTCGGGTCGTGGCTGGCACGATCGGCGGAGGCCGACGGCGCGATTTCACAGTCATCGGCGATACGGTGAACACGGCCGCCCGCGTCGAGGCGGCCACGCGGCTCACCGGCGACGACATCCTCATCACCGAGAGCACGCTGCGCGCCCTCGGCCCTTCCGGCGATGAATTTGAGGAGCGCCCACCCGTACCGTTGAAAGGCAAGACCGCCGAGGTGCGCCTCTATACCCCCCGTTCGTCCCTCCAACCCCGCGGGCAGCGCCGGACGACGTCCTCCTGATCACGACGCGCGTCGCAAACTCCTGTCTGCTCCGGGCCGCCGCATGCACGCGTCGGTGCTCGTGGCCACTCGCTATGGCTTCGGCGCTGACCCGAGCGAGATGCCCCACGAGTAGCCGCAGCCGAGCCCGGAGTTGGCAGCCGCGGTGAGCGGCTGGCCGGGTGCTCCACGATCGAGCTGCACCCTCCCGGTGTGCATTGCCTTGGCGTAGCTGATCAGTACCTGGGGCCACGCCCCTTGTTGGGCCATTTCGCGCAGGATTGGCCAGCGCGGCGCGGTCGCCATCGCGGCGATCGCGCGTTCGACGATCTGCGTATCGCCGACCGCGCGAGCCCGATTCCAATCGGCGATCCACATGCAGGCGACGGTCCCGGTCACGGCAGCGCCGAGCTGGTAGCGGTCGTGGAGGAGCCGAGCGCCGCGGATGCGCGCCGCGTCGAACCCGCGCGGCAACGGGATCCCCTTCAGCATCTGGCGGATCGTCTCGCCGCTGTCGGCGGTCTTCACCACGCTCGGTGGCATCGCGCGCAGCCAGGTCGTCGTGTCGACCTGGTGCAGGGCGCGCAGCTCGGCACGGAACATGGCCATATCCGTGACCGTCGCCCGGAACTCCAGCACGCGGCCGCGGTAGCTCAACAGGGCGCTGACGTCGAACGCCCGGGGCGAGCCGCCCTCGTAGATCAGCCGGTGCACGGTCACGCCGAGGCCCGTTGCTAGCGACTGGTGGCCACCGGTGACGTTGCCCCTCAGGTTCGCTGGCATCCAACTGAACGAGGCGACTCGGCCGGCGAGCGAGGCCCGGCTGCTGAACGAGGACCCTCGCGGATTGCCGTTGGCGTCCGCAGCGCCGCGCACGAAATGCATCTCGCCATAGCCATCCGCCGCCTCGTCGGCGTAGACCACGTGCCAGCCCGGGAGCTGCAGCAAAACGAGCGGCGACGCGTTCGCGAAACGCACGAGCGGCGCCGCGAACGCTGGCGCCGGACCACCATCGTGATGGCCAGACGGGAGCACCGCCAGCACCGCTGCCACGGCGGCGGTGACGGCGAGTAGCAGCGCGAGACGCCGGCGGTGGAGCACCCTGGCTGGGGCGAGCGGCGAGCGTGGGCCGACAGGAGTCGCGACGATTTGCTCGACCAGGTCGGTCTCTGCCCCGTGGAGGGGGAGCATCGCGGCGGTCCGGTCGGTCAGGGGGTTGGCGGCCGCGAGCATCGCGTCAATGTCGATGTGGGTCATAGCGCCTCCTGGAGGCAAACGGGGTTCGACTCGCCCGGCCCCGGCGCGCCCTGGAGGGCAGCGCGAAGCCGGCGGCGCGCGCGGTGCAGGCGACTGCGCGCCGCGACCTGGCTGATCCCGAGCACCGTGGCAATCTCGCCCGGCGTCAGCTCTTCCCAGCCGGCGAGGCGCAGAATCTCCCGATCCTCGGATCCAAGCCGGCCGAGCGCCGCCCGAATCGTCCCTGTTTCGGGCGCAGGCGGCGGCACGCTCTGAACCGCGGCCGGCAATTCCCGGCGCAGGCGCTCAGCCAGCCGCACGCGGCGGCGCTCAGAGCGCTCCTGATTAGCCAGCGCATGACGAGCGACGCCATACAGCCACAAGCGCCCACCCTCCCCAGACGGCACGTCGTCCAGCCGGCGCCATGCGACAAGGAATACCTCCGCGACCACATCGGCCGCGTCCTGCGCGTGAGTCGTGCGACGGAGCGCAAAGGCGAGCACAGCCCGACCATGCTCGGCATATATACGGTCAAAGCGGGCCTCGGCACCCTCACGGCCAGCCATTCGATGGCCCCGATCTCTCCTCATGAACCCATATGTCCGGCTCGCCCACCAGCGTTGCCGAAACCCGCCAGCCCCTACTCGACGTCTACGGCTGCGTGAGGTCGGCGCAACGGTTCACGATCGCTTTGCCACGTTCGCGCGCGTGGCCGCGCTAGCACAATGGCGACCAAGGATACGTCAGCCCGGCGGACAAGCTGCCGACTCCGTTCGTCGCCAAGCGAGGGCGGGGCGTCCGTCCTCTCGCGTCATTGCCACATCGCCAATGCGATGGCGAGCTACTCGCACCGGCCACCATGGGCGGCTCAGTCGGAGGGGTGGCTGCTAATTGATCATCTCCGCAGGGGAGGTCGACCCAACGTGATCGCGCTGCGAGACAATCACATCGTGCGTGTTGCGTGGGTTCTTCGTGGCGGGATGTCGCCGGTAGGCAACGGGATCGATGACGTCGTTCCGGGTTGATCCCGCCATAGCCGCTGACGCGGCCGCGGTGACCGAACTCAGGGTGGCGCTGGAGGCCTTCCATTACGGTCAGAGTGCACTCTCGCAGGCCGATGTAGAGGACGAGTGGTCGGACCTTGACATCGAACGGAACACGCGCGTCGTGCGCGATGGCGAGTGCATTGTTGGCTATGGAGCGGTTCGCCAAGAAGGCGAGCTCTGGAAAGCCGAGGGATGCGTTCATCCCGACGCACTCGGGCGGGGGATTGGCAGGCTGATCGCGACCGGGCTTGAGGAGCACGCGGCCTGCTATGGCGCACGCAGAATTCACTCCGCCCCGCTGGAGGTCGACTCGGCCGCCCGCGGGCTGCTGGAGTCGCTCGGCTACAGCGCTGTGCGCATATTCCGCGAGATGCGCATCGAGCTGCAGGCACCGCCGTCCGCGCCCCGCTGGCCAGACGGGTTTCGAGTCGTCCAGTTCGACGCCGAGCGGGACGCGGTCGAGTTGCATGCCGCGGCCGAGGAGGCGTTTGCGGATCATTGGGAGCACACCCCGTGCGAGTTCGAGTTGTGGTCGAAGCGCTACCTTGGCAGCGAGCGTTTCGACCCCACGCTCTGGTGCGTCGTTCGCGCGGGGGCAGAGATCGCCGCCGGGACGATCTGTACCGGTGACACGTACGGGGGCGGCTGGGTGCACATGCTGTTCACACGTCGGGCATGGCGCAAGCACGGCGTCGGCACGGCGCTTCTGAGCGACTCGTTCGCGCGCTTCTGGGAGCGCGGCGAGCGCAGCGTCGGGCTCGGGGTCGATGCGGCGAGCAACACGGGCGCGTTCCGCCTGTATGAGCGCGCAGGGATGTCTCCCCTGCTCGGTTTCGTGGTATTTGAAAAGGACCTCGACGATCACCGGTGATTGAACAGAGCGATCGTCGTCCGCTCCGCTTTGCGGAGGCTCACTGAGGGC
The DNA here is from genome assembly GCA_036493975.1 of Solirubrobacteraceae bacterium. GTDB lineage: Bacteria > Actinomycetota > Thermoleophilia > Solirubrobacterales > Solirubrobacteraceae > Palsa-744. Next base: position 4,544 of record DASXOX010000062.1, read on the forward strand.
GGCGAGTTAGTGTTCATCCGAGACGGCTGGGCACGGACGCGTCCCGGAAGGCGAGCCCTTCGAGTGCCCGTCTCCCCTCATCGTTGGCTTCGGTGGACTCTGCGCATGTCGGGGAGGGGCGGGGGGCGTAGGCGCTGGTAGGCGAACGCGCCGGCGAGCAGGAGTAGCCCCAGCGCGATGAATGAGATGACCCTGTAGATCGACGTGAGAGTGGATAGGTCGTACAGGAAGACCTTTGCGATGGTGGCGAGAAGCAGGGCCAGCGCTCCGTTGCGGATGGCTGAGCTGTTTCTTTGAAGCCCGATGATCAGGCCGGTTACGCCGACGAGACTCCAGAAGCCGCTCAGCAGAACCTGGCCCTGTTGCCGGATGCTGAGGTCCAGAAGCGCGATGTCGGCCGAGCCGGTTGTGGGTTGAAACGCGGTCGCGATCGCAATCGATGCGAGGTCGAGGAGAGTCATGAGACCGCCAGCGATTAGCCACCGCCTCGCCCCGTGGTGGACGCGGGAGGCGACCAGGAGCGCGAGTGTGATTGCGCCGAGCGCTTTGGCGGCGGCAGCGAGGCTGGGCGCGCCGGTGAGAAGCGCGGTTGGCGGCGCTTCGAGGAATAGCGTGTGGGTGACAGCGAGTGTCATGAAGGCGGCGCTGGCATAGCGTGCCGGTTGAGAGTCCGTGCGCGCTGCGAGCCGGAGCAGCGCAAGCGCCTCGAGTGCCCAGGCGGCCGCGAGCGTCGAGCCGCTGAGCGCCTGAGCGGTGAGGTACGCGATTGCGACGAACCCGAGCGCGCTGAGCGCATCGGCCAGCCACCGCGCCCGGGGAGCTGTGATGTAGCCACTGCCGAGACAGCTCGCGGCCAGCATGGCGATCGCGAGCAGCTCGGGCAGTCGGGCCGGCTGGCCGGCCAATTGGGTGGGTGGGGCCGCGAGAACGGCTAGCACCAAGGTCAGTGCAATGTGTGCGCCGACTGCAAGCTCCACGAGGACGTAGTCGCTTGGTCGCTCGAGCGCGCGCCGGCTCAGGCATGCGCATGCGACCGCCGCCGCGCTCCAGACCAGCGTCAGGATGATCCCGCTGGTAGTGAGGGCGATTGCAACGTCGGCCAGGGTCACGCCGAGCACGAGCAGGAGACGTCGCATCGGCACGGCGATTGCGAGGGGTCGTGCTCTGCAAAGTCCGAGCACGATGTGGACGGTGGCGAGTGCCGCGAGCCACATGGCTGCACCGTGGCCGGCCGCGGTGTCGCGAAGCGAGACCGCGCCGACGATGCCCACCACCAGCGCGCTGAGCGTCAGCAGCGTGGCCGATGACACCCTCAACCGCTTGTCAGAAGAATCGCCGGGCCGACCAAGACCGCCGGCCAGGCCAACCAAGCCAAACCAGCAAAGGACGAGGATCTCCAGGCCAACCGGCTGGTCCTCGAGAATCCAGCGGCCCCACTGCGCCGCGCAGATCAGCACAGCGGCCAGCCCAAGCCAGTTCCACCGCTGCCACAGGACCGTCCAGATCGCGCACGCCGCAGCGCCGGCGAGGACCGCGATTGTGGGCCCGTCGCTAGGGGCGCCGACCAGGATCGGCGAGAGGAGCGCTCCGATCAGCCCGACGGCGGCGATTGCGTGTCCCGCCCAACGGATCGCGAGTGCGGTGGCGAGAACCCCGACAAACAGCGACGCGGTCACGCCTGCGAGTGGAGAAATCACCCCATAGATGTGCGAGGCGACGACGATCGTGGCGAAGAGGCCGGCGGTCGCGACCCCGACCATCACGACCGAGGCCTCGGTCCGTCCCCGCTTGCCGTGCAGCCATACGCCTGCGCCCATCAGAAGACCCGAGCCGATCGAGGCGAGCGCGACTCGAGCTTCGATTCCGATCCATCCTCGCGAGATCGCGAGCGCCAGGAAAAGGACGATCCCAGTCAGCGTGGCCACGCCGCCTGCCCACGCCAGCACACGCCCGCCCAACAGATCGCTCACCGAATGGTCGCCCGCACGCGACGCTGCCGGAGGCCGCACGCTCTCGGGGCGGCCAGCTTGGATCGGCCTGACGCTCTGCCGTGCAACGACGGGCGGCGGCGAGGAGGCCATCCGTGCGCGCGCCCCGGGCGAGGGCCGCACCGTGGCCTCGAGCGACCGGAGCCGGCGATCGAGATCGGCCAGTCGTGCTTCCACCCGTGGATCGTCAAGTTCGGTTGCCATCTCAGTCTCCTTGTTGACCGGCGGTTGATAGCCAGGGTAGCGGTGCCCTAGGGCGTTGTCAACCCACGGTCAACAAGGCAGTAAGATGCAGGAATGAGCGAACCCGCGTACACCCGGCTCAACGTCGACGAGCGCCGATTGCAAATCGTCGACGCGGGCAAGGAGCTGTTCACCAACCACGCATACGAGGAGATCTCAATGCGCGAGATCGCCGAGGCAGCCGGCATCTCGAAGGCCCTGCTGTACCACTACTTCCCCTCGAAGATCGACTTGTTCAAGGCGGCCGTCGCAGAAGCGTCGGCTGAGCTACAGAGCGTGATCGAACCAGTCGGCCAAGGGGCTCCTGCCGAACAGCTCGCTGCAAGCCTCGATGCCTACCTGGGTTGGATCGAACAGAACGCCGTCACGTGGGCCAAGTTGATGCAGAGCGCCGCGACCCTGCCCGAGGCACGTGAGATCGTCGAAGGCTTCCGCGCGCAAACAATGCAGATGGTGCTGACCCGGCTAAGCGGCAGACGCAAGCCGCGCCCAGCGCTGCGCGCCGCGGTCACGGGCTGGTTGGGCTACATGGACGCCGCAATCATCGATTGGGCGCAGCACGGTGATCTGCCCCGTGACAAGCTGCGCGACCTCCTCGTCGCGGCGTTCGGCGCAACCCTGCTCGCGGCTCAACACATCGACCCCAGGGTCAAGATCGAGTTCACATAACGAGCCCGGCTGACCGGCTGACCACCTCTGGGGAGTCCGGGCGGACCTGGCGGCGTGTCAGCGCGGGCGCCGCCGCACCTCGGAGGGCAGCTTGAAATGCACGGTCTCGGTGGCCACGGTGCGCTCGGAAGCGGTGGCGCCGCCAAGACCGTCGAGCGCGCTGACCACGCCCTGCACCAATGATTCGGGCGCGGAGGCGCCGGCGGTCACCCCAATGCGATGTGCTCCGACCAGGACAGACGGAGGGATGTCGGCCGCGTCCTCGACGAGCAGGCTGGGGCAGCCGGCGCGCTCGGCGACCTCGACGAGGCGGCGCGAGTTCGACGAGTTCGCCGAACCGACGACGAGGATCAGGTCGCAGTCCTCCGACAGCGCGCGCACCGCGTCCTGGCGGTTCTGGGTGGCGTAACAGATGTCGCTCGACGGTGGCCCGACCGCTGCCGGGAAACGCTCGCGCAGGGCGTCGACCACCGAGGCGGTCTCATCGACCGCCAGCGTCGTCTGGGTCAGGTAGGCGACCCGCTCGGGGTCCTTCAGGTCGAGATCGGCCACCTCATCCGCGCTCGCGATCACATGGGTGCGCTTGGGCGCCTCGCCGAACGTGCCCTCGACCTCCTCGTGTCCCTCGTGGCCGACGAGCACGATGTCGAAGTCCGCGGCGGCGAAGCGACGCGCCTCGGCGTGGACCTTCGACACGAGCGGGCAGGTGGCGTCGATCACGTCGAGGCGCCGGGCGGCAGCTTCATGCCGGACCTCGGGCGGGACGCCGTGCGCCGAGAAGATCACGGTGGCGCCGTCGGGCACCTCGCCGAGCTCGTCGACGAACACCGCACCCCGCTGCTCGAGCGACTCGACCACGTGGGCGTTGTGGACGATCTGCTTGCGGACATAGATCGGGCCGCCACGGTCGTCCAGGGCGCGCTCGACGATCTCGACCGCGCGATCCACGCCGGCGCAGGACGCGCGCGGGCCGGCGAGCACGACCTCGCGGGCGGCCAGTGCCTCGGCCCAGTCCTGAACGAGCGCGCACGCGTGTCGCAGAGCCCGGTACGCCGTCGCCGCGCCGGTAACGGTCCGCAGCGGACGGTGGATGTCCTCGCGGTGGATGTCGAGCGCCACCCTCAGAGTGACCAACGGTCGCGCTCCGACCGGCGCCAGCCACGCCGACTCCATGTCGACCATCGCCGCCCCGGCGCGCTGGAGCGCCCGGCGGCGTTCGCCGAGCACCAGCCGCTGGCTCGACGCGATCGGCGCGATCTGCACACGAAGGCCGCCGCGGCGCAGCACGCCGGCGAGGATCGAGGGGTCGTCGCACTTGGTCGTGCCAGTCGGGCCGCGCACCTCGGAGGCGAGGACGATGTCGCCGGGCTCGAGCTCGGGGTCCAGCGTGGCGCCGAACCCGGCGATCAGCACCGGCCGGCCGCCGCTGGCGATCGCAAGCTGGGCCGAGCGCGCCGCCCGGCGCGGCCCCATGCCAATGCTGTGCACTTCGGCCCAGGGGGCGCCCGCACGGACTGCGCGGGCCTCGACCGAGAGCGGCGCGAGCACCATGATGTCCGAGGCAGCGCCGTGCGGAATCGACGCGGTCGCGCTCATCGCCCCAGCCCCGCGAGTTGGCGCGCCACGCTGGCCTCGGCAGGAGCAGGCGACTGCGCTCCGGTCGGCGGCGCCAGCACCGCGCGCGCCGCGGCGTGGCCGCTGCGCACTGCTCCCTCCATCGTGGCCGGCCAGCCCGTGTCGGTCCACGCGCCGGCGAGCACCAGCCCCGGCAGCTCGGTATGCGGCGGCGGCCGCCACCGGCGCGCGCCCGGCGCGGCGCGGAAGGTCGCCGCGTGCTCGCGCGTGACGAAGAAGTTCCGGACCGTGGCGCCCCGTGCACGGGGCAACAGCGCGGCGATCGCATCGACGTACTTCGCGCGCAGGTCCTCGCTCGTCTCCGCGAGCTCGCTGTCGGCGGCCGACAGCGACACGGCCAGGTATTGCCCCGAGCCGGTGCCCGAGCTCGCGGTCCGATCGAACAACCACTGCACCGGGCTGTCGATCCCGGCGGCGAATGGCACGTCGAGCACGGGACGGTC
>DASXOX010000063.1:0-13607 GCA_036493975.1 Solirubrobacteraceae bacterium
CCGCTGGCTCTAAGCTGGTCGGGCCGAGCCGGGTGACGCTACGGCCACGAAGGCGTCCTGCTTGACAGATGGAGACACGAGCAACCATGGCCACGAGGACGGGCACGCAGCCGACAGCGCTGCACGCAGCCGACAGCCACGATCTGATCCGCGTGCTGGGCGCGCGCGTGAACAACCTCAAGGACGTCAGCATCGAGCTCCCGAAGCGCCGGCTGACGGTGTTCACCGGCATCTCGGGCTCGGGCAAGAGCTCGCTGGTGTTCGGCACGATCGCCGCGGAGTCCCAGCGCCTGATCAACGAGACCTACAGCTCCTTCGTGCAGGGCTTCATGCCGACACTGGCGCGCCCCGAGGTCGACGTGCTCGAAGGATTGACGACCGCGATCATCGTCGACCAGGAGCGGATGGGCGCCGACGCACGCTCGACGGTCGGCACCGCCACCGACGCGGGCGCGATGCTGCGGATTCTCTTCAGCCGGTTAGGGCAGCCGCACATCGGCTCGCCGGGCGCGTTCTCTTTCAACGTCGCCTCGGTCCAGGCGACTGGTGTCATCACCGTCGAGCGGGGAAATCGCAAGACTGAGAGGGCGACCTTTAGCCGTACCGGTGGGATGTGCCCGCGCTGCGAGGGCCGGGGCTCGGTCACGGACTTCGACCTGTCTGCGTTGTACGACGACAGCAAGTCGCTGAACGAAGGTGCGCTCACGATCCCCGGCTACAGCATGGACGGCTGGTACGGGCGCATCTTCGGCGGCTGCGGCTTCTTCGACGCGGACAAGCCGATCAAGAAGTTCACAAAGATGGAGCTCCGCGACCTGCTCCACAAGGAGCCGACGAAGATCAAGGTCGACGGGGTCAACCTGACATACGAGGGTCTGATCCCGAAGATCCAAAAGTCGATGCTCTCCAAGGATCTCGACGCGCTGCAGCCGCACGTCCGCGCCTTCGTGGAGCGGGCAGTCACCTTCACCGTGTGCCCCGAGTGCGACGGCACCCGACTCGGCGAGGCGGCCCGGTCATCGAAGATCGAGGGGATCAACATCGCCGACGCCTGCGCGATGCAGATCAGCGATCTCGCCGAGTGGGTAGGAGAACTGGACGAGCCGTCCGTCGGGCCGCTGTTGGCGTCGCTGCAGCAGACCCTCGACTCGTTCGCTGAGATCGGGCTCGGCTACCTCAGCCTGGACCGCTCCTCGGGCACGCTCTCGGGCGGCGAGGCGCAGCGCGTCAAGATGATCCGCCAGCTCGGCTCCTCGCTGACCGACGTCACCTACGTCTTCGACGAGCCGACGATCGGGCTGCACCCCCACGACATTCAGCGAATGAACGACCTGCTGTTGCAGTTGCGCGACAAGGGCAACACCGTGCTGGTCGTCGAGCACAAGCCGGAGGTGATCGCGGTCGCCGACCACGTGGTCGATCTCGGTCCCGGCGCCGGCGCCGAGGGCGGCACCGTCTGCTTCGAGGGCACCGTCGAGGGCCTGCGCAGGAGCGACACGCTGACCGGGCGACACCTCGAAGACCGAGCCTCCCTGAAGCCCTCGGTGCGGGCGCCAGTGGGAGCACTGGAGATTCGCGGCGCCGGCACCCACAACCTGCGGGATGTCGACGTCGACATCCCGCTCGGCGTGCTGGTTCTCATCACCGGCGTGGCGGGCTCGGGCAAGAGCTCGCTGATCGATGGCTCGATCGTCAAGTCCAGCCCACCCCGTGACGGGGTCGTCTCGATCGACCAGGCGGCGATCAAGGGCTCGCGGCGCAGCAACCCGGCGACGTACACCGGACTGCTCGACCCGATCCGCAAGGCGTTCGCGAAAACCAACGGCGTGAAGCCCGCACTGTTCAGCGCCAACTCCGAGGGCGCCTGCCCCAACTGCAACGGCGCCGGGGTGATCTACACCGACCTCGCGACGATGGCCGGCGTCGCCACCGTCTGCGAGGAGTGCGAGGGCAAGCGCTTCCAAGCCTCGGTGCTGGAGTACCACCTCGCCGGCAAGGACATCAGCGAGGTGCTCGCGATGTCGGTGGTCGAGGCTGAGCAGTTCTTCGGCGACGGCGAGGCGAAGACGCCGGCGGCGCACACGATTCTCGACCGCCTTGCCGACGTGGGCCTCGGCTACCTGAGCCTCGGCCAGCCCCTCCCCACGCTGTCCGGCGGCGAGCGCCAGCGACTCAAGCTGGCGACACGCATGGCCGAGAGGGGCGACGTCTACATCCTTGACGAGCCGACCACTGGCCTGCACCTCGCCGACGTCGAGCAGCTACTCGGCCTGCTCGATCGGCTCGTCGACGCCGGCAAGTCGGTCATCGTGATCGAGCACCACCAGGCAGTCATGGCGCACGCCGACTGGATCATCGACCTCGGCCCCGGCGCCGGACACGACGGCGGACGGATCGTCTTCGAGGGCACGCCGGCCGACCTCGTCGCCGCTCGCTCGTCCCTCACCGGCGAGCACCTCGCGGCGTATGTCGGGTAAGAAAGTGTCTCAGTAATTAGATTTTGGCTGTCGGGTGAGATCGGCTGCGAGCCCCCGACATGGTGCTAATGTGCCCCGCCATGTCGGCCGACATACGGTCCTTCGGACGCGCCGCGCGAGCGTCCCTGACATTGGCCCTCTTGGCGCTGATCGGCGCGAGCTATGGCGTCTGGGCGCCGCTGGCCAAAGCAGAAACCGTCGTCTTCACGCCCATCAAACTTCCGACGATCGGCGGTACCACCGTCGAAGGCGAAGTCCTGCGGCTGAACCCCGGCACCTGGAGCACGCCACCGGCCAGCACCGTCGACCAGTGGCAGCGATGCGATCACTCAGGCAACAAGTGCTCATCGATCGAACACGCCAAGGGACAGACCTATCGCCTCACCGCCGCGGATGTCGGCTTCACGATCCGAGTTGGGGAAAATGCCACGAACGCCGCCGGGGCTGTCACACCGGCTATCTCGGAACCCACCGCGGTGGTGCAAGCGGGCGGCAAGCCTGGTGGCAAACCGGGCGGTGGCAGTGGCGGCGGCGTCCCGCCGGTCTCCTGCTGTGGCACGCCCCAACATGAAAGTCCGGCCAACATCAAGAGCTTGCTCGCTCGCCAGCTCTTGCCCTCAGGCAAGCCGGCCTCGATCTCGTCGCTGCTCCGCCACGGCGGCCTGAGCATGAGCTTCACGCTGCCGCAGGCCGGCGCCCTGACAGTGCAGTGGTACTTCCTACCGCGTGGCGCGAAACTCAGCGGCAGGGGCAAGGCCAAGCCGGTGCTGGTGGCCACGGGTCGGGCGACGCTCGAGGCAGCGAAAGGCGTCCGACTCCAGATCAAGCTGACAGCCCGCGGCAAGCAGCTGCTCGGGCACACCAAACGGATACACCTGGATGCCAAGGGAACATTTGCCGCAAAGAGTGGCGCCGCGGTGAGCGCGGCGAGAGCGTTTACGCTCAAGCGATAAACGCCGTCGGCTACACCCGCTCTACTCCTCGCCGCACAGGCCGCCCGGCCGCGGCCATCGTCTTGGCGCTCCGATGAGCTCCCCCGGACAGGCCAAGCGATGACCGGCATCCCGGACGTCGTCTGGCACGGCCTGAGGGACTCGTTCCTGATGGCGTGGGAGGTGTGGTGGGCGCTGGTGCTCGGGTTCGCGATCTCAGCGATCGTGCAGGCGTGGGTCCCGCGTGAGCGCATCGAGTCCGCCCTCTCCGGATCGGGCCCCCGGCCGGTCACGCTGGCAACCGGTCTCGGCGCGGCGTCGAGCTCGTGTTCGTACGCGGCGATCGCGATCGCCAAGAGCCTGTTCCAGAAGGGCGCCTCCGCAGCGACGGCGCTCGCGTTTCAGTTCGCCTCGACGAACCTCGTATGGGAGCTCGGCTTGGTGCTGTGGCTGCTGATCGGCTGGCAGTTCACGCTCGCGGAGTATCTCGGCGGGATCGTGATGATCGCGCTGATGACGATCATGCTGCGCGCGTTCGTCTCCCCCGCCCTGGAGCGCGCCGCACGGGAGCACGCGCGGCAGGCGGACAGCGGCCATCAGCATCCCGTGGCCGGCGGGTCGATGAGCTGGCGCGAGCGGCTGACGTCGATGTCGGCGTGGTCGGACGTCGCTCACAACTTTCGCGGCGACTGGCAGATGCTCTACAAGGAGATCGCGGTCGGATTCCTGCTGGCGGGGTTCATCGCGCAGCTGGGCAACGATTTCTTGGGCGGCCTGTTCCTGCGGCACACCGGCGGCGTGCTCGGAGCGGTCGAGAACGTGATCGTGGGGCCGGTGATCGCGATGCTGTCGTTCGTGTGCTCGATCGGCAACGTCCCGCTGGCGGCGGTGTTGTGGTCGGGCGGGATCAGCTTCGCGGGCGTGCTGTCATTCCTGTTCGCCGACCTGATCGTGCTACCGATCGTCGCGATCTATCGCAAGTACTACGGCATGACGTACGCGATGCGAATCGTCGCGCTGATGTTCGTGACGATGGTGCTGGCGGCGCTGCTCGTCGCCGGGCTGTTCGACGCGGCGGACTTGATTCCGACAGGCCCACGACCCTCCCGCGCTGACATCTTCGGGACGATCGCGGTCGACTACAAGCTGTTCCTGAACGCGCTGGCAGCGGCGCTCTTCATAGCGCTGTTCTGGTTGACCCAGCGCCGCGGCGTGGTCGACCCTGTGTGCGGCATGACCGTCGATCGCGCGAGGGCGGTGCGCAAGGACTTCACCGGCGAGAGCTTCTACTTCTGCTCCGCGCACTGCCTGCACGCATTCGAGAGCGCTTTGGAGAATCCCGCGCCAAGCAAGCGCGATCCAACGATGTCGCGAGGTTAGACAACCCCATCGGCCGGCGCTGGCGAAAGGGAGCGACCAGCGCCGGCCGACCGGCTTCCCAGGGACTTCGCCGCCCCCATGACGGGAGAGCCTAGCAATCGATTAGGACTAGCGGTACTAAATAGGTTGAACTATGCATGGACTTGGCGGCTAGTGGCATGGGATGTTGGCGTTGTGTCACCTCTGGAGGGGCCAAGCCCAGCTCTCGCTATGACGATTCGCCGGCTGCGCGAGGACCGCGGGATCACGCAAGAAGATCTCGCGCATGAGGCGGGCATCACGACGGGCACGCTGTCGAAGATCGAACGGTGCCTTGCGAATCCGTCGTGGACGACAGTCGAGCGAATTGCCCATGCGCTCGGAACAACGGTAGCTCTCGTTGCAGCGGCGGCCGAGCACCTCGGCGGACCCTGAGCGCGGGCGCTCAGCCCCGCCGCGCGGCGGACGCTCAGCCCCGCCGCGCGTGCCGCGGACAGGGTTGTCTGTAGGCGACCGTGACGATTTCGCCGCTGAGGAACTTCAGGTCGGCCCTGATCGGAGCGCCGCCTCGGGGGCAGCGCTCAGGGAGGGTGAGATAGGAGATCGTCCTGCTCCCCCTCCGATACGCCGCGCCCACGGTGACCTTGAACGAGAGAATCGAGGCGTCGTCGGCGCCGGGCACGGTTTCGACGAGCGGGACGTCGACGATCATCTCCGGCCCGTAGGGCGCCCCGGCGGTTGTCCAGTGCGCGCTTTCGAGGACCTGGAAGGAGGCGGGCGTACGGCCTTCCGCGTTGAACGTCAAGCCGCCGCCTGGCGCGAAGAACCCTTGAATCGAGACCTTCTCGTCGACGCGTTCGCCGCCGAAGCTCACGACGCCGAGCCCTTCCCCGACCGGCCCGGCGCGTGAGCGCTTCGGGCACGCCGGGGCGCCCCCGGCTTCGAGCGCCGCCGGCGCGCAGGCGGCGAATCCGCTCGTGGCGACCTTGAACCCGACGGGCGCGTACAGCGCCATCTGCGTAAGCGGCGATGGGAAGCCTCCGTATTCGGTCCCGGAGATCGTGACCCGGACCTGCACCGCGGCGGCGGCTCCCAAGATGTCGCCGGTCCCCGGGAAGCCGGGTATCGGGAGCGCGACGACCTGAAGCGCAACCTTCGGAGCCGCCGCAGCGCCGGCCGCGGCGCTCAGGAGAATCGCGACTCCGAGCAGGGCGGCCACGAACAGGTTCAGAGCAGCCAATCGTGCGGTCATTTAAGCTCGCCTCCACCATCCATAGACAACGGTCCAAAACATACCATCTGAACTGGATGATTGTCAAGAGGGAGGCGGGCTTCGATGAGCGATGACATAGACCTGACCCCGACGTCGCACATCGTGCTGGGCCTGCTGTCGTTCGCGGGCGAGGCGACGCCATACGACCTCAAGCAGATGGTGTCGGCGACGGTGGGGCACTTCTGGTCGCTCCCCCACTCCCAGCTCTACGCCGAGCCGGTGCGCTTGACGCGCGCGGGCTATCTGACGGAGCGCCGCGAGCAGGAGGGCAGGCGGCGCAAGCTCTACGCGCTCACCGAGCGCGGCCGCGACGCGCTGCGCGACTGGCTGGGCACGCTGGAACCCGAGCTCTACATGCTGCGCGACCTCGCGCTGCTGAAGCTCTTCTTCGGCGCCGATCCACACGAGCTGGCCGAAGTCCAGCTCGCGACGCACCGCCGGCGGCTGACCGAATACGAGGCGCTGCACGAGCAGATGATCGCCGCGCAGGGGCCCCCTGGCCCCCGGCTCGCGCTGGAGCTGGGGATCCGCCACGAGCGCGAGACGGTCGGGTTCTGGGAAGAGCAGGCGGCGGCGGGCGCGCTCAAGCCGGCGCGCTCTCCCCGCTGAGCCCCTCGACGGTCAGCTCGCTCTCGATCGCGGAGCGCATCGCGGCAAGCGTGGCGGCGCGCGCGCGGAGCTTGGTCGCAGTGTGGGCGGCGGCGTTCAGCTCGGCGAGCCGCGCGGCCTCCTCCAAGCTGGCCTCGCGCAGTTCCTCGGCGGCGACGACGCGGTCGAGGAACCCGGCTCCGACGGCCTCGCGCGGGCCGTACATGTTGGCGCAGACGACGGCGCGCGAGAAGTGCGCGGGGTGCAGGCGCTGGCGGGCGAGCTCGATCACGAACCACGGCACGGTGAGACCGATCTTGACCTCGTTGAGACCGATTTGAAACGGCCCGTCGGTCCCGATCCGACAATCGGCGGCGAGCAGCAGGAATGCGCCGGCGGCGACGGTGTGGCCGGTGCTGGCGATCACGACGGGCGTCTTGAACGACAGCAGGCGCTCGGCGAGTGTGGCGCCTAGGTTGAGCATCTCGAGCACCTGAGCGACGTCGCCGCCGCCGAAGACCTTCAGATCGAACCCGGCGGAGAAATAACCCTCGCGACCGCGCAGCACGACAACCGCCCCGTCGCGCTCGGCCTCGTCGAGGGCGCCGTGAATCGCACGGAGCATCGCGATCGAGAACGCGTTGACCTTGCCGTCGTCCAGGGTGATCGTCGCGATCCGTCCGTCGAGCTCGTACGTCGCCAGTTCGCTCATCTAAGCATCTCCCGTTCTGTTTTCGCCGAGGGCCTCTTCCTATACTGTAACGGTGTTCCGAAACATTGTTTTTATTTTGGATTTGGATGGGGGTCGGTATGCCTAGACCCAAGCGGCGCACGCCGGAGCTGCGCGAGCACGTGCTCGCCGCGGCCCTCGACCTGCTGACCCGCGAAGGCGTGGGCGCATTTACCGCGCGTGGCATCGCGCGCAAGGCGGAAACTTCGCCGCCGGCTCTCTACGAGCTCTTCGGCGACAAGGCGGGCTTGCTGCGCGAGGTGTTCTTCGAGGGCTTTCGCATGCTGCGAGGCGAGCTCGATGCGCTCCAGGAGACCGACGATCCGCGGGCCGACCTGGTGGCGCTGGCAGAGACCTACCGGAGCTTCATCCGCGCGTACCCAGTGCTCGCGCAAGTGATGTTCTCGCGCCCGTTCGCCGACTTCGACCCAAGCGCCTCGGAGCTGCAGGCGGGGGCGTCGGTACGAATGTTCATCGTCGAGCGCGTACAGCGCGCGATCGACGCTGGGACGCTGCACGGCAAAGCGACCGACCTCGCGCACGTGCTCGTCGCTGTCGTGCAGGGTCTCGTGGCGGCCGAGAACGCGCAGCGGCTCGGCAGCACGCAAGCCTCGGTCAACCGCCGCTGGGCGTTGGCGGTCAACGCGGTGCTGGATGGTTTCGGCCCAGCGTAGGCTGTGTGATCCACCGAATGAGAGGACGCTGATGGCTACCGAGACGACCGCCACAGACATCGACTGGCGCTGGCGCTCAGAGCTACTTGGAGAGCCGCGTGTGCTCGACCTTCCCCAAGGTTCGTTGCGGTGCTTCGTGCGCGGCGAGGGCCCGACGGTCGTGTTCGCGCACGGCTGGCTCGCAAACGCGAACCTGTGGCGCGCGATTGTGCAGCAGCTCGCGGGCAACTTCACGTGCGTGACGCTCGACCTCCCCCTCGGCGGTCACACGTTGGCGTTGAACGCCGACGCCGACCTGACGCCGGAGGGGTGCGGAGCCTTGTCGGCCGAGCCGGTGCGCCGGGCTGGGGCGCGGCTGATCGAGAGCTTCGAGGGTCCTGTGCTGCTGGCGTGGCCGACCGAGGACCGCGTGTTCCCCTACGAGCACGCCGAGCGCTACGCCACAGCCCTCCCCCGCGCCCGGATCGAGCCGATCGCGGACGCCTATAGCTTCACCCCAGAGGACCAGCCCGAGCGCCTGGCGGAGATCCTCGCGGCGTTCGCCGGATCGTCATGATTGGAGCAGCGCGATGCACGCGATCGACGGCATCCACCACATCAGCCTGATCACCGGCGACGCTCCGCGCAACGTCGACTTCTACGCGCGGGTGCTGGGGTTGCGGCTGGTCAAGCGCACGGTCAACCAGGACGACCCGAGCTTCTACCACCTCTTCTACGCCGATGAGCGCGGCTCACCGGGCGCGGACGTCACGTTCTTCGAGTACCCCGGCGCGCGTCCCGGGCAAGCCGGTGCGGGCATGCTCTCTGAGATCGTCCACCGCGTCGCCGACGAGCGCGCACTCGACTTCTGGGCAGAGCGCTTGGCCGGAGAGGATGTCGCGGTCCGACGCGAGCCAGGCAGCCTGCGCTTTGCCGACCCCGAGGGCATGAGCCACGAGCTCGCTGTCGTGGAGCGTCCCGACGAGCCCCTGCGAGCGCTCTCGACGGAGATCCCGCTGGAGCATGCGCTGCGGGGCTTCGAGGGGGTGCGCGCGCTCGTCGCCGACCCGGCGCGCAGCGAGGCGCTCCTGCGCGAGACACTTGGATTCTCAGAGCGAACCGCGCACGACTGGGAGGCGCGCGGCGAGCACCGCGGCGGGCGCATCATCTTCGAGCAGAGCTCCACGCGCGGCGTGCAGGGAGCGGGAACGGTGCACCACATCGCGTGGTCGGTGCTCGCCTCCGAGCAGGCGCATTGGCGCGAGCGACTGATCGACGCCGGGATGCACGCGACACCGATCATCGACCGCTACTACTTCGAGTCGGTCTACTTCCGCGAGCCCGGCGGCATCATCTTCGAGCTCGCCACGCTCGACGGCGCGGGCTACACGATTGACGAGCCGTTCGAGACGCTCGGCGAGGCGCTCTCGCTGCCACCGCGCTACGAGCCGCTGCGCGGCCAGGTCGAAGAGATCCTGACCCCGCTGCCGGACATCCGCCGCTGGCGGGCGGCGCCGCTATAAGCTGAGAGGGTGCTCGCCAGCCTGACCCGGCCGCGACCGCGCGGCGCACTGCGCCACTACAGCCGCCTTTTGACCCCGAGTGCAGCGACCGGTATGCGCGTCGCATGGGAGCGCTCCGCCGAGCAGCGCCTGCGACGCATGGTGGACGCCGGGCGCGAGCGCGGACGCGAGCGGCTGCACCCGAGCCGCCCCACGATGCGCGCGCTCAGCGCCGCTCCCGGGGGGCGGATGCGCTGGACCAGCGCCCCGGCGCCGCAACTGCCGGGACCGCAGGGGGCGATCGTTCATCCGATTGCGGCCAGTACGTGCGATCTGGACTGCCCGCTGGCGCTCGGCGCGACGCTATTTCCGCTTCCGCTGCACCTCGGGCACGAATGCGTCGCCGAGGTGCTGGCGATCGGCGAGCAGGTCACGACGGTCAGCGTCGGGGATCGCGTGATCGTGCCCTTTCAGATCAACTGCGGCGTCTGCACACCGTGCCGGGAGGGGCGCACGGCCAACTGCGTGAGCGTCCCGCCGGCGTCGATGTACGGGTTCGGGCTCACCGGTGGGCATTGGGGCGGCGCGTTCTCCGACGAGCTCGCCGTGCCCTATGCCGACGCGATGCTCCTGCCGCTGCCCGAGGGCGTGGAGCCGGCCGCGGTGGCGAGCGTGGCGGACAACATCTGCGACGCCTACCGCCATGTCGCACCCCATCTGCCCTCGCTGCTTGAGAAAGACCCCGACGCCGAGGTCCTGGTGCTTGGATCGGCGACGACGCGCACGCTGTTCAGCCCGAGCGTGCCGCTGTACGCGGGCCTCGTCGCGCGCGCCCTGGGCGCTCACAACATCTCCTTCGCCGACGGCCGCCCGCATGTGCGCGCGCACGCCGAGCGCCTCGGACTGAAGGCGCTACGCCCGCGCGAACTGCATCGCCGCGCGCCCGCGCCATTGGTCGTGGATGTCAGCGCCACCGGCCTGCGCCTCGCGCTGGCGTGCACCGCGCCCGACGGGATCTGCTCGAGCGCCGGCGGTCTGCACCGCAGCACCCGCATACCGATCCTGCTGATGTACGGACGCAACGCGACGCTCCACCTAGGACGCACCAACGCGCGCGCGCTGATCCCCAGCGTGTTGGAGCTGATCGTCGCCGGGCGCCTACGCCCCGAGACCGTCACCACGTGCGTGGCGGCGCTCGAGGACGCACCGGAGGCGCTGCGCGAGCACTTCCTCGGCGGCGGCATCAAGACGGTGCTCACTGCGAGCTGAGTGGCCCGCGTGCCTACCGGCTCGCGCTCCCTGCCGTCCGGTGACTCCAGCTGCGCTCATCCTCGCGGCGATAGCCCAGCCGTGCCGCGATGCGATCCGCCGTGGAGATCAGGTGTGGACCGAGCTGATCCACGAGCCCCTGCAGTGAGATCGTCGAGTTGTGCGCCGACATACTGACGGCCGCGACGACCTCCGAGGACTCCGATCGCACGGGCGCCGCGATCTCCAGCAGGCCGGCCGCGAGCTCCTCAGCGCCGGTCGCGAGCCCAACCTTGGAGATCCCCTCCAGCTCGACCCGCAGCGCGCGTTTGCTCACGATCGTCCGTGGACCACATCGCTTGAGCTCCAACTCGGCGAGAACCGCCCGCCGCTCGCGTGGCGGTAGGTACGCAATCAAGAGCTTGCCGGCCGCCGTGCAGTACGCCGGCAGCCGCTCGTCGGAATCCACCCGCGGCCCGACCAGTCTCGGCCCGCGTCGACCGTGGACGCCGTCCACGCAGAGCACCTCAGGACCGTCGAGAACCGCGACGCTGACCGCGTAGCCCGATCGACGGCTGAGATCCTCGACGTAGGGCCGCGCATGCTCGCGCAGGCCCGTCGCGTTCATCGCAGACAGGCCCAGCTCGGTCACGCGCAACGCCAGGCGGTACTTGCGCCGCGCGCCCTGTTGCAGATAGCCCAGCACGACGAGCGTGGTCACGTAGCGGTGGGTGGTGCTGCGACTCATCCCGAGCATGTCCGCGAGCTCGGCGATCCCGAGCAACGGACGCTCGGGCGCGAAGCACAGCAGGATCGCCAGACCGCGGTCGAGCGATTGGGAGTAACGCGCCTCCCCGGCAAGCGTGAGCGCCTCCTCCAGCCCCAGATCTCCCCCAGAACCCCGTCGATCGCCGTTGCCCGGCGCGCGCAAATTGTTGTCGCTTGTACTCATCGTGGGCGTTTAATAGCAGACGATCGTCTGCAACGTCAGCCCGTTCGCGATCTGTCGCCACACTGGCGCAACCGCGGCGGTCCGTCGGTGTTGCATCTGAGATGACCCGCTTGCCGGCCCGCGCGCCCGCGAAGCTTGCTCTGCTCCTCTGTGCCGCGCTGTGCGCGGCCTGCGTCCTTGCGCTGCCCGCAAACGCGGCCCCGACGCTCAGCTGGTCGGGTCCCGTGGAAGTCGACGGCGGCCATTCGCTGCGCGCGATCTCATGTCCATCGCTGGAGCTGTGCGTCGCCGTGGACGACGCCGGCCGTGCCGTGCTCAGCACCCATCCCGCCGCCGATTCAGCAGGATCGTGGTCGGTGTTCGCGATCGACGGTTCGCGAGCCCTGACGTCGATCTCCTGCCCGTCGGTGGCTCTGTGTATCGCGGTCGATGAAGCGGGTCGCGCGATCGTCAGCACGAACCCCTCCGCCGGAGCGGGCGCGTGGAGCCCAGTCACGGTCGACGGGACGGCCGCCCTGACGTCGGTGTCATGTGCGTCGGCCGGGCTGTGCGTCGCGGCGGACGGCGAAGGCCGAGCGATCTTCAGCACGAGCCCGGCTGTCGCGGCGCCGGGCGCGTGGTCCTCCCCGATCTCGATCGCTACGACGCTCACCTCGGTTTCTTGTGCGTCACCGGCGCTGTGCGTCGCCGTCGACGGCGAAGGACGCGCACTGCTCAGCACCGAACCGACCGGCGGGCCGTCGGCGTGGCACGCCCGCCTGATCGACCCGAGCCTCACCCCGCTCACCGTGTCGTGCTACGGGGCGGGCGCGTGTACGGCGGTGAGCGGTGGCGGCGGCGCGTTTGCGAGCTCCAACGCCGCAGCCACGCTCGGCCCCGGAACCGCGCCGGGCTCGGGCGCGACCTGGACCTCCACCGTGTTCGACACGCTCGGCGCTCCGCGGGCGCTGGCGTGCGCCTCCACCGGCCTGTGCGTCGCCGCGGACGGCACCGGCTACGCGTTTGCGAGCGACAACCCCACCGCCGTCCCACCGTCGTGGCCGGCGAGCGCACTTGACACGCAGCCCCCGAGGGCGCTGAACGGGGTGGCGTGCCTCGCCGAAGGGCTGTGCGCGGCAGTCGATGCGAGCGGCCGCGTCTTCACCGCGACGGTACCGGCTCCGGTAGCCACGAGCGGTCCGCCCGCCGAAGTCGGGCACACGACCGCGATCCTCACCGGCACCGTCAATCCCAACGACGCCGCATTGACTGCGTGTCGGTTCGAATACGGGACGAGCACCGCCTACGGGTCGAGCACGCCGTGCGCGAGCACCCCGACCGGCGGCGCCGCCGTGCCGGTCGCGGCGGCGCTGGCAAACCTCGTGAACGACACCACCTACCACTACCGCCTGCTGGGGGGGTCGGCGACCGGCACGAGCGTGGGCGTCGATGAGACCTTCAAGACGCTGGCGCCCGGCGTCGTCGAACCGCACCCCTCGATCGGCGGCACGCCGGCGCCCGGACAGCGACTCACGTGCAAACCGGGCGTCACAAGCACGATCGCCTCGACGCTCGCCTACGCGTGGCTGCGCGACACGCACGCGATCGGCGGCGCCGGCGCTTCGACCTACACGGTCGCCGCGGCCGACGTCTCCCATCACCTTCAGTGCCGTGTCACGGCCACCACGGCCGAAGGCAGCAAGAGCGCGACGAGCGCATTCGTGACCGTCCCCGCCGGCGGCCTGGGCACGATCTCCGAGACGACCGTCGGCGCGCCTCGTGTCGGACGCGGCGGGGTCTCGGTTGCGGTGCGCTGCTCCGCGCAGGCCGCGAGCGGCTGCACGATCAAACTGCAGCTCAGCGTCCACGAGACGCTCCAAGGCAACCGCGTCGTCGCGGTCACCGCAGCAAGCA
>DASXOX010000064.1:0-11009 GCA_036493975.1 Solirubrobacteraceae bacterium
ACGCGCGCGCGGCGGGGTGCCCACGCTTCACAACGACGCGCTGGTGTTGGGGTAGGGGACACCGCCGTGCCCGGGCTCGCCGCGCTGGAGGCCGCGCGCGAGGTCAAGTACCGCGAGCTGCGCGAGCTCGAGCTCGACTACGGCACCGGCAAGCTCTCGCGCGAGGACTACGAGGCGACCGGCGCGACGTTGCGCGCCGAGGCGCTTGCGATCCTCGACCGGCTCGAGTCGCTTGACGAAGCCGGTGCCGAGAATCGCGAGGTTGAGATTTCGGGTGACCCTGTGACGGCGGGTGACCCTGTGACGGCGGGTGTCGCCGATATGTCGGGCGACGAGATGTCGGGCGACGCTGAGGTTCCGAGCGCCGTCTAGAGCCCTGTGGGCGAACCTAGGCTTACGCCCAGGGCTTCTTCAACAGCAAGATCGTGTTTCCGACGAACAGGATCGCGAAGAACACGGTCCAGCGGTTGAGGTTGCGCTCGACCATCGAGCCGCCCCCGAGGGGACCCGCGCCGGTACCCACTCCAAAGGCGCCGGAGAGCCCGGAGTCCTTCCCGGAGTGCATCAGCACGAGGAAGATCATGACCACCGCGATGACGACCTGCAGGACCGAGAGGATCGCTTCCACGCGTTTAAGCGTACAGATCGCGTGCCCGTCGCGCTCATGCAAGGGATCCTGCGCAAAATCCGCAATTCGGCCATACGCGGGGATCCGCCTCGCAGGCCTGTAGATTGCAGCCGCTTTGGCCGACATGGGGAGAGTCCAGCTCCGACAAAGCCACTCCCCAGCGCGACCGAGATTACAAATCCTTTACCGCGACGTGATTGTCTGCCGATATGAACCCCATTCGGGGCGCGCCAGCGACTGCGGCCTTCCCGTACCCCCGCTGATGCGACCACGACCGACATCGAACGAGACGACTAACGCCGCCCCGGGTGCCGGTGCTTTGGGGTATGCCGTCGATCCCGCACGAGGAGTGCGCGAGGGAGAGCTCCGATGACCCGTCGAGGCCGCTGGAGGCGCCGTGCCGCGCTCTCGATGCTCGCCGGTGGCGGCCTCAGCGCCGCCGGGCTCGCCGGGCCGGCTGCAGGGTGGGGGGCGGAAGCCGCCACGACCAGCGCTCCCAGCGCCGAAGCGCCGCCGCCGGTCACCGAAACGACGCCACACGAATCGCCGAGCGGCTCCCCGACGCCCGCCGAAGAATCTGCAACAAGCACCTCGACGGGCTCGCCGCCGTCCAGTACCAGCACGACCCAGACGAGCCCCGCTTCAACGAGCCCCGATGCCTCGGCCCCCGCCCCGGCATCGGTGCCCGCACCCGCGAACGGGCCGTCTGCGGAGGAAGGTCCGACCCCGGCGCCGACTGTCGTCGTGCAGCGGCGCCAGCGCACGACGCGCGGCGAGCACGGCTCGGCCAGTGGCACGTCGAGCACCGAATCGACGACCGTCCAGGGACAGCCCGAAGGCGGCTCGAAGGCGCCCCAGAACGGTCCCGCGAGTGTCCCTGCGGGCACCCCCAATGGGGTCGCTCCCGCTCCACAAATGGTCGGCGGAGAAGCCGGTTCGCTGGCCTCACTGCTCGCGAGCTCTGCGGTATCGGCCCAGGCGCTGGACTTCTACCGCGTGCCCCTGTTCCTGCTGCCCGTCTACCAGGCCGCGGCGGTCCAGTACGACGTCCCCTGGCAGATCCTCGCGGCGATCAACGAAGTCGAGACCGACTTTGGAACCGACGTCGCGGTGTCGACCGCCGGCGCCGTCGGGTGGATGCAGTTCATGCCCGCGACGTGGCTGCAGTACGGCGTTGACGCCACCAAGGCCGGTTACGCCGACCCATACAACCCGGTTGACGCGATCTTCGCCGCCGCGCGCTACCTACACGCGGCGGGGGCCTCGCAGAACCTGCATCGCGCGATCCTCGCCTACAACCACTCGCAGGCCTACGTCGAATCGGTGCTGCTCCGCGCGCGCCTGATCGCGAGCTACCCGCGCTCGATCATCGGGACCCTGACGGGACTCGTCGACGGCCGCCTACCGACCGCCGGCGCGCACGCGGCCGCGGGGACCGTCTACCCACCGTCCGCGAGCGCCGAAGCGCCCTCGACTTCGATCGCGGGGGCCGGTGCTGAAGGCACGACCCTCTCCACCGCGACGGCCGGTGCCGTGCCGGCGAGCCCGCTAGTCGCCGGCGCCGCCGCACTGCACGGCACCGCTGCGGGTCTACACGCGGCGAAGGGCAGCAGTGCGGACCAAATCGCGCAGGTCCCCGGTTCGACTCCGCCGCCCCCGCCGCTGGTAGTCGCAGCGCATGCGGAAGCCGCGGCGGACGCCGCCGCGAAGCCTTCACAGCTGATGGAGCTGACCGGTGCGCCTGGCGCGGCGGTCGTCGCGGTCCAGAACGGGCGCGTCGTCCACCTCGGGCACTCGCGCGCGTTGGGGCGCTACCTCGTGCTGCGCGACGTCTACGGCGACATCTTCACCTACGCCGGTCTCGGCAGCGTCGCTCCGCGCTACCCCAGGCCCAAGCCGCCGTCCGAGCGCGCGCAGCACACGCCGGGAATCGCGCTTGCCGGCACGCACAGCAGCGCTGATGCGGGCTCCGTCGCCGGCCAGCCAGCCGCGGATCCCGTCCCGACGCTTCCCGCGAGCGCCGGTCACCAGCGCCCGACGACGCTCCACGTCAAGGCGCACACTCGTGCACCGAGCGCAATGCCGCCGGTCGAACCGGAAGCCGAAACGGCGCCGGCGGGCATGGGCAAGGTGCGCCTCTACGCCCACCCCGCTAATCCGCTCGCGCGCGCAGCGGCTGTGCGCGCCGCCAACTCTCGCGCCCGCGAAGGTGGGCGCTGGCTGCCGCTACGCAACGGCTCGCTCGTCTCGCGGGGCACCGTCCTCGGTCACCTCTCGGCCTCTCCAGCCCCGAGCGCGGGCAAGCTGCGCTTCGCGGTCCGCCCCGCCGGCGACAACGGCACGATCGACCCCCGCGCGCTGCTGGCCAACTGGCGAGAGCTCGCGATTGCGCTGCACCCCCGCGGCTCCAAAGGAAAAGTTGAGCTGCTCGGCGCGACCGCCCAGGAGGTGTTCGCGATGTCCAAGAGCGAGCTGCAGCGCTCGGTGCTGTCCGATCCCGGCATCCAGCTCGATGCGTGCGGTCGCCGCGACGTGCAGGAGGGCGCAGTCGACAGGCGTGTGCTCGGAGTGCTCGAGTTCCTCTCGCGCAGCGGCCTGCAGCCGACCGTCGGTGCGCTGCGCTGCGCGCGCGGGCGCACCACAGCCGCTGGTCCGGTCTTCGAGCACTTCGCCGGCGGCACGCTTGACATCACCGCGATCAACGGCATCCCGATCGCCGGCCACCAGGGACCGGGAACGATCGCCGACACCACGATCCGCGCGCTGCTCACGCTGCACCGCCAGTGGCTGCCGAGCCGGATCTACAGCCTCATGGAATACCCCCACGCGCCCAGCACGCTCGCTCACGCCGCCGACTGGAATCGGATCCGCGTCGCATTCGGGCCTGTCACAGCCGGGGCGAAGATGGGGGCGAAAGCCGCCCGCCGCCCCCCGTCGCCGCTCGCCGCCGCCGGCGGCAGCCTCAGCCGCGCTCAGTGGGACCGGCTGATCTCGAGGATCGCCGCGATCCCGCAGCCAACTGTGGCGTTCGCTCCGAGCGCCTCGGCGATCCGCGATCCTCAGGCCGCTCCCACAAATCACGGACTCGGCGCTCGCTGACTCGTCTAAGCCCTGCGGGCTAGCGCGTGGCGCGGCCCGCACGAGCCCCGCTCCGCAACGCTAGGACCAGCGTGGAGCGGCACTTGCGTCGGGCCTGCTGGAACTTGGGGCTCGCGGTATCGATGCCCTTGGTGTCGAAGATCGGCCCCTTCCCGCTGGTGTTGGGTAGCGGGACGTTGATGCCGTTCTGGCGCAGACACTTCGCGAAGCTCACGAGCGCCTGACGGAAGCGCGTATTGCTGAACCTGTTCTTGGCCCTCAGCGCTGGGGCGCCGCCGCCGCATTTGCGGAGCAGTTCGGCGTACTGCACACGCGTCATGCCCTTGGGGAGCTGCGGTGCTCCGAGAACGCCGGGAGCGCCACCCGCACGTTGGGGCAGGGTGACGCCGCTCTTGCTCAGGCACGCGCGCATCGCGGCGAAGCGCGCCCCGACCGAGGCGCTAACGGGCGCGCCCTTGTTGGCCTGCGCACCGCCGGTCGTTGCGGTGCCGGTCGTCGCACCGCCGGTCGTTGCGGTGTTCGTGGCCGTGGTGCTTGTCGTTGTGGCGCTCTTGCTGGAGCTCGCTGCCGCGGCGCTCGCGGCGGTGCTGGCGGTGGTCGAGGACGAGCTACCGCATGCAGTCAGGCCGGCGCACGCCAGCAGGACGAGCGCCGCTGCGGTCGCGCCCACCAACTTCGAGGACAGCTTGCTGAGGTGGGACATCGAGCTCCTTTGTATTGGACCGACCTAAAGACTTATGTAAGGAGTGGGATTGTTGCGGTTCTTGCGACCAAGCACGCCTCACTTGCCGAACAGGATCGATTCACCTGCCGGTCCTCCACCACCGGAGGCTTCTCCGCGTGCCCCGCCGCCGCGGGCGCCGCCCGCCCCGCCGAACAATGTGCCTAGCGTGCCGCCGGCGGCGCCACCGACGCTCACCGATTCGGCGTTCACGGCTCCTCTCGCGTCCTTGGTCCCGCGTACGATCACGGTTTCGCCGGGGCGGATGTCGTGCACGCGTGCCTTGACGGTCTTCGTGATCGCCGACGCCGCGGACGTCTTGACCTTGACGGTGTTGCCTTCAAAGTCGCTCACATAGAGCGTGTTGCCTGAGATATAGGTGACTTCACCGATCGTCGCGCCCGCGCCGGCGCGCCGTCCCAGCAGTCCGCCCCGCGCGGTGGGGCCACGCGATGCGGTGAGCCCGGCGGCTAGGCCGGAGGCCAACCCACCACCTGCTGTCGAGTTGGTGGACGCCTGGCCCTTCTCGACCAGCACGCCGCCGATGAAGCCGCTCGCGGTCACGAGGACGCCCAGCAGCGCGATCTGAACGGGATTTCCACCCGCTCCCAGCAGGCGGCGACGGGGGCGCGGGGGAAGCTCGCCCGATTCGAGTTCTGCGTCGCCGATCGCGTGCTCGTCGGGGGTGGTGGCGGGGGAAAGAGGGTCGGGTGGCAGGGGTTTGTTAGTAGATGTGGTCATAGTCGCGTGGTCCTCACTCGAAGCGCAACGCCTCGATCGGTCGCAGGCGCGCGGCGCGCCCGGCGGGATAGGTGCCGAAGAACAGGCCCGTCAGTACGGCGGCGCCGAAGGCCAGGAAGATCGAGTAGGTCGCGATCACGGGGCGCACGCCGGCGATTTCGAACTGACTGCCGAGCACGCCCGCGAGCACACCGGCGACGCCTCCGAGGAGCGAGACGAGCACGGCCTCGGTGAGGAACTGCGTGAGGATGTCGCTGCGCCGCGCTCCGATCGCCTTGCGGATGCCGATCTCGCGGGTGCGCTCGGTGACGCTGACGAGCATGATGTTCATCACGCCGATGCCGCCGACCAGCAGCGAGATCGCGGCGACCTCGCCGAGCAGTGTCGTGAAGACGCTGCTCGTGGAGCTCGTCGTTTCAAGCAGCGCGCCCTGGTTGATCACCTGAAATCCGGGTTCGGCGGTGTTCGTGATGCGATGGCGCTGGTCGATGATCTGCGTCACCTCGGCTTCGGCGGCGGCGAGCGCGGACTCCGAGGTGGCCTGCACGGTGATCGAGCCGATCGGCCCGTAGCCGGTGAGCGAGCCTTCCACGGCTGAGATCGGCGCGATCACGATTTCATCGAGATTGGCGATGCCGTTGGAGCCCTTTGGCGCGAGCACGCCGACGATCTCGAAGTTGACGCCGCCCGCGCGCATCGTGCGACCCACCGGCGCCTGGCCGGGGAAGAGCTCTTCGGCGACCGTCTGCCCAATCACGGCGACGCGCTCGTGATGCGCGACCTGGGCTCCCGTCAGTCCGGCGCCTTCCGCGACTCGGTATCCGCGGGCGCTCAGATATGGCGGGGTCGTGCCGAGGAACGAGCCCGGCTGGTAGCTGATGCCGTTGTAGACGAGCGTCACGCCGTTTGCGCTCACGACGGGGGCGGCGCTCTTGACATCTGGTGCTTCGTTCTTGTTCTGAAGCGCTGCGGCGTCCTGCCTGGTCAGCGAGACCGGGGTGGCGGAGGCCGCGAAGCGCGCGCCCCCGCGGATCGACCCTCCCTGAACGAGCAGGACGTTGGTCCCGAGGCTCTCGATGCGCTGCTGTACGGCTTGCGAGGAGCCGTTGCCGACGGCGATCAGAACGATCACCGAGGCAACCCCGATCGTCATGCCGAGAATCGTCAGGCCTGAGCGCAGGCGGTTGGCGCGAATCCCGCCCCACGCGATCCGCAGTGTCTCGGCGCCGATCACGCGCGACATCCGTCTTCGACGATCTCGCCGTCGCTGAGTCGCACGATGCGCCTGGCCTGCGCGGCGACGTCGGGCTCGTGGGTGATCAGCACGATCGTGCGCCCATGGGCGTGCAGGCGCGCGAAGATCCCAAGAACGTCGCGCGTGGAGTGCGAATCGAGATTCCCAGTGGGCTCGTCGGCGAGGACCAGCGAGGGGTTGGTGACAATCGCGCGGGCTACCGCGACGCGTTGCTGCTGGCCGCCGGAGAGCTCCGCGGGGAGGTGGGTGAGGCGATCGCTCATCCCGACGGCGAGCAGCGCGAGCTCCGCGCGACGCCGGCGCTCGGCGCGCGGAAGGCCGGCGTAGGCGAGCGGCAGTTCGACGTTCGCGACCGCGGTCGTGCGCGGCACGAGGTTGAAGCTTTGAAAGACGAAACCGAGCTTGCGGTTGCGCAGGTCCGCGGCGTCGTCCTCGTCGAGCTCGCGCGAGTCGATGCCGTCGAGCAGGTAGCGGCCGCGGGTCGGGGTGTCCAGGCAGCCGAGGATGTGCATCAGCGTGCTCTTGCCACTGCCCGAACTTCCCATGATCGCGACGAAGTCTCCGCGCGCGATCCGCAGGGTGACGCCGCGCAGCGCGTGCACCGCGATCGCGCCCGTGCGGTATGTCTTCTCGACGTCGCGCACGTCGATGACGGCCGTGGTTTCCATCAGCCTCCCCGCAGGCCGCCGCGCAGGCCGATCGCACCGCCGCCGCCGAGCCCTGCAGCGCTGGGGCCACCGCCACCGAGGCGTCCCGCCAGCGCGCCCCCGAGGCGGCTACCGAGCAAGCTCGCGGCGCTCGTGCGTGCGACGGGTAGAAGGATCTCTTCACCGGCCCGCAGACCGCTGAGGACGACCGTCGAGCTGTTGCCGGCGAGCCCCGTGACGATCCTGCGACGCGCCTGGGAGCCGTCGTGCACGACCGTGACGGTCCCGGCGGCGATCGCGCTGGTCGGGACGTTGACGCCTTCGGCCTGTTTGACGACGACTTCCGCGGTCGCGCTCATCCCCGGTTTCAGGCCGCTCGCGAGCTGGTCGAGCTGGAAGGTGACGTCGTAGCTGACCACGCCGCTGCTGCTCGTGGGGAGCGTCGCGACGCTCACGACGTGCGCCGCGAGCTTGGTGCCTTCGAGTGCTTCGACGGTCACCGTGGCGGGCTGTCCCGGGTGTACTCCGCCGACTTCGGACTCACTCAGCGGCACGACGAGCTGCATCGAGCTCAGATCGCTGAGCACCGCGAACGGGGAGCTGGAAGACGCGGAGGACGAGCCCGATCCGCTACTGGCACCGCCTGCACCTGCACCTGCGCCACCGAGTGCGGCGGCGGCTGAGGCTCCCGAGCCTGACACGCTCGATTCGCCGGAGTCGCCTCCGCCGGATTTACCTGTCGCGGTGGAGCTGGCGGTGGAGCTGCCGGACGCTCTCGTGGTCCCGTTGGCGGCGGCGGTTTCTCCGACTTCGCCCGAGAGCGAGACGATCGTGCCGGTCTGGGGTGCGTAGAGCCTTGTATCGGCAAGCGTCGCTTCGGCGCTCTGCACGGCTAGCGCGTCGCTTCTCACGGCCGCCTTCGCCGAGGAGATGTCGGCTTCGCGCAGCGCGGGGCTGACCGTCGTGGAGGCAGTGCCCGCTCCGGCGCGGGTGGGTGCGCTCGCGGTGGCTGAGCGTTCGCTTGTCTGCTGCGCTTGGAGCAGGTTGGCTTCGGCCTGCTGCTGGCTCGCTCTGGCTTGTTCGAGCGCGACTTCGGCGCTCTTGGGGTCGAGTTCAGCGAGCAGCTTGCCCTCGGTGACGTGCTCGCCCTGGCGCACGTCGATCTGGCTGACGACGCCGGCGGCCTTGAAGCCAAGGTTGAGCTGGCTTGCGGCCTGCACGTTCCCGGAGCCCGAGACCGTCGACTGCACGACGCCGCGGGAGACAGTGACGAGGCGCCCTGCGGGGCGCTGTCTTGCGGAGGCCGGGCCGACGAGCAGAGCGGCGGCGGCGATCGCGGCGAGGCAAAGTAGGCCAAGCAGGATGCTGGGCCATGGTGGCGCGGAGCGTGTGCGCGTCATACCGCGATGATTGGCGCGACCCGTAAGAGCGGGCGAAGAAAGCCTGCAAAGCCCGGTTTCCCCCGCGCGGTGCACTAACGTATCGGGTGCATTGCCCGAGCCAGTGATGCACCTATCGACGATCCTTCGCAGTCCGCTGCTGGATCGCGCCGGAGAGCGGCTCGGCCGAGTCGAGGATGTGATCGTGCGGCTGGCCGACGGCGGCTATCCCCCTGTGACGGGCCTGAAGGCTCGCATCGCGGGACGCGAGCTGTTCGTGCCGGTCTCCAAGCTGGCGAAGCTCGAGCCCGGGGCGGCGCACCTGTCTGGCCAGAAACTGAACCTCGGGCGCTTTGAGCGACGCGTAGGGGAGGTGCTGTTGCGCCAGGACGTGCTCGCTCGCAAGCTCGTCAATGTCGAGTCGGATCCGCCGAGCCTCGTTACGGCCCACGAGATCGAGCTGGCCTGCATCGAGGGTTGGTGGCGCGTCGTCGGCGTCGATCCGAGCGTCAGGGCGCAGCTACGCCGCGCGCTTGCCAGGCCGCTGAAGCGCCTGATCGGGGATCGACCGTTCCTGGACTGGACCGACATGGAGCCGTTCGTGGGCCACGTGCCGAGCGCGCGGCTGCGCTTCTCGCACCGCAAGCTCGCAAACCTCCACCCGGCAGAGATCGCGGATCTCGTCGAGGCGGCCTCGCATGAGGAGGGCGAGGAGCTGATCGAAGCGGTCGGCCAGGACCGCGAGCTGGAGGCCGATGTTTTCGAGGAGCTCGACGAGCATCATCAGCTTGAGTTCATCCGCGAGCGTCCCGACGCGCAGGTGGCGGCGGTGCTGGCGCGGATGGCGCCCGACGACGCGGTCGACCTGATCGCGGAGATCGACCAGGAGCGCCGCGCGCGGATCCTCGCGCTGCTGCCGCCGGCGGGCAGGCGGCGGATCGAAACGCTGCTGGGCTACAACCCCTCGACGGCGGGGGGCATGATGAGCCCGGACTTCATTGCGCTCGACGAAGGCGCCTCGGTGGCGGACGCGCTGGCTCGAGTGCGTGCGAGCGACATCGGGCCGCAGATGCTGACGAGTGTCTATCTGCTCGACGCGACTGGCGCGCTGGCGGGGTCGGCGGCAATCGTCGCGCTCATGCGCGTGGACCCGGCGGCGCGGCTGGCGGATGTCGCCGAGCGAGAGCCTGAGTCGGTATCCACGGATGCCGACCTGCCGGAGGTCGCGCGCACGATGACCGACTACAACCTCGCGATGCTGCCCGTCCTCGATGATGAGCACCGCGTAGTGGGCGTGATCACGGTGGACGATGTGCTCGAGTTGACGTTGCCGGCAGGATGGCGGCGGCGCTTCGGGCTCGTGCGCGATTGAGCTAGTCTGGCCTAAGACGACCCCACTGACACGCCGCGGAAAGGAGGCTGGGATGGACCGAGAACAGCCACGAAGTACCCAGCCGCTTGCGCGCTCGTCGGGCCGTCCTCGCGGGGCTTAGCAGCAAGGCCCTGCACCCTCTCTCAAGTTTTTTTCTCTTGGCCTGCGGTCGCGTGAGTTGCTGACGTGAATCGCAGTCCCTAAAGCTGGCTAGCTAGAGAGAAAGGAGGTGAAAGAGATGGCCGAGAACCCGACGACAGTCGCCGACGAGCAGGGGCACGTGACCCCGCCGATCCTCGATGGCGTGCCGCCGGTCCTGGACGAGGCGCACATCGGCGACATCCGCGGTGCGCTCGGCACGATCCGGATGGGCGACACCGGTGCGCGCCACGACTGGCGCTCGCGGGTGATGGCGCTGCTGGCGATCATGGGACCGGGCTTGATCGTGATGGTCGGCGACAACGACGCTGGCGGTGTCTCGACGTACGCGCAGGCGGGCCAGAACTATGGGACGACGCTGCTGTGGACGCTGATCTTCCTGATCCCCGTGTTGATCGTCAACCAGGAGATGGTGATCCGCCTGGGCGCCGTCACCGGCGTCGGCCACGCGCGCCTGATCAACGAGCGCTTCGGGCGCTTCTGGGGCTGGTTCTCGGTGGGAGACCTGTTCGTCTTGAACTTCTTGACGATCGTGACGGAGTTCATCGGCGTGAGTCTCGCGCTCGGCTATTTCGGGATCAGCAAGTACATCGCGGTGCCGCTGGCGGCGGCGGCGCTGGTGGGCATCACCTCGACGGGCAGCTTTCGCAGTTGGGAGCGCTTCATGTACATGTTCGTGATCGCCAACTTCCTCGTGATCCCGCTGCTGTTTCTCGTGCACGCGCACACCGGAACGATCGCGCACGACGTGTTCCTGCCGGGAATCCGCGGCGGCGGCAGCTCGACGGCAGTGCTGTTGATCATCGCGATCGTCGGCACGACGGTCGCGCCGTGGCAGCTGTTCTTCCAGCAGTCAAACATCATCGACAAGCGGATCACGCCGCGCTGGATCAACTACGAGCGCCTCGACACCTGGATCGGTGCCTTCGTCGTCGTGATCGGCGCCGCCGCGCTGATCGCCGTCTCGGCCTTCGCCTTCCAGGGGCACCCGCGCTACTTCGGCCATTT
>DASXOX010000065.1:0-1877 GCA_036493975.1 Solirubrobacteraceae bacterium
CGATCTCGTGGGCATACGCACCGGCGGCGTGCTCTTCGCGGTCCAGCGCGACTACGTAACGCGCATACGCGGACGCGCGCTGGCTGCGGTCGGAGTCGGTCCACGATTGGTAGGCCTGCCGTACCGCGTCGCACTCCGCGCGCCAAGACAGATAGACCTCGAGCAGCGCATCGATTGACCTCTGCAGCGGTGCGCTGTCGCTGTCAATGAACGTTCTCATGTGGGTCGCTCCCTTCGGCTGACGCCTGGCTCACGGAGTTCAGGTACTCCCGGCCATTGCAATGCGGAGCAGGTTCTCAGCGACCCTCGTACTCGTACATACGGATGCGCCAGAGAGCTCGCTCCCGAATTCCTGACGGGCTGGTAGGGGCATCCCTACCAGCGCCAGCATTTCCGGCTTTCCCTACCTTCTGGCGGGTGCGAAAGGGCGATGATTGATCGCGTGACACGATCGGTTCTGGTGGTTGACGACGATCCGGAGTTCCGCGAGCTGGCGCGCCGGCTGCTCTCCGGGAGTGGGTTGCGCGTGGTTGGTGAAGCCGGGAGCGCCGCTGCGGCGTTATCAGAGGCCGGTCGGCTAAGGCCTTCGGCGATGTTGGTCGATGTCGAGCTGCCCGACGGGGACGGGATCACGCTCGCGCGTGAGCTCGCAGCGCTGCCGTGGCGCCCGCGGGTGGTTCTCACCTCGATCGACGGCGACATCACCACGACTGAGGAGGCCATGCAATCCGGGGCCCGCGCGTTTGTAAATAAAGCCGACCTCCCCAACGCGCCACTGGCCCAACTCCTCGGCGATCAATAGCCCGGAATCGCGCGGTAGGGTTGACCAGTGTCAGAAACCCTGCGAGTGGTAATCGGTGAGGACGACGTCCTCCTTCGGGAGGGGATCGCGCGACTGCTCGTCGAGGCTGGGTTCGACGTCGTCGCCCAGGCGGGCGACGCCCCCGATCTGTTGCGCAAGGGCCTCGCTCACCGCCCGGCCGTCGTGATCGCCGACGTCAACATGCCACCGGGGCACGGAGACGACGGTCTGCGTGCCGCGATCGAGCTGCGACGCCAGCGGCCACACACGGGCGTGCTGGTGCTTTCCCAGTATTACGAGGAGCGGTACGCGCTCGACCTGATCGGGGAACGCGCTGAGGGAGTGGGCTACCTACTCAAAGAGCGCGTCGGGGATGTCGACAGCTTCATCGACGCCGTCACTCGCGTCGCCGGGGGCGGTAGCGCGCTCGATCCCGAGGTCGTCGGACGGATGCTCGGCCGCCGCCAGCGCAACCGCCCCTTGGACCGGCTCAGCCCGCGCGAACGAGACGTGCTCGCCGCGATGGCCGAGGGCAAGTCCAACCATGGCATCGCCAAGACCCTCCTCGTCAGCCAGGCGGCAGTGGAGAAACACGTAACGAGCATCTTCCACAAGCTCCAGCTCGATCCAGCCCAGACCGAGCACCGGCGGGTGCTCGCCGTGCTCGCCTACCTGCGAGACGCACCGGACGGCTGATTCTCCTGCGGCACAGGCAACAGCGCACAGACGCGCGTGCCCTCACCCGGCGGACTGTTCAGCACAAGCAGACCATCCAACGCCGCCACCCGGTCCTCCAGACCTTCTAAACCGGTGCCGTGTGCGCCTAGCGCCCCACCGACACCGTCGTCGTGAACCTCGACCCGCAGCTCGCCATGCTCAACACGAGCCATCACGCTGGCGCGACCGGCGTGAGCGTGCTTGATCACATTCGTGAGCGCCTCGCTGATCACGAAATAGGCCGTCGCCTCCACGCCGGCTGGCACGCGCTCGACCGAAACATCCACGCTCACCGGCAACGAAACGCCCGACACGAGCGCCTCAACCCCGGCTCGCAGCCCGCCACGCGTCAGCGCCG